>DATIWM010000229.1:0-24833 GCA_035519355.1 Thermoanaerobaculia bacterium | reverse complement strand
GTCGCACCCCCCGCTTCAAGAACTGCCTCGCGGCGACCGAAGGTCGCCGTGATTGGCTCGGGCCCGGCCGGCCTGGCGGCCGCGCACGACCTCGCCCTTCTCGGCTACGCGGTCACCCTGTTCGAGGCGACCGAGGAGCCGGGCGGGGCCATGCGCTTCGGCATTCCCGAATACCGGCTGCCACGGACGCTCCTCCGCGAGGAGATCAACAAGATCGTCTCCCTCGGGGTCGACCTCCGCCTCTCGACGCCGCTCACGCCGGCCTTCGGCCTTTCGGCGCTCCGCTCCCAGGGCTACGAGGCCGTCTTTCTCTCCGTCGGCGTGACGAAGGGGCGCGACCTCATCCTGCCGGGAGTCGAGCTGCCCGGCGTCGTGAAGGCGGTCGATTACCTCCTGAACGTCAACCGCGGCCACCGTCTCGACCTCGGCCGGAAGGTCGTCATCGTCGGCGGCGGCTTCGTGGCCTTCGACGCCGCGCGGACGGCGCTCCGCCTCTCGCGCGAGGAGGAGATCGACGCCCTCGAGCGGGGCGAGACCGGCGCCGTGAAGGAGGCCCTCGATTCGGCGCGCGCGGCCCTTCGCGGCGGCGCGGCCGAGCTGACGATCGTCTCCCTCGAGAACTTCGAGGAGATGCCGGTCCTCCGGACGACGCAGGGGCACGAGGAGTTCGAGGAGGCCCGGAAGGAGGGGATCCGGTTCCTCCCGCGCCGCGGCCCCAAGCGGTTCCTGGGCGACGGCCGGCTCACGGCCGTGGAGCTCAAGAAGGTCCTCGGCGTCTTCGACGAGAACGGCCGCTTCGCGCCGACCTACGACGAGAACGACGTCGTGACGATCGAGGCGACCGCCTGCGTCCTCGCCATCGGCCAGCGGGCGGACCTCTCCTTCCTCGCCCCCGGGGACGGCGTCGAGCTGACTCCCGGCGGCACGGTGAAGACCGACCCCGGGACGATGGCCACGTCGGCGCCGGGGGTCTTCGCCGGGGGCGACGTGGCGTTCGGCCCGCGCAACCTGATCGAGGCGGTCGCGAACGGCAAGCGGGCCGCGCGCTCCATCCACGAATGGCTCGCGAAGGACCGCGCACGGATCGAGGCTGAGGTCGAGATCGAGAAGATCCCGACCCGCGACTACCGGATGATCGCGGGCTTCGAGCTCTGGGACCGCGAGGCGCCCCCCACGCTCGACCCTCTCCGGCGGACCGGCATCGCCGAGGTCGAGACGGGCTACGACGAGGCCGACGCCCGCGTGCAGGGAGGCCGCTGCCTCGTCTGCCACGTCCAGACGATCTACGACCCCGAGAAGTGCGTCCTCTGCAGCCGCTGCGTCGACGTCTGCCCCGAATACTGCCTCGCCATCGTGCCGTTCGAGGAGCTCGACCTCCCCGACGAGCAGCGAACGGAGCTCGAGAGGCGCGCCGAAGGAAGCGGCCTGCCCCTCTCCGCGATGGTGAAGGACGACGAGAAGTGCATCCGGTGCGGGCTCTGCGCCATTCGCTGCCCGACCGACGCCATGACGATGGAGAAGTTCTCAATCACGGAGCGGTTCGCGGTGGCGAACCCCGCGGGTGAGGTGAAGGGATGACGGACGAAAGAGAAGCCGGCGGCCGGCGCGACTTCCTCTACAAGCTGGGATTCGGCGCGGGGATCGCGGCCCTCGTCGGGCAGACGGCGGCCTCCCTCCGCTCGCTCGTCCCCAACGTCTCCTACGACGCGCCCACCACGGTGAAACTCGGCCCGCCGCTGGAGTTTCCGGACGGCCTGAAGTTCCTCCCCGAGGAGCGGCTCTTCGTCTTCCGCGACGGGAAGAGCTTCCACGCCGTCTCGGCGGTCTGCACGCACCTCGGCTGCACGGTCCGCGCCGAGGCGCTCCCGCGCCCGGAGGAACGGACGGTGAACGGCGTCCCCCTCCGGATGACCCACCGCTTCCTCTGCCCGTGCCACGGCTCGAAGTACGACGGCGAGGGGACGAACGTCGCCGGCCCCGCGCCGCGCCCGCTGGCCTGGTACCACCTGTCGCTCGCCCTCGACGACGGCCAGCTCGTCGTCGACCTCGCGAAGGAAGTCCCGCACGACTTCCGGTTCACGCTGGCCTGAGGACGCGATGAAGCTGCTGTCGAAACTCCGTACCGAAGAGCCTTCCGCCCCCGGCGTCCACCCGAGACCCTTCTGGAGCTTCCGGCCGCGCTCCGACCGCGAGGCGGGCGACGCCGTGGTCTCGAACTTCATGCTCCACTGGTTCCCCGCCAAGACCTACAAGCCCTCCCTCGACTGGAGCTACTCGTTCTGGCTCGGCACGGCCTCGGCGGCGCTCTTCCTCCTCCTGACGCTCTCGGGCCTGCCGCTCCTCCTCCTCTACATCCCGTCGGTGGAGCGGGCGTACGGATCGGTGAAGGACATCGAGTACGTCGTCACCTTCGGCAAGTGGATCCGCGCGGTCCACCGGATCGGGGCCCACCTCATGGTGGCTGTCGTCTTCCTCCATCTCGTCCGGGTCTTCCTGACCGGCGCGTACAAGAACGGGAGCGGCCGCGGTCAGAAGCGCGAATGGAACTGGGTGCTCGGCGTCGTCATGCTTCTCCTCACCCTCTTTCTCTCCTTCACCGGCTACCTCCTCCCGTGGGACCAGCTCGCCTACTGGGCCGTCACCGTCGGCACGAACATCGCCAGCTCCATCCCGCTCGTCGGCCCGAAGATCCGGGAGCTCCTCCTCGGCGGGCGGGCCATCGATCAGTCGACGCTCCTCCGCTTCTACGTCCTCCACTGCATCTTCCTGCCCGGGGCCGTCGGCGTCCTCTTCGCGTACCACATGTGGCGCGTCCGGAAGGACGGCGGCCTGGCGAAAGCCGACCGGCAGGCGCTCCTGAGTGAAGCCATCGACACGGGCGCCGTCCCGACGAAGACCTACACCCTCCTCGGCGTGGCGCGGGGGACCGCCCCGACGATCCGGGCGGCCTCCCTCGAGGCGCCCGACCTGACGGTCAACGCCGTGAACGACCTCGTCCGCCGGATCGCCATCGTCGTCCTCGGCACGATCGCCATCGTCGGCATGCTGGCCGTCTTCGTCCCCTCGCCGCTCGAGGAGCCGGCCAACGCCCTCGTCACGCCGAACCCGGCGAAGGCTCCCTGGTATTTCCTCTGGCTGCAGGAAATCGTCACGCTCACGACCGTCAAGATCGGGAAATTCACGATGAACGGCGCCTTCCTCGGCGGCGTCATCCTGCCGGGGATCCTCGTCACCCTCCTGACGATCTGGCCCTGGCTGGACCGGAGCGCGGCCTCGGGCGCCGGCGTCTGGTTCGCCGGCGACCGGAAGAGGCAGAACGCCGTCTTCCTGGCGATCTGCCTCTTCATCATCGTCCTGACCGTCGTCGGCACGTTCATGCGCGGCCCCTACTGGCACTTCTACTGGCCGTGGCAGACGTGGCCCGAGATTCCCTCGAGGATCTGAGATGGAACAGCGCACGGACTCTCCCTACCCGAAGCGTGACCGCCCGGTCCTCGCCGTCGTCGGCCTTCTCCTCATCGCCTCGACGGTCCTCTTCGCCTGGAGCGACCGCCGCCACGACTGGCGCTGGTACCAGGCCGAGTTCAGGAAGATGGTCACGGAGAAGTTCGGGGCCGAGAAGGCGAAGCCGCTCCCGGTCGGGACGCAGCAGATCTGGATCAAGGACCTCGGCAACGCCGACCGCTGCATCACCTGCCACCAGGGGATCCTCTGGAAGGGCTTCGAGAAGGCCGACCACCCCTTCCGGACCCATCCGCCCGAGCCGCTGAAGGCCCATCCGATCGAGAAGTACGGCTGCACGTCGTGCCACGGCGGACAGGGCTACTCCATCGACCTGGAGACCGCGCACGGCCCGGTGCCGCACTGGGAGGAGCCGCTCCTCGGCCAGCGGCTCGGCGAGGAGTACTCGATCGTCGACGACAAGAAGGCTCTCCTGCAGATGAACTGCAACGTCTGCCACCGGTACGACCGGGAGACGAAGGGAGCCGACTTCGTCAACAACGCCAAGCGCCTCGTCAACATGAAGGGGTGCCGGGCCTGTCACGTCATCAACGGGCGGGGCGGGACGATCGGGCCCGACCTGACGTGGGAGGGAGACAAGGCGGCCGAGCAGTTCGACATGAGCCGCCTTTCCGGCCAGAGGACGGCCTTTGCGTGGCACGTCGCCCACCTGAAGGACCCGAAGGCCCTCGTCGCCGACACCGTCATGCCGAACTTCAACTTCGGGACGAAGGACGCGCAGTCCCTCGCCCTGCTGGTCATGTCGTGGCGGCACGCTCCCGTGCCGGTCACATTCCGCCCCGGCGTCGCCCGGACCGACCCGCAGACGGCCGACGAGGTCGCCGAGGAGCAGCGGATGAAGACGGGGCCCGGGGCCTGGTTCGTGAAGACCGGCTGCTTCGTCTGCCACAACATCTCGTCGCTCGGCGTGAAGAGCCCGGCGCAGATCGGCCCCGACCTCTCGACGGCCGTCCTCGACACCCAGAGCCGGTTCGGCCGGACCGTCGACGATTTCTTCCTGGCTCCGACGGGGACGATGGCGGTCGTCCTGTCGCGCCAGATCGTCCTCACGCCCGAGGAGAAACAGGTCGCCATCGCGAAGCTTCGCGAGGCGTTCGCCGAGCACGAGAAGCAGAAGGCCCAGACCGCGAAGGCCGCCCCGGCGGCCGGCGCGCGCTGACGACACGAAACGGACGGAAGCGTCCCCGGAAGAAGACGGAGGAGAGAGCATGAACGAGAAGAAGAAATCGATCCTGAGCTGGGGGGTTCTCGCGGTCCTCGTGGCCGCGGGCCTCCTCGTGGGCCGCTGCGCTCCGAGCGGACCGAAGGCCGCCAGGAAGGGGGGCGCGGAGACGAAGTCCGACGTCGCCGTGGCGGCGATGAAGACCTACGTCGCCCCGGGGGACCTCGACGAGTACTACCTCTTCTCGTCGGGCGGGCACTCCGGCCAGGTCTACGTCTACGGCGTCCCCTCGATGCGCCATCTCTCGACGATTCCCGTCTTCACGCCGTATCCCGCCACCGGCTACGGCTTCGACGACGAGTCGAAGGCGATGCTGGGCAACCTGACGTGGGGCGATGCGCACCACCCCGCCCTCTCCGAGACGAACGGGGACTACGACGGCCGCTGGCTCTTCATCAACGAGATGAACGGGCGCATCGCACGGATCGACCTTCGCGACTTCAAGACGAAGCAGATCTTCGGGCCCGTCCCGAACGTCTCCGGCAACCACGGCTCCTCCTTCGTCACGCCGAACACCGAATACGCCATGATGGCGTCCCGTTTCTCGATCCCGATTCCCAAGGGGACGTATGCGCCGATCGAGAAGTACGCCTCCGACTACAAGGGAATCATCGCCGGGATCAAGATCGATCCGAAGACGGGCCAGATGTCGCTCGCGTGGGAGATCATGACGCCCCCCTTCGACTGGGACCTCGGCGACGCCGGGAAGAAGGTCTCCGACGGCTGGATGTTCTGGACCTGCTACAACTCCGAGAGGGCCACCGGCAAGCTGGAGGTGACCGCCTCGCAGCGCGACCGCGACTACATCGCCGCCGTCGACTGGAAGGCCGTCGAGAAGGCCGTCGCCGAAGGAAAGGGCGACCTGATCGGCGGCGTGAAGGTCATCGACCCGAAAAAGGTGCCGGGCCTCGTCTGGCTGATGCCCTGCGGAAAGTCCCCGCACGGCGTCGACGTCTCCCCCGACGGCAAGTACATCATCGGGTCGGGCAAACTGCAGGGCGTCACGACCGCCTTCAACTTCGAGAAGCTCAAGACGGCGATCCAGAACAAGGACTTCACGGGGGACGAGGACGGCATCCCGGTCCTGAAGTACGAGTCGATCAAGGACGCCGAGGTGCCGGTCGGCCTCGGACCGCTCCATACGCAGTTCGGGCCGGACGGCATGGCCTACACGTCGCTCTTCGTCGACAGCGCCATCGCCAAGTGGAAGCTCGGGACCTGGGAGGTCGTGGACAAGATCCCGATGAGCTACTCCATCGGCCACCTCTGCGCGGCCGAAGGCGACACGGTCAGCCCCGACGGCAAGTACCTCGTCGGCCTGAACAAGCTCTCTCATGGCCGTCACCTCTCGGTGGGCCCCTCGCAGCCCGAGTCGTCGCAGCTCGTGGACATCAGCGAGGAGAAGATGAAGCTCCTCTATGACGCCTTCACCGAGCCGGAGCCGCACTACGCGCAGATGATCAAGGCCGACAAGGTCAAGCCGATCGAGGTCTATCCGAAGGAGGAGAACAAGAACCCGCTGGCGATCTGGGACGTCAAGGACGCCGGCGTCACGCGGCAGGGGTCGAACGTTCTCGCCAAGGTCGTCCTCGTCCGCTCCACGATCACCCCGACGGCCATCGAGGTGGTTCAGGGCGATACGGTCAAGGTCGCCCTGACCAACATCGAGCAGACGACCGACGAGCTGCACGGCTTCGGCCTGCTCGACTACAACATCAACATCGTCTGCGACCCCGGCGAGACGAAGGTCGTCACCTTCAAGGCCGACAGGCCCGGCGTCTATCCGTACTACTGCACGAACTTCTGCTCGGCGCTCCACCAGGAGATGCAGGGCTACCTGATCGTCAAGCCGAAAGGCTGACGGGGGGAGGGGGTGCGGGGAGGCCCGGAACCCGGGCTTCCCCGCCGTTTTCCATGAAATCCTTCTTCGAAAAGAGCAACCGGATCCTCGATCTGCCCCTGGACCTCGGGCCGCGGGCGTTCCTCGTCCTCGCCTTCGTCCTCCTGATCCCGTCGTATCTCTTCCCGCTCTGGACCCTGACGATGTTCGCGCCCCAGTACCCCGAGGGGCTCCGGATGGGGATCTACAGCTGGAAGCTGGAGGGCGGGAACAACGGGCAGGACATCAAGGAGATCAACGTCCTCAACCACTACATCGGGATGAAGGACATCGAGATCGCGGACTTCAACGAATTCAAGTGGATTCCCTTCGTGGTCGGCGGCCTCGGCCTGCTGATCCTCCGCGCGGCGGTCCTCGGGAAGGTCTCGCACGCCGTCGACTGCTTCGTGATCTACCTTTACTTCGGCGCCTTCTCCGTCTGGTCGTTCGCCTACAAGCTCTGGTGGTACGGGCATCACCTCGCGCCGACGGCGGCGGTCCGGGTGGACCCCTTCATGCCGCCGATGTTCGGCTTCAAGCAGCTCGCCAACTTCGGCGTCTACTCGTATCCCGGGCTCGGCTCGTACGCCCTCGGCCTCGTCGTCCTCTGCCTCGCCCTCGCGGTCTTTCTCGGCGGGAGAGAGGGACGCCGGAGTCCGGCCGCCCCGCTCCGCGCCGCGGCATGAACCTCTCGCCGCTCGTCCTCCTGCTCCAGATCTCGGGGGAGATGCCGCCGATCGCCCCCGGCACGCTGGAGGGGCGGCCGGCGGCGGCGGAGACGTCGCCGTTGCAGGGGCGGCTCGACGCCGCGGCGCCGGGAAGCACCGTGGAGGTCGGCCCCGGCACCTACACGGGAGACCTCTATCTCGACAAGCCGGTCCGCCTCGTGGGCCGCGGACGCCCGCTTCTGCTCGGCTCGGGGAGCGGCAGCGTCGTCCGGGTCCGGGCCCGGAACGTCACGGTCGAGGGGCTCGACATCGACGGGCGCGAAGGGGGCGACATCGCGAAGGACTCCGCCGGGATCCACGTGGCGGCCCCGGGCGCGGTTCTCCGCGGAAACCGGATCCGGGGATGCGTCTTCGGCGTCTATCTCCGCGAGGCGAACGGCGTCCGCGTGGAGGATTGCGCCATCCGCGGCATCCCGGGGCGCGACGCCGGCGAGAAAGGCTCGGGAATCCACATCTACGACACCGACGGCTACACGCTGACCGGCAACACGATCGAGGACGTCCGCGACGGCATCTACATCCAGTCCGCCGGGCACGGCTTCATCGCGAGGAACGTGGCCCGCGACCTCCGATACGGCCTCCACTACATGTTCTCGGACGACAACGTCTTCGAGGACAACCTCTTCGAAAACGGCGCCGCCGGCACGGCCCTCATGTACTCGCGCCGGATCACCTTCCGGCGGAACCGCTTCCTCCACAACCGCGGCTTCGCCAGCGTGGGGCTCCTCTTCAAGACCTGCGACGACGTCGTGGCGGAGGACAACCTCATCGCGGACAACGCGCGGGGCATCTTCCTCGAAGGCTCCTACCGGAACCGCTTCGTCCGGAACGTCGTCGCCGAGTCGGACACGGCCATCGTCCTCTTCGACTCGTGCGGCGAAAACGTCTTCCGGGACAACGTCTTCGTCGCGAACCTGACGCCCCTGACCCTCGTCGGGCTGCGGACCGACACCGACTTCGACGGGAACTACTGGTCCGAGAACGACGAGCCCGACCTCGACGGCGACGGCCGCTCCGACCGCCCCTACACCCTGACGAACGTCTTCGACCACCTCCGGGGAAACCTCACGGCCGCCGACCTCGTGGCGCGGAGCCTCGCCGCGACCGCACTCGGGGCCGCCGAGCGGACCTTTCCCGTCCTCCGGCGGATCGAGGCCGAGGACCGGCGGCCGCTCGCGCGCCCCCCGGTCCTCGCCGACGTCCCGCGTTCGAGGGCCCCGCGCCGGCGCGCCGACGTGAAAGGGCTCCTGGCCTCTGCCGCCACGCTCGGCCTCGGTCTCGCCGCGGTACTGCTCGGGCGCCGGGGGGGCGCGTGATCCGTTTCGAGGAATTCTCCAAGAACTTCGGCCGCCAGCGGGCCGTCGAGGGGCTGACGCTCGCCGTGGAGACGGGGGAGGTCGTGGCGCTCCTCGGCCCGAACGGCTCCGGGAAGACGACCTGCCTGAAAGCGGCCGCCGGGCTCGTCCGCCCGGCGTCGGGACGCGTGCTCGTCGGGGCACCCGGCGTCCCGGTCCGCCCGGCTGCGGAGCCCGAGGCGCGGAAGGTCCTTTCCTACCTTCCGCAGCGGGTCTCCTTCCCCGAGGCCCTGACGGGGCGGGAGGTCCTCGACTTCTACCGGAAGCTGCGTGGCGTCGCGGCCTCGCGGGTCGACGAGGCGCTTCGTCTCGCCTCGCTCAACGGCTCGGCCGCCCGGACCGTCGGGACCTACTCGGGCGGCATGGTCCAGCGGCTCGGCCTCGCTGTCGCCGTCCTGCCCGACGCGCCGGTCCTCCTCCTCGACGAGCCGACGGCCGCCCTCGATCCCGACGGCCTCTGCGCTTTCTACGGGCTCGTCGAGGCGCGGCGCCGCGCGGGGGAGACCGTTCTCTTCACCTCTCACCAGCTCGGCGACGTGGAGCAGCTCGCCGGCCGGATCGCAATCCTCGTCGACGGACAGCTCGTCGCCCTCCTCTCGGCGGGAGAGCTGGCGACGCGCCTCGCCGAGCGGGGCGTGATGCGGGTCCGGATCCCCGTCCGTCCGGAGGGGCTGCTCGACACGGTCCGCGCTCTCGCGCCGGAGGCCTCGTGGATCGGGGACGAGCTGGTCGTCCCGGGTCCCGCCCGTCGGCGCCCGGTGGTGCTCGACGCGCTCCGCGGCGCCGGGGCCCGGATCGCGGGCCTCACGGCGCAGGAGGGACGGCTCGAGGAGCTCTACCGCGAACTGGTTGGGGAGCACTCGTGAAGCGGCTCGTCCTTCTAATCGCTCTCCTTCTCGCCGGCTGCGCGCGCTCTCCCGCCCTCCCGGTGCAGCCCGACACGAAGCACGACGCCTGCGGCTGGTGCCGGATGGCGGTCTCCGACCTCCGCTTCGCGGCGCAGCTCGTCGCGCCGAACGAAGAGCCCCGGTTCTTCGACGACATCGGGTGTCTCGCGACGTTCCTGACGGCGGGGGGTGCGCCGGCGAAGGGGCAGCTCGCGTACGTGGCCGACCACCGGACGAAGCAGTGGGTGCGGGCCTCCACGGCGCTCTACACGAAGGTTCCCGGCCTCCTGACGCCGATGAACTCCTTCCTCGTCGCCCACGCCGACGCGGCCTCGCGGGCCGCCGACGATGCGGCGAAGGGGGGAACGCCGATGACGGTCATTCAGGTCTTCGGCCGGAACGGCGTGCCATGAGTGAAAAAGGCCCCCTTTGGCTCTTTTTCGAGACTCCATTTGTCCTGTGTGCGAGGCAGGAGCTCGTTCTGGCCGTCCGGTCGCGCTGGACGCAGGTCTTCGCCACGGTCTTCGCCGCCCTCTCGCTCGCGGTCTCGGTCTCGGGCTACGTCCTCTCGGGCGGCCACGGCGTCCAGGACTTCTCGCGGACGACGGCCTCGCTCGTCCAGCTCGTCCTCCTCCTCGTCCCGCTGGCCGCGCTGCTGATGGGCGTCCTGACCCTCATCCCCGAGCGGGGCGCGGCGGAGCTGCTCTTTTCGCAGCCCGTCTCGCGGCGGACCATCCTCCTCGGGCGCGTCACGGGGCTCTGGGTCGCGCTCGTCGCCGCGCAGCTCATCGGCTTCGGCGCGGCCGGGCTGGTCGTCTACTCGAACGCGGGGGACGCCGGCCTTTCGGGCTACGCCCTCCTCGTCATGGGTTCGGCCCTGCTGACGGCCGTCTTCCTCGGTCTCGCGGCCCTCGTCGCGGCCGGCTCGGCGGGACGGCGGCGGACGCGGGCCCTTTCGCTCGCCCTCGTCGTCTGGTTCGTGACGGCGATCCTCGTCGACCTCGTGGCGCTCGGCGTCGCCTCTCTCCTGCCGTCGGGGGCCGCCTCGCGCGTCCTCATCGTCTCGGTCCTCGCCAACCCGTCGGGGGCGATGCGCACGGGCGCCTTCCTCGCCCTCGAGGGGACGGCCGCCTTCGGCTCGGCCTCGCTCGCCCTCCTCCGCTTCACGCACGGGCCCGCCGGCGCGGGGCTCCTCATCGCCCTCTCGCTCCTCGTCTGGGCCGTCGTCCCGGCTCTCCTCGCGGCGCGCCGCCTCTCGCGGACCGACCTCTAGCCGGAAACCGCTTCCGCGGCCGTCCGTAGAATCCAGGACGGCGCCGCCCGTTCCGACGGTCGGCGAAGGAGCTTCCGATGGAAGAGCAGAAACCCGTACGGCGAACCGGATTCCTCTCGAGCCTCTGGGCCGCCGTCGACGCGTCCCGCCGCTTCGTCGTCAACGTCCTCTTCCTCGCCCTCGTCGTCTGGCTGGTCTGGGTCGCGATCTCCGGGCGCCCGAAGGTGCCGAAGGGAGCGGCCCTCGTCGTCAAGCCTCAGGGAACCCTCGTCGAACAGCTCTCGCGCCGCTCGGCCGACAGCGTGATCGAGGCCGCGCTTCTCGGGGAGCCGGCGCGGCAGACCCTCGTGAAGGACCTGCTCGACGCGGTTTCGGCCGCGAAGAACGACCGCCGGATCGGGGCCATCTTCCTCGACGTTTCGCAGATGACCGGCGGGGGGCTGACGAAGATCGAGGACCTCCGTGCGGCGCTCCTCGACTTCCGGAAGAGCGGCAAGAAGGTGATCGCCTACGGCGAGACCACCCTGCAGGGGCCGTTCGCGGTCGCCGCGGCGGCCGACGAGGTCTGGCTCCACCCGGAGGGGGCGGTCCTTCTCGACGGGTTCGGGCGCTGGCGGACCTATTACAAGGACGCCATCGACCGGCTCGGCATCGACTGGCACGTCTTCCGCGTCGGCGAGTACAAGTCGTTCGTGGAACCCTTCATCCGGAACGAGCCGTCGCCCGAGGCCCGCGAGGCGGACCTCAAGTGGCTCGGGGATCTCTGGAACTCCTGGGTGAAGGACGTCGCGGCGGCGCGCCGGCTCCCGCCGGACGAGGTCCGCGCCTACATCGACCGGATGCCGGAGCGGCTCGAGGCCGCGAAGGGGAGCCTCGCACGGCTCGCTCTCGAGGCAAAGCTCGTCGACCGGATCGGCTACCGCGACGAGGTCCGCAAGCGGATGATCGAGCTGGTCGGCGAGCAGAAGGACGGGGAGACCTTCAAGCAGGTCTCCGTGGCCGACTATCTCGAGAACGGGGGCGGCGACCGGTCCGGGAAGAAGGGGAGCGGCGACGCCGTGGCCGTCGTCGTCGCGGTCGGGGAGATCTACGACGGCCGGCAGCCTCCGGGCACGATCGGCGGCGAGTCGACGGCCGCCCTCGTCCGGAAGGCGCGCCAGGACGAGAAAGTGAAAGCCATCGTCCTCCGCGTCGACAGCCCCGGCGGGAGCGTCTTCGGATCCGAGATCATCCGGCGCGAGCTGGCCCTCGCGCGGACGGTCAACAAGAAGCCGGTCGTCGTCTCGATGGGGAGCGTCGCGGCATCGGGAGGCTACTGGATCTCCACGGCGAGCGACGAGATCTTCGCCAGCCCCGACACGATCACCGGCTCCATCGGCATCTTCGGGATGTTCCCGACCGTGGAGAAGCCGATGGCGAAGTACCTCGGAATGCGCGTGGACGGCGTCGGGACGACCTGGCTTTCGGGGGCGCTCAGACCCGACCGCGCCCTGAAACCCGAGGTGGGGCGGATCATCCAGCTCTCCATCAACCGCGGTTACGACGATTTCCTCGAACGGGTGGCCGAAGCGCGGAAGATGTCGAAGGACGAGGTCGACCGGATCGCCCGCGGGCGCGTCTGGAGCGGCGCCGACGCCTTCGAGCGGAAGCTCGTCGACCGCCTGGGCGGTCTCCCCGAGGCCATCGCCTCCGCCGCCAAGAGAGCGACGCTCACGGAGGGAAAGTACCGCGTCTGGTACGTCGAGAAGGAGATGACCTTCCGCGAGAAGCTCCTGTCACGGCTCCTCGCCGGCCGCGCCCGTTTCGCCCGCGCCTTCGGGTTCGATGCCGCGGAGGGAGAGGCCGCCCCGGCGCCCCCCGCCGTCCGCGCCGTCCTCGACCGGCTGGGCGAGACGGCGAGACTCCTCACCTTCAACGACCCGAAGGGCGTTTACGCCTGGTGCGCCTGCGACGTGAAGTGAGAGAGCTCTTCCGGCGCGTTCATGACGACGGGCTCTCCGCGCGGCGGAGGCGAGCTACTCCGCCAGCACCTTGTGAACGAGCTGGACGCGGTCCATCAGGTTTCGACGAGGACGTCGTCCGGATAGCAGTAGAGCCACTTCTCGCCCGGCTCGGCCGAGCAGGCGACGGGGTGCCCGGCGCTCTTCGCGTGCTTCGAGGCGTGCCGGTTCGGGGAGGAGTCGCAGCAGCGCGTGCCGCCGCATGTCTGGCAGGTGCGGAGGTGGACCCAGCGGGAGCCGATCTTGACGCACTCCTCGCACTCGCGGCTCTTCGGGGGAACGACGGCCTTCAGCCCCGCGATGTGGGCGCAGGCCCCGGGGATCTTCATGAATCCTCCTTCGTGAGGAGCATCGGTCATCTCCGGGCGTCCGGCCGCAGGAACGTCCCGTCCTCGAGCTGCTGGAACGCGTGCCGCAGCTCTTCCTGCGTGTTCATGACGACGGGGCCGTACCAGGCCACGGGTTCCCCGAGCGGCTGCCCGGAGATCAGGAGGAACCGGACGCCGTCGTCGCCGGCGTGGAGCTCCACCTCGTCCCCCCGGTCGAAGAGCACGAGCGAGCGGTTGTCGGCTTGCGACGGCGGCTTCGCGTCCGCCCAGCCGGCGGGCTCGCTGGGAACCGCGAGGGGCGCGGAGGCGTTGCAGAACTTCCCGCTGCCCGCGAAGACGTACGCAAACGCGTGACTCGTCGTTTCGACCGGCAGGATCTTCCGCTTTCCGGCCGGGACCGAGATGTCGAGATAGACGGGTTGGGCCGCCACGTCGTCGACCGGTCCGGCCGTCCCGTGGTAGCGGCCGCAGACGACGCGCACCTCGGAGCCGTCGTCGTCGACGACGAGCGGCACGTCCCCGGCCTTCACGTCCTGGTAGCGCGGCTCCGTCATCTTGAGCGACGAGGGGAGGTTCGCCCAGAGCTGGAAGCCGTGCATACGCCCGGCGGGATCTCCCTTCGGCATTTCCTGGTGGATGATCCCGCGGCCGGCCGTCATCCACTGGATGTCGCCGGCGCCGATCGAGCCCTTGTTCCCCATGCTGTCGCCGTGCTCCACCGTGCCCGCCAGGACGTACGTGATCGTCTCGATCCCCCGGTGCGGATGCCACGGAAAGCCCGCCCGGTAGTCTTCCGGCCGCTCGTTCCGGAAATCGTCCAAGAGGAGGAACGGGTCGGTGTCGGACGTCGCGCCGAAGCCGAACGCCCGGTGGAGACGGACGCCGGCGCCCTCGAGCGTCGGCTTGGCCTTGACGAGACGCTTCACGGCTCTGATCGCCACACGAAGCCTCCTTTTCTATCTCGAAGCCTCTGAAGTCGATCGCGAGTTCGTCAACGCGGCGGCCGACATCACAATTGCGACTCTATCTCAGAAGAACACCCTCTCCCAGGCCGCGCGCTTTTTCCAGCCCCGATCGGGACGCCGGCCGGTCAGCCAGCGGCCGCGTGCTTCTTCAGCTCCTCGACGTCGGGAACGAAGAAACCGTCCTCGCGTGTCTCGACCACCCCGTCCTTTCCCCAGCGGCTCATCACGCGGATGGCCGTTTCGACGGTCGTGGCGGCCAGGTCGGCGATCTCCTGCCGCGCGAGGGCGATCCGGATGAAGACCCCCTTCCCCTCGGGCCGCCCCGCCTTGTCGGCGAGCGTCAGGAACAGGCGCGCGATCCGGGCGTCGACGTGTCCGGTCAGGTCGAGAAGGCGCCGGGTCAGGTCGAGCTGGCGCGTCATCAGCCCCTGGAAGAGCCGCTTCACGAGCCCCGAATGGTCGCCCAGCGTCGCGAAGAACTCGTGCTCGGGGACGTGGACGACGGTGGACGGTTCGAGGGCGATGGCGGAAGCGGGGTAGGGCCGCCCCTCGAAGACGGCCACCATTCCCACCGGCTCGCCCGGGCCGAAGAGGCCGAGGATCAGGTCGCGCCCCGGCGCCGACTTGACGACCTTCAGACGTCCGAGGACGACGAAGCAGAGTTCCTTCGCCGGCTCTCCCTCGGAGAAGACCTTCTCCCCCTTGTCGTAGGCCCGGACCCGGCAGAGAGGGCCGAGGAGCTTCCGGTCTTCGGCCGTCAGCCCGGCGAACAGAGGGAGCGAGTCGAGGAGCTTCAGCGCGTCGGGACGGGTCATACCCGGGGAGAATCGTAGCGCGGAGGCCGCGGCGTAGACTCGATTCCAGAGCGCGAGCTGCGATACGGGGGGCGCGGCCGGAAGGGAGCGACGATGTGTCTCCTCCGAGCGGCCCGGTTCTTCGCCGTCGTGGTCCTGCTGCTGTCTGCGGCGGCGGGGGCCACGGAGCTTCCCCCGCCGATCGACCTGCCGAAGCCGAAGCTCGACGCGCCGGCCACGCTGGTCCAGGCGCTCAGGGCGCGGAAATCGTCGCGCGAGTTCGCGCCGGCGCCGCTGCCACTGCAGACCCTTTCGGACCTCCTCTGGGCGGGTTGCGGCGTCAACCGGGAGGACGGGCGGAGGACGGCGCCCTCGGCGAAGAACTGGCAGGAGATCGACGTCTACGTCGTCCTCCGGGACGGGGCGTACCTCTTCGACGCGAAGGCGCACGCCCTGCGCGGGGTCGTCCGGGGAGACCTCCGCGAGGCGACGGGGATGCAGGCCTTCGTGAAGGAAGCGCCCCTGAACCTCGTCTTCGTCGCCGACCTCTCCCGGATGGCGGGCGCCTCCGGCTCCGACCGGGATGCCTACGCGGCGGCGGACGCGGCGTTCATCAGCCAGAACGTCTACCTCTACTCTGCGGCGACGGGCCTCTCCACGGTCGTCCGCGGCTCGGTGGACCGCCCCGCCCTCGCCAAGGCGCTGGGGCTCAAGCCCGACCAGCGGATCGTCCTGGCCCAGACGGTCGGCCTGCCGAAGCCCTGAAGGTCCCGCGGACTCCGCGGGACCGGCCCTGAAACTGCCGGCGGAATGTAGGATCACGCGGCGACAACCCGGACAGTGACAAACCATCTTTCTCACACCGAAACCGACAAGGAGAAACCGATGAGAATGCGGATGGGCGCCCTGGGCCTCGTGGCCCTCTTCGCCGTGACCTCCACGGCGCTGTCCCAGGCACCGGCCGGACCTCCGAAGCCCGGCCCCGAACACAAGCAGCTCGGCTATTTCGAAGGGAAGTGGACGACGGAAGGCGAGCAGAAGGCGAACCCCTTCGGCCCGGCCGGGAAGTTCTCGTCGAACGACGTCTGCGAGTGGGTCCTGGACGGCTTCTTCCTGAAGTGCACGGGCGACGGGAAGGACCCCGTCGGAAGCGTGACGAACATCGGGCTCATGGGCTACGACGCCGCGAACAAGGTCTACACCTACTACGGAGCCGACAGCCGGGGCATGGGGATGGGAGGCCAAGGCACCCTCGCGGGCAAGGTCTGGACCTACACGAGTTCGATGAAAATGAAGGACAAGGTCATCAAGAGCCGGTGGGTCATGACCGAGGCGTCGCCGGCCGAATACACCTTCAAGTGGGAGATGGCGGACGACAAGGGAAACTGGATGACGCTGGCGGAGGGGAAGTCGACCAAGGCGAAGTAATTCCGGGGCGCCTCGGCGCCCGATAGCGGTTATCGTCTTCTCCGAATGGCGCGCGAAGGCCTCTGGAGAATGACCGTGTTCTTTGCCGTCTTCCTCTCGATCTGGGTCGGCGTGAACGTCTACGTCTTCTGGCGGGCGTCGACCGTACCGGTGGTTTCGCAAGGCCTCCCGCGATGGGCGTACGTTTCGCTCGCGGTCTTCCTCGCCTCGAGCTACGTCCTCGCCCGCCTCCTCTCCCGGGTCGCCCCGCCCTTCCTCGTCGCGCCGCTGGAGCTCCTCGGCGCGAACTGGATGGGAATCGTCTTTCTCTCCTTCTTCGCTCTCCTCGCCGTCGACGTCGTCACCGGTTTCGGCTTCTTCTTCCGCGGCCGGGTTCCCGCCCTGCGCGGCGGGGCTCTCCTTACCGCCGGCCTCCTGTCGCTCGTCGCCATCGCGCAGGCGCTCCGGCCTCCCGTCGTGAGGGAGCACGAGATCCGGCTTCCGGGGCTTCCGCCGGAGCGGGACGGGACCCGCCTCGTCCTCCTCTCCGACCTCCACCTCGGCACCTTGCTCGGAAAGGACTGGCTGGAGGCCCGGATCGCGGAGGTGAACAGGCTGAAGCCGGACCTCGTCGTCCTCTGCGGCGACATCCTCGAAGGCGACAGCCGGAGCGAGGAAGACTTCGGGCCGCTCCTGGCCCGCTTCACGGCGCCGCTCGGCGCCTTCGCCGTCACGGGGAACCACGAGTACTACGCCGGGATCGAGGAGAGCGTCCGGATTCTGCAGGGAGCAGGATTCACGGTCCTTCGTGACCAGGCTGTCGAAGTCCGTCCGGGGCTCGTCCTCGCGGGAGTCGACGACCTCACGGCCCGCCGCCAGTTCGGGAAGGACGGCTCCCCGCTCCAGAAGGCCCTCGCGGGACGGCCGCCGGGGGCGACGATTCTCCTGTCCCACACCCCTTGGAGGGCCGACGAGGCCGCGCGCGCCGGAGTCGGCCTGATGCTCTGCGGCCACACCCACGCGGGGCAGATCTGGCCCTTCGGCTACTTCGCGGGTATCCAGTACCCGCTCCTCGAAGGGCGCTACGAGGTCGGCGGCCTGACCGTCATCGTCTGCCGCGGCACCGGCACATGGGGCCCCCGGATGCGCCTCTTCCGCCCGAGCGAGCTCCTCCGGGTCACCCTCCGCGCCGGCTGATCTCCCCCCGCTATTCGATGACCTGGATGTTGCGGCGGGCGCACATCTCCTTGAGGATCTTCGGCCAGACCGTGACCGAGACCTCGCCGAGGTGCGCGGTCCGGAGGAGATACATCAGCGTGCGGGACTGGCCGATGCCGCCGCCGATCGACAGGGGAAGGGTTCCGTTCACGATCCCCTGGTGGTAGGGGAACTTCAGGAAGTGCATCTGGTTCGTCGCTTCCAGCTGCACCTTCAGCGTCTCCGCGTTGACGCGGATCCCCATGGACGACAGCTCGTGGCGCCGCTTCGTGACCGGGTTCCAGACCAGGATGTCGCCGTTCAGCCCGTGCATCGGCTTGCCGTCCTTCGAGCGCGTCTCGGTCACCCAGTCGTCGTAGTCGGCCGCGCGCATCTCGTGCGGATAGCCGTCCTTGAGCGTCCAGCCGATGCCGTAGATGAAGACGGCCGGGTATTCCTGCAGGATGGCCGTCTCCCGCTGCTTGCGCGGCAGGTCGGGGTACTTCTCGAGGATCTCCTCGGCGTGGATGAAGGTCAGCTTGTTCGGGATGCGCGGGTGCTTCGACTTCGCAAGTCCGGGGAAGAGCTCCAGGGCGCACTCCTCGGCCCCCTTGATGACCTTCCAGATCCCTTCCACCGTTTTCGTCAGGTAATCCAGGTTCCGGTCCTTCGCCGTGATGACCTTCTCCCAGTCCCACTGGTCCACGTAGGCGCTGTGGTCGTGGTCCAGGAAGTAGTCCTTTCGGACGGCCCGCATGTCGGTCACGAGCCCCTCGCCCACCTCCATGCCGAACTGGGAAAGGGCCACCCTCTTCCACTTCGTCGCGGCCTGCACCACCTGGGCGTCGATCGGGTTCTTCCCGTGGTCGTTCGTGATCTTGAAGCCGACGGGGCCGCGCGACCCGTCGCGGTCCAACCAGTCGTTCACGCCGCTCTCGGCATCGACGATCAGGGGCACCTCCACCCGGATGAGGTTCAGCTCGCGGCAGAGGCCGTCCTCGATATACCGCTTCACCGCGGTGATGGCCTTCTGCGTCTCCTTCTTGCCGAGAAGGGGCTTGTAGTCGTTCGGCAGGACCTTCTCGAGGTCCTCGTACGTGCCGATCCCCGGCCCCGCGAGGTCGGCTTTCTTGTCCAGTGTCCCGGTCACGGCCATGCAGCCTCCGTCTTTCGTAAACCTCGGCCGCGCCCGAAGGAACTCCGCTCTTCGCGGGGCGACGGCCCGCAGGCATCCCACGCTTTTGGGGCGGGGAATTCCATGGGACATTCACACCGGGAGCCGGACCCGGGAGCCGCGCGGGGCACGCGCCTTGCGTTTCCGCGGCGATGCCCTCCCGGGAGGACGAAGAGGGGGATCCGTGAGACGGCTCGCACCGGCGGCCCTGGCGGTGATTCTCTTCGCGATGCCGGCCCTCGGCCAGCAGGAAACCTCCGCCCCGCCGCGTTCGCCCTCCCCGTTCGGGGGGGACCGGTTCACCTTCGGGGGCGCCATCGGCTTCGGATTCGGCACCGTGAACTGGGTGTCGATCTCTCCCGAGGTCGGCTTCTTCGCCACCGAACGCCTCTGGACGGGGGCCTCGGGGACCTTTCAGTTCACGAACGACACGAGCTACGACCCCGACTTCAACTCGACCAACTACGGGTTCGGCCTCTTCGCCCGCTACTTCATTCTCGACCGCGCCTACGCGGCCGCCCAGTGGAGCTGGTCGAGCGTCCAGTTCCGGTCGTTCGACGGGGGCACCTACCGCGACAACCAGTCGAGCTTCTACCTGGGCGGCGGCTACGCCCAGCCGCTCGGTGGGAACTCCGCCCTCCTCGTCGAGCTGCTGTACGACGTGACCGGGAACGCGGTGGGGCTCTACGGCAGCCCGGTCGTCTTCCAGGTCGCGGTCATCGCCGGCTTCTGAGCCCGAAGGGCTCTCATCCGGAGAGGGCTGCGGCGTCGTACTGTTCTCGAAGAGATGAGACGCCCGCTCGCCCTTCTGCTCCTCCTCCCGGTCGCCCTCGCGCTCTCCGCCTGCAGCCGGGCGGAGTCGAGGGAGAACGCCGGCCCGGCCGTCGCGAAAGGCCCCGCCATGAGCCCGAAGATCTCCGCCTCCGGTTACGACATCACGCCGCTCTCTCCCGAGCGGGTCAAGGAGCTGGCCGCGAAGCTCACCCCCGAGGAGTACCGGATCACCCAGAAGGCCGGCACGGAGCCGGCGTTCTGCGGCACCCTCCTCGACAACCACAAGGAGGGCGTCTACGTCTGCGTCGTCTGCGGCCTCCCGCTCTTCTCCAGCGCCCACAAGTTCAACTCGGGCACCGGCTGGCCCAGCTTCTACCGCGAGTTCGACCCGCAGCACGTCCACCGGAAGAAGGACATCAGCTTCGGGATGGTCCGCGTCGAGATCGACTGCGCCCGGTGCGGCGCCCACCTGGGGCATGTCTTCGACGACGGCCCGGCCCCCACACGCGAGCGCCACTGCCTGAACTCCGCCTCGCTGAAGTTCTACGAGAAGGGCGAGGCCCTTCCCGCCGAGAGCCAGCCGGCGAAGCGCTGACAAGCGGTTCTCGCCCCCGCCGCCGAACCCCCGGGCCCGACCTCGGGTATAACCCGCGAAGGTTGGTGCATTCATGAGAACGGCCCGTCTCCTCCTCGCGTTCGTCCTTCTCGTTTCAGGCCGCGGCCTCCTCGCGGTCGACGTCCCCGCCACGCCGGCCGGGCGGCCGCTGGAGACGGCGTCCACCGCGCCGAAGCCCGACGAGGCCGAGGCCCGCGAGATGCTCCGACGTACCATCGCCATCAAGTCCTCCGCCGGCCTCGGGCAGGTGCCGGCGGTGGCGGAATACCTCGCCTCCCGCTTCCGGGCCGCCGGCTTCCCGGCGGAGGATGTCCATCTCCTGCCGCTGGGGGAGACCGCCTCGCTCGTGGTCCGCTTTCGCGGCCGGGCCCCGGCCGGTTCGGCGAAGAAGAAGCCGATCGCCCTCCTCGGCCACATGGACGTCGTCACGGCCCGGCCCGAGGACTGGAAGCGCGACCCCTTCACCCTGATCGAGGAGAACGGCTACTTCTACGGGCGCGGCACCTCCGACGACAAGGGGAGCGTCGTCGCCATCACCTTCGCCGTCCTTCGCCTCAAGGCCGAGGGCTTCCTCCCCACCCGCGACCTCGTCCTCGTCTTCACCGGCGACGAGGAGACCGGGATGGAGACCGTGCAGGACCTCCTGAAGAACCACCGCGATCTCGTCGACGCCGAGTACGCCCTGAACGGCGACGCCGGGGGCGGGACGCTTTCCGAGGAGGACGGCCGGCCGCTGGCCTACGGCCTGCAAACCGCCGAGAAGACCTACGTGACGTTCGAATTGACGGCGAGGAACCCGGGGGGCCACAGCTCGCGTCCGCGGGGGGACAACGCCATCTACGACCTCGCGGACGCGCTCGAGGCGGTGAAGACCCACCGCTTCCCGGTGATGTGGAACGACACGACGCTCGCCTGGTTCCGCTCCTCGGGCGCGACCACCCCGGGCCCGCGCGGCGAGGCGATGCGCCGCTTCGCCGCCAGCCCGCTCGACACCGCGGCCTCGGACGTTCTCTTCGACAGCCCCTCCGACGTCGGGAAGACCCGGACCACGTGCGTCGCCACGATGCTCCGGGGCGGCCACGCCGAGAACGCGCTCCCGCAGTCGGCCACGGCCACCGTCAACTGCCGGATCTTCCCCGGCGTGAAGGTGGAGGACGTCCGCTCCGAGCTGGAGCGCGTGGCGGGGGCCGCGGTCACGGTCACGACGATGGGTCACCCGCAGGCCAGCGACGCCTCGCCCCTTCGCCCGGACGTCCTCGCGGCCGTGACGAAGGTGGTGCAGGCGATGCACCCGGGCGTTCCCGTCTCTCCGATCCAGGAGTCCGGCGGGACGGACGGGCTCTACTTCCGGGCGGCCGGAATTCCCACATACGGCGTCGGCGAGATCTTCATGAAGGAGAGCGACGTCTTCGCCCACGGCCTCAACGAGCGGATCCCCGTGGCGGCCTTCTACGACGGCCTCGAGCACTGGTACAGGCTACTGAAAGAGGTCGCCGGCCCGCGCTGAGCGGACCCCGGAGAGGCTCCGTTCGTCCAGAATCCTTCACGGTGATCGGCCGGGCGCTCCTCCTCGTCTTTCTTCTGCCGCTGAGCGCGGCGGCGGAAGAGCCGGTGCGGCTTCTCATGGAGACCCCGCCGGGCCTTCCGCCGGCCGCGAGCCGGCTCTCCGGCGAACCGCATCCCTGGATGGCCCGGGTCATGGATCTCGTCGGCATCCCGGAACCGGGCCCCCCCATCCGCGTCATCCTCGCGCCGGAGTCGTCGCCGCTCGCGCGCGAGGTCCCCTCCTGGGTCTCCGGCTACACCGACGGCGTCTCGAACATCGTCGTCCTCCTGCCCGAGCGGACCCCGTCGTACCCGGACGGAGGCCTCGAGGAGGTCCTCGCTCACGAGGTGGCCCACGTCCTCATCTACCGCGCCAGCGCCGGCCGAAGCGTTCCGCGCTGGTTCAACGAAGGGGTCGCGATGCTGGCCGGGCGCTCGTGGCGCCTTCGGGACCAGACGCAGCTGGCGCTGGGGCTCCTCTCGGGCGAAAAGGTCCCGCTCTGGAAGCTCGACGACCTCTTTCTCGGGGACCGGTGGCAGGTCGAGCGCGCCTACGCGCTCGCCGGCGCCCTCGTCCAGGACCTGCTCGACCGGTATGGCACGGGGCTTCCCTCCGCCCTTTTCTCCCGCGTCGCGAGCGGTCTCTCGTTCGACGAAGCGCTTCGCCGGACCACCGGCGCCACGCTCCTCGACGTCGGCGAGTCGTTCTGGGCCCGGCAGGGTGTTCTCAAGCGATGGATCCCGATCCTCACCTCGACGGCGGTCCTCTGGTTCGGAATCACCGTTCTGGCCATCGTGGCGGCCGTCAAGAGACGGCGTGACCGCGCGGCCGAAGCGGAGCGACTGGCCGCGGAAGAGGCGCGTCGAACGTCACCGGCCACGGGCGGGACGCACCCCGACGACGACCCGGCGGTCAACTGACTCCGTCTCCCTCAGGCGATCGTTTCGTCGCCCGGAAGGGGGATGATGCGTGCGCCTCATTGCACCGGGTCCGAACCGACCCGATGCTTGGTTCAGGAGAGCGTCCTGAGGCCGCTAAAGAGGACCGCCCAGCATGACTACTGAACCGATGTCCCGGCGCTACGAGATGGTCAATGTTCGGCCGGGCTACCTGATGATCGAGCAGGAGAACCATACCTTCGCCCGGCGCTCCTACTTCGTGGCCGAGCGGACCCCGCCCCTGGAGGAGTACCGCGAGGGCAATCAGTTCTGGAAGCCCCAGGAAGCGGCCCAGACCTTCCAGTTCGACGTCCGCGACACCTGCACCGGCGAGGTGGTGCGTTTCGGCGAGCTGGCGGGGCTGCTCTACTACGCCTGCTGCGCCCGGGACAGCACCGTCTACCAGATGGGCGAGCTGGCCCACGACCAGCGGATCTCGCTCTACGTGGCGATCACTACCAAGGGCGAAGAGGGCCACACACCCATGCCCCTCGAGAAGGTCCGGGTTCTCAATGCGCTCTTCAATGAGCGCCTGACCAGCCCCCGCAAGAAGGTGCTGATCCTGCCCGACCTCTTCGGCCTCCACCGGGAAATCACGTACCAGCAGATCGCGGTCGATTTCGGCCTCACGTCCATGGAATGAGGAGCACAGGATGAAGATTCAGGAACTCGCGGAGCGGCTCGAGCTCAAGGCGGCCACCAAGGTCTTCGATCGGGACGTGAAGGGCGTCTACATCTCCGACATGGTCAGCGACGTGATCGCCAACGCGAAGGCGGGCGACCTCCTGGTCACCGCGCAGGCGCACGCCAACGTGATCGCCGCCGCCAACCTGGTCGACACCTGCGCCATCGTCATCACCCAGGGCAAGGCCCTCCCCGGCGACGTGGTGAAGATGGCCGAGAAGGCCGAGATCGCGGTCTTCACCACGGCCCTGAACCGCTGGCAGATGGCCACCAGGCTCTACGAGGCCGGCATTCGGTAGTCGGCCGCCCGGGGGGCGGCCCCGAGGTGAGGGCATGCTTCTCGCGGAGATCGTCACGCTCCTCGGCTGCACGGAGCTGCTGGCCCTCGACGGGTCCGGCGGCCGGGAGATCGCGGGCTGCTTCGCCGCCGACCTCATGAGCGAGGTGCTGGCCTTCTGCGGCCACGGGGCTCTGCTCGTCACCGGGTTGACCAACGTGCAGTCGGTGCAGACCGCCGAGGTGGTCGACGTGCACGCGATCCTCTACGTCAACGGCAAGCGGCCCGACGCGCAGGTGCTGGCCCTGGCCCGCGCGCGCGGCCTGCCCCTCTTGTCCACCCACCTGACCCTGTACGAGGCCTGCGGCCTCCTGCACGGGGGCGGCCTTCCCGCCTCCACCAAGCCGGGGACCGCACCCTGAGCGAGGCGCTTTACGTCGAGAGCTTCCGGATCCGCGGCGGTGACTTCGAGCATGGAGGCGAGGTGGCCACGCGCATCAAGTCCATCTGCAAGGAGCTGGGGATCCGGCCCGACCTCATCCGCCGGCTCTCCATCGCCAACTTCGAGGCGGAGATGAACGTCATCATGTACGCCGACCAGGCGGACCTCAGCTTCGTGGTCCTGCCCGAGGCGGTGCGGGTGGTGGTGGCGGACCGCGGCCCGGGAATCCCCGACATCGAGCTGGCCATGACGCCGGGCTGGTCCACCGCCACTCCCGAGATGCGCGCTCGCGGCTTCGGAGCGGGGCTCGGTCTGCCCAACATCAAGAAGAGCGCGGACGAGTTCCTCGTCGAGTCGACCCCCGGGGTCGGCACGACCCTCACCTATGTCATACGACTTGCCTGACACGCCGGAAGGCGACCGCCCCGCCAGCAAGCACTCGATCGTCTTCGATCGGGAGCGCTGCGTCGGCTGCGTCGAGTGCTGCAAGGCCTGCCCGACCGGGGCCATCCGCGTGCGGGGCGGTTGTGCGGTGGCCGACCCCGAGCTCTGCATCGACTGCGGCGAGTGCATCCGGTGGTGCCGGCACGGGGCGATGCACGCGGCCACCGCCACCTCCGCCGACCTCAGGCGCTTCAAGTACACGGTGGCCCTCCCCTCGCTGACCCTCTACTCCCAGTTCGGCCGGGACGTGGAGCCGGCGCAGGTGCTGCGGGCCCTCCGCACCCTGGGCTTCGACGACGTCTACGACCTGTCGGCCATGTGCGACATGCACGCCCGCGCCACCGACGCCTACCTGTCGGAGTGCCGCGGTCCCTGGCCCA
>DATIWM010000228.1:0-10312 GCA_035519355.1 Thermoanaerobaculia bacterium | reverse complement strand
GCCGTTCACGAAGAGCCACTGCTGCGTCTTCGACGGGAAGGTCTTCTCCGGGGGCGTGACGGCCCCGGCCAGCGTCATTCCCCGGTGGGCGAACGAGACCGGGGCGAGCGTCCCCTCGAACGCGTCCCCGAGCAGGGCGCGCAGCCGGGTGCCGGCGTCCGGGACCTCCGGCAGGTCGAGGAGGAGCCGCTCCCCGGTCCGGAGGACGAACGAGACGGAGGGACGCGCGAGCGAGAGCGCGGCGAGGCTCCGGACGATCGCGCGCAGCTCCGCGTCGATGCTTTTCAGGAACTTCCGGCGGGCCGGGACGATTGCGAAGAGGTTCTCGACGACGACGCGCGTCCCCTTCGTCTGCCGGGCCGGGCGGACGGCTGGCGGCGCGCCGCCCTCGGAGACGACCTCGGTGCCGAGCCCGGAGGCGTCGGGGGAGGTGACGAGGACGAGGCGCGCGACGGACGCGATGGAGGGGAGCGCCTCGCCCCTGAAGCCGAGCGTCCCGATCCGGACGAGGTCGTCGGCCACGGAGATCTTCGACGTGGCGTGCCGCTCGAGCGCGAGACGCGCGTCCTCGGGCCCCATCCCCGAGCCGTCGTCGGCCACCTCGATCCGGGAGACGCCTCCCCCTTCCACGTCCACCGTGATCCGCGTCGCCCCGGCGTCGAGCGCGTTCTCGACCAGCTCCTTCACGACCGAGGCCGGGCGCTCGACCACCTCGCCGGCGGCGATCTGGTTCACGAGCGCGTCGGGGAGGACCTGGATCCGCGGCACGGCGCCGGATGTTATCCGCCCCGGGGGTCGTTTATCTCCGGATCGCCTTCTTCAGCTCGGCGATCTCCCGCGGCAGCGCGCAGCTCAGGCAGTCGACCCCCCGGGAGGTGACGAGGAAGTCGTCCTCGATCCGGACGCCGATGTTCCACCACTTCGGGTCGACGCCCTCGGCCTTCTCGGGGATGTAGATTCCCGGCTCGATCGTGAAGGCCATCCCGGGCCGGAGCTTCGCGTGCGCCGGAGCGAAGCGGCGCATGTGCGGCGGAGTTTCCGGGGGGATCCGCTCCGATTCGTAGCTCCCGGCGTCGTGTACGTCCAGCCCGAGCCAGTGCGACGAGCCGTGCGGGTAGAAGGTCCGGTAGCTTCTCCGGGCGACGATCTCGGCCTTGTCCCCCGACAGGAGCCCGAGCGACAGGAGACCGTCGACGATCACGTCGACCGTCGCGTCGTAGAGCTCGCGCATCTCGACCCCCGGCGCCGCCTTCGCCTGCGCCGCCTTCTGGGCCTTGAGGACGATTTCGTAGATCGCCTTCTGCTGGGGGGAGAAGGTCCCGCCGGCCGGGTAGCTCCGCGTCACGTCGGCGGCGTACATGCCGACCTCGCAGGCCGTGTCGTTCACGATCATGTCGCCCGCCTTCAGGACCCGGCTCGAGGCGTCGTAATGGACGACGACCGAGTTCGGCCCGGAGCCGACGATCGGCGGATAAGCCATCCGCGCCGCGCCCCCCGACAGGCAGGTCCCGACCATGGCCCCCGCGAGGACCCACTCGCCGTTCCCCGGCTGGGCGAGCCGCATCGCCGCGCGGTGCGCATTCACCGTGAGCGCGACCGCCTGCCTGAGGAGCGCGATCTCCGCCCCGTCCTTCACGAGGCGCAGGTCGGCCACGGTCGGCGCGAGGTCGTAGAGCGGCAGCGACCCCTTCTCGAGCGCGGCGCGCCGCGACCAGCCCGAGACGAGCGTGTCGCGGAACTTCGTGTCGCCGCCGTCGAGGACCCAGAGCGACGTCGCGTCCCGGAGGAGATCTCCGAGCTGTTTCGAGAACTCCTCGACGGGGAACGCCTCGTCGGCGGCGTACGTGGCCTTCGCCCCGTCCGGCCCGGCGCGGTAGCCGGTCCACTGCTCCCGCTCCCACTCCTTCGGCCTCACGAAGAGCGTGTACCGCTTCCCCTCCGGCGCTCCCGGCGCGAGGACGGCGACCGCCTCCGGCTCCGGGAAGCCGGTCAGGTACCAGAATCCGGAGTCCTGCCGGTAGCTCTCCCGCCCGCCCGCGCTCTCGGGCGCGGCATGGAGGATCGCCACGGCCCCGGCCGGGAGCTTCGAGAGGAGCTTCGCCCGGCGCACGGCGAAGAGCGTCGGGCCCGGTTCGGACCCGGGCGCGGCGGGCGCCGCGGCCGCGGCGAGCGCGGGGAGGAGAAGGACGGCGGCGAAAGGCAGCAGGCGGCGCATTCCCGGAGTCTAGCCGCGAGGGCCCGGGCCGCCGGAGAGCCCCGGTCAGCCGCCGGGTCTCCTCGAGCCGTCCTCGATCCGTCCGAGAAGCCGCAGCAGGCCGTCGAGAATCGTCAGCGGATGCGGCGGGCAGCCGGGGATGAAGAGATCGACGGGAACGGTCGAGGAGGCGCCGCCGTGCTGCTCGGGCCGGTCGAGGTAGGGGCCTCCCGAAATCGCGCAGGCGCCGACGGCGATGACGATCTTCGGGTCGGGAACCGCGTCGTACGTCTTCCGGAGGGCGAGGCGCATGTTCCGGGTGACGGGGCCCGTGACCAGGAGGCCGTCGGCGTGCCGCGGCGAGGCGACGATCTGAATGCCGAATCGGCCGATGTCCCAGACGACCGTGGAGAGGACGTTGACGTCGGCCTCGCAGGCGTTGCATCCCCCCGCGCTGACCTGACGGAGCTTCAGCGACCGCCCGAAGAGCCGGCGGAGCTTCCCGTCGAGCGCCGTGGCCAGCTGAAGCTCGCGCCCCGTCGTCACGAGCGCCTCGCGGGTCCGGACCGCGAGACGGAAGTCGCCCGAAAACGTGACGGCCTTCTCGGGGCAGGCCCTCTCGCATTCGGGGCAGAAGAGGCACGATCCGAGATCGAGGGTGACGCCGCCCGCCCCGACGGTGAGCGCCCGCGTCGGACAGGCCTCCGCGCAGTCCCGGCACCCCTCGGGACACCGGGCCGCGTCGATCGTCGGCAACCCCCGGAATCGCGCGGGGAGGGACGGCGGCGGGCCGTCGGGGAACGGGATCGTCCGGTGTCCCTGCGCCCGCCTCGCCTTGAGGGCCTTCAGCACGCGTGCCCCCTCACAGGTCGTGCCCGCAATAGGAAAGGTTGAAGCTCTTGTTGCAGAGCGGAAAGTCGGAGATCTCTCCACCCCGAAGGGCGAGGGCCAGCCCGAACCAGTTGTGGAAGGACGGATCGGTGATCTTGTACCTCTCGAAGCGCCCGTCGGCGCCGGTCACGGCCACGTGGCAGATCTCGCCGCGCCAGCCTTCGACGAGCGAAACGGCGAGGCTGTCCTTCGCGAGCGGGTTCATCTGCGCCTGAACCGGCGTCTTCGGAAGCGCCGCCAGCCGCTCGGCGACGAACTGGCGCGACTGCTGCATCTCGAGCCACCTCACGACGGCCCGGGAGTTCACGTCGCCGTAGTGGGCGGTCATGACAGGGATGTGGGCGTACTGGTAGATGCCGTGGGGATGGTCCTGCCTCACGTCGCGCACCAGGCCCGTCGCCCGGGCCGCCGGTCCCACGAGGCCGATCTCCTCGGCCGTCGCCCGCGAGACCGTCCCCGTGTTCTCGAAGCGGGCCACGACCGTCGGCGTGGCCCAGAGGAGCTCCACGGCTCCCCGGACCTCCGCGTCCGCTCTCGCGAGGCGCGAGGAAAGGTCGGCGAGGGCGGCGGCGTCCACGTCGAAGCCGGCGCCGCCCGGGCGGATCAGGCCGCGCCCGAAGCGGCTCCCGCAGAGGGTCGCCGTCAGGTTGAGGAAGTCGCCGCGGATCCGCCCGCAATACGACGCGGTCGGCAGGTAGCCGACGTCGCCGGCGAGCGCGCCGAGGTCGCCCGTATGGTTGGCGAGGCGCTCCAGCTCCAGCGCCACGCCCCGGAGGGCCTGCGCACGGGCCGGCGGCGTCGTCCCCGAGAGCGCCTCGAGCGCCTGGACGTAGGCGATCGCGTGGCCGGCCGTCGTGTCGCCCGCCACCGTCTCCACCTGGTGGATCGTCAGCCGGTGCGGTCCTCCTCTCAGCGCCTCCTCGAGGCCCCGATGCTGGTAGCCGAGAGAGATCTCGAGGTGGAAGACGCGCTCGCCGTGGCACTGGAATCGGAAGTGCCCCGGTTCGATGACGCCGGCGTGGACGGGGCCGACGGCGACCTCGTGGACCTCCTCCCCTTCCACGCGGAAGAAGGGCGCCACGCCCGGAACCGGCTCTTCCCCCGGAACGCGCCCGAAGGCGTCCCGTCCCGGCCGCCACGAGCTCCGGAACCTGACCGGTTTCAGCCACGGATGGCCCTGCGGCTTCACACCGAGCTGCTCGGCCATCTCCCGTTCGAAGAGGTGCGCCTGCGGGCAGAGGGGCGTGAGCGCCGGATAGTCGTCTCCGAAGAGCCGCGTCCACGCCACGTGAAGCCACCCCTCCCGGTCGTCTGCGAGAACCGCGAACATCCGGAGGTATTCCGCCCCGGACGGCGCGTCGGCAAAGAGGGAGACGAGCCTCCGGCCGGCCGAGATCTCCGACAGGACCCCTCCGCGGAAGTCGTCGAATTCGCTCTCGGGGATCTCCCCGAGCGGTACCGCGGTCGCGTTTCGAAGCCGAAGGAAGCTCACGGCCTGCCCTCCAGGCCGCCCGCCGCGCCCGCGATCAGCTTCCGAAGCGGCTCCGGAATCCAGAGCCCGAGGAGAAGGACGAGGGCCATCGTGAGGAGGATCGGGCCGGTCTTCCGGATGTTGTCCTGGTAGGGCGAGTCGAGAGCTTCCCGCGAGGGGCGCCCCTGGACGACGGCCAGGACCGTCGCCCCCATTCCGAGGAAGACCACCGCGAGGAGTCCGACGTAGAGGGCGGCGACGGCGAATCGCCCCGACGAGACCGCCGCGTTCAGGATCGCGAACAGGCTCACGAACGGGCCGAAGGGCGGGGACCCCGTGATGGCGAGGAACCCCGCGAGGAAGAGGGCGCCGGAGAGCGGCAGCCTCACCAGGGCCCCCGTCACGTCGTCCAGGCTCTTGCTCCGATAGGCGCGGTGGATGTTCCCCGCCGCGAGAAAGAGAACGGTCTTCGTCAGGCCGTTGTTGATCGCGTGCAGGATGGCCCCGGCGAGACCCGCCCCTCCGATCCCGACGCCGAGAACCAGGATTCCCATGTGCTCGACGCTCGAGTAGGCGAGCATCCGCTTGACGTCGCGCTGGCGGACCATCAGGACCGCCGCGACGGCCATGGAGAGGAGCCCGAGGGCGACGAGCAGGCCGCGCGCGAAGGCCCCCTCGCCCGCCGCGCTCACGATCCCGTAGACGCGGAGGAGCGCCAGGAAAGCGCAGCTCGTCAGCCCTCCGGCGAGGAGCGCGCCGACGAGTCCGGGGGCCTCGCCGTAGACGTCGGGCTTCCAGGTGTGAAGCGGCGCCAGGCCCATCTTCGTGCCGTACCCGACGAGCAGGAGGACGAATCCCGCCCGGAGCCAGGGCCTCGAGAAGCCGCCGGCGTTCTCGCGAAGCGTCGCGAACAGGAGCGACGGTTCCCCGCCGCCGAGGTAGGCCGAGTAACCGAGAAAGAGCGAGCCGAGAAGGGCCAGCGCGATCCCGACCGACGCGATCATCAGGTACTTCCACGTCGCCTCGATGGAGCGCGCGTTCCTGTTGAAGTAGACGAGCGGCGCGGTCGCCAGCGTCGTCGCCTCCACGGCCACCCACATCAGGCCGAGGTGCTGGGAGAGGACGAGGAGCGTGGCGGCGGAGAGAAAGACGAGGAGGCAGGCGCAGAGGACGCGATTCGGCCGGTCGAGCCGGAGGCGGAGATATCCGGGCGCGTAAAGCGCGCAGATCGCGAAGAGGACGCTGACGAGGCCGAGTGTCACGCCGCCGAGGGCGTCGAGCTGGAGCCACTCCCCGCGGAGGACGGGCCCTCGCCCGGCGAGGGCGGCGCCCGTGAGGGCGAGGTGCGAAAGGGCGGCGGCCGGAAGCACGAGGGGCCGCGCGCGGTCCGACGGAACGAGGAAGGCGAGCGCCGCCGCCGCGAGCGGGACGAGGATCAGCGCGAGCGCCACGGGCTATTCCTTCAGGTCCGCGAGACGCTCGGTGTCGAGCGACGAGAACTCGCGCCGGATGTGGTTGAGGACGATTCCCATGATGAAGATGGCGACGAGGAGGTCGAGGAGGACCCCCACCTCCACGAGAAACGGCATCGCCTCGATCAGGACGAGCCCGAAGACGAAGACGCCGTTCTCGAGAATCAGGTAGCCGACCACCTGGACGATCGCCTTCCGGCGCGTCGTCAGGAGGAGGAAGCCCGAGAACAGGGTCGCCAGCGAGGCGGGGACAATGAGCGTTCCGACGTGCTCCGGCGCGAGCGGCAGCCGGCCGGCGAAGAGGAGCGCCAGGGCCGTTCCGAACGCGCCGAGGAAGAGCGACGGGACGAAGCCGACGTACGGCTCGATCTCGTGGGCGACGTGGACGTCGCGCATCGCCTTCGTCAGGAGGCCGGGAATCAGGACTCCCTTCAGCGCCGCGGCGCCGGCGGCCATGGCCAGCGCGTTCCACCCCGGATCGCGGTGAACGAGAAGCGGCAGGACGGAGAGGACGGCGCCCTGCAGCGCCGCCGCCCGGATGCAGACTCGCATCCCGCTCGCCCCGAGCGCGAGGAAGTTCATCAGGAGGACGAGGACGAGAAGGAGGTCGGCCGGGTGCATCACGGCGCGGACCCCGCGAGAAGGAGCATCCCGAGCCCCGAGAGGAGGCACGCCGTGACGAGGAGCTGCGGCACCGCCACGAGGCGGACCCGCGCCATGACCGACTCGACGACCCCGACGAGAATCGCCAGGAGAAGCATGCCGGCGAGAAAGACGAGGGCGGAGAGCCACGGATCCGGCGCGCCGAACGGCATGGCGACCCGCATCAGGAGCGCCCCGAGGACGAAGAGCTTGATCGACGAGCCGTAGAGGATGAGCCCGAGGGCGGGCCCGCCGTGGTCGAGGACCATCACCTCGTGGATCATCGTCAGCTCGAGGTGCGTGTTCGGGTCGTCGAACGGGATCCGGCTGTTCTCGGCGAGAAGAACGATGAACCACCCCGCCACGACGAGGACGAGCGAAGCCCCCGAGGTGAGCCAGCCGAGGGACCAGGGGTGGGCCAGCATCGACGAAAGGGAGAGCGACCCGGAGATCCGCGCGACGGTCAGGAGCCCGAAGAAGAGGGCCGGCTCGGCGAGGCACGAGAAGCTCACCTCCCGGGCGGCCCCCATCCCCTCGAACGAGGAGCCGGTGTCGAGCGCGGCGGCGGCCGTGAAGAAGCGCGAGAGGGCGAAGAGGTAGGCGAAGAGGATCAGGTCGCCGGTGAACGAGACCGGGGCGTGCGGGCTCCCGAGCGGGACGAGGAGGGAGGCCGCGAGGGGCGCCACGAAGGCGAGGGCCGGGCCCGCGAGAAAGATCCCCGTCGTCGTCGGGCTCAGGACCGACCCCTTCCCGAAAAGCCGGACGAGGTCGTGGTACGGCTGGAGGAGGGACGGTCCGGAGCGCCCCGCGAAGGCGGCCTTCGTCCTCCCGATCACCCCGAGGAGGAACGGCGGGGCGAGGAGGACGACGAGGAGATGGATCGCGAGGTTCAGCACCGGCTCACACCAGGAAGAGAAGGATGACGACCGTCAGCATGATGTAGAAAATGTAGATCTGGACGAGTCCCCTCTGAAGGTAGCGGCCCCACGACGCCAGCCGGGCCCCGATTTGCAGCGACGGGACCAGGAACCGGTCCAGCACCGTATCCGGAACATGGCTCTCGTACCGTTCCGACGGCGGGAAGAGGCGCGTGATGACGGGGGCCTTCGCGCGCGGAAGCAGCGCCCAGCGGAAGAATCCGACCGTCCAGGATGCAAACGAGGAGGACGTGTACTGCATCCTCGGGGTCGGGGCGGCATAGCCGCAGTCCCACGTGGCGGACCGGCGGGCTTGCCGGGTCATCCTGAAGAGGACAAGGCCGACCCCAGCGGAAAAGGCGGTCAGGCCGAGGGCGAAGAGGCCCAGCGCGCGAAGCGGTGCGAGGGCGGGAAGTCGCGGCAGGCTCGAGGCGAGCTCCGGGGCGGCGACGGCGGCCGCCCTCTCGAGGAACGGCACAACGGCGACGGGAAAGAGGCCGATGCCGGCGCAGAGAAGGGCGAGGAGCGCCATCGGAACGACGATGAGCGCGCTCTCGTGCGCGGAAATGGCCCCCTCCGTGCGCGGCTGGCCGAGAAACACGGACCCGAAGGCCTTGACAAAGCAGGCGAGCGCCAGCGCTCCGACGAGGGCGAGAAGGGGGACCGCGAACGCGCCCCAGATCCACCCGGGGCCCGCGCCGGCCGGGAGCGTCGACAGAAGGCCGACGTAGAGGAGGAATTCGCTCACGAAGCCGTTGAGCGGCGGGAGGCCACAGATGGCCACCGCTCCGACGAGGAACCCGAGGCCCGTGGCCGGCAATCTCTTCAGAAGACCTCCGAGCCGGTCCATCTCCCGCGTCCCGGCGGCGTGGATCACCGAGCCCGCCGAGTAGAAGAGTAGGGACTTGAAGAGGCCGTGGTTGACGACGTGCAGAAGCCCGCCTCCGAAGCCGAGGAGGACCCAGGCCGGCTGCCGGAGCGAGCGGCCGACGAGGCCGAGCCCGAGCGCCATCGCGATGATCCCGACGTTCTCCACGCTGTGGTACGCGAGAAGGCGTTTCAGGTCGTGCTGGCCGAGGGCGAAGGCGACCCCGAGGACGGCCGAAGCGACGCCCATTGCGAAGAGAACGGCGCCCCAGAGAAGCGGCGGGTCGGGGAAGAGGGTCGTGATCCGGAGGAGGCCGTAGATCCCCATCTTGATCAGGACCCCCGACATCAGCGCCGAAACGTGGCTCGGCGCGGCGGCGTGGGCCCCGGGGAGCCAGATGTGGAGCGGCATCAGGCCCGCCTTCAGGCCGAACCCGACGAGAGCCAGGAAGAAGATCGCGCTCCCCGTGGGTGAGGCGGCCACCCCCGACGGGAGCCTGGCGATCTCGAAGGAGCCCTGAGCCGTCCTGAGGAGGGCGAACAGGCCGAACAGGAGCAGCGTCCCGGCGTGCGTGGCGACGAGGTAGTGCCATCCCGCCTCGCGGACCCTTCTTTCGTGCGATTCCGTGGTGACGAGGAAGAACGCCGCGAGGGCCATCACCTCCCAGGCCGTCAGGAAGAGGAAGGCGTTCCGGGCCACGAGGACGAGCGCCATCGCGCCCGTCATCGCTCCGTAGAAGAGGCGGAGCCGCGGTGCGCTCTCGGGGTGCTCGCGAAGCGACCAGTACGATTCGCCGAAGAGGGCGCCGAGCCCGGAGACGAGGAAGAGCGGGATCAGAAAGACGGCGGAGAGGGAATCCACCTCGGCCGCGAAGAGCCCGCCGGGAACGCCCCACGGGAGGACCAGCTTCGCCGGAGCGCGGCCGGCGGCGAGCGCCAGCGCCGCGCCGCCGAGGCCGAGGGCCGAAGCCGCCACGGCGAGGACGGTCGCGGAATGCGCGCCCCTCTTCCGCAGGGGCCCCGGCAGAAGCGCCGGAAGGCCGCTCAGCCCGGCGAGGCCGGCGGCCGCGAGGACGAGGGCGACCCTCATCGTCCGCTTCGCCGGGACCCGACCGCCGTCTCGATCTCCCGCGCGAGGCCGAGGATCTCCTCCTCTCCCGCTCCCGTTGTCACGGCGCCGCGGAACCGGACGTCCTGGAGGAGGTGCGCGAGCCGCGACAGAAGGTGGAGATGCGTCCGGATGGTGGTGGTCACGAGGGTGAAGAGGGCGTAGACCGGCTGGCCGTCGAGAGCGCCGAAGTCCACGGGCCGTTCGAGGAAGGAGAGCGAGACCATCGGCTGATCGACCTTGAGGACGATCGGGTTTCGGACGTGTGGAATGGCGATCCCGTCGCCGATCGCGGTCGAGCCGAGCGCCTCCCGCGCGAGGAGGACGGCGAGGAGAAACTCGCGGTCGATGCCCGGCGGGAGCGGGAGGAGGCCGACCACGGTGCGGAGCGTCTCCTGCGGCGTCCGGCCCGGTACGCGGGCGTGGACACCTCCGCGGGCGAGGGCCTCCGAGATCGTCGCCCTCTCGACCGGCGGGCTCCCGGAATCCTGAAAGATCCGCGGCGAGACGTCGACTCCCTCGGCCGTCGCCCACTCCAGAAGCTCGGAGCGGTTGATCCGGATCTCCTCGGTCATCCGGACCGCGGGAAGGTCCCGCGTCTTCATCCAGTCGTAAATGGCCTTTTCCGAGACCCCGAGGAGGTCGGCGGCATCGCGTACGGTCAGTTTCATCAGGATCAGGGCGACGCCCCGGCGCGCGGGCGCCGAAACGGGGCGACGAATTCTAACTCCGCGCGCCGGAGCCTCGACT
>DATIWM010000227.1:0-3137 GCA_035519355.1 Thermoanaerobaculia bacterium | reverse complement strand
GACCCCGGAAACCTCGTCTCCGCGAAGTCTCTCGCGGACATCTACCTCTCCCGGGGCGAGGCCCTGGAGGCAATCAAGAAGTCCAAGCTCTACCGGGCGATCTCCGGTGATCGAACGGTGGAAGGCGTCATCGCTCGATTGGAGAAGGATCTTTCGCCGCCGCCTCCGAGGTCTGCGCCGGCGTCCCAGGCGGCGGTCCCGCCTCCGCCGTCGTTTCTCGAAGAGCCGGCGAGCCCGGTCCCGGGACCGACCGCTCCGGCTCCGGAGGAACCGCTGTCCGAAGCCGAGGGCCCCTTCGACCTTTCGCCCGTGTCCTTCGATCTCCCGCCGCCGACGGTCTCGTCCGGAGGCCCGGATCCCTTTGCCGCAGGGCCATCCGAGCCGGCCGCCGTCGCGGGGGCGGCGGCATCCCCTCCGCAGGTGGTGCCGGCGGCGGACGTCGCGACGAGGGCATTTCGGATGTCCGAGATCCTGGGTCGGCCGACGGCAGGGGCGGCGCCTTCCCCCGAAGCGACACCGGAGGCTCGGGACGTCGAGGGGCGAGGCGGGGCGGAGCCTCAGGGGCGAACGCTGGCCGACCTCTACTTCGCACAGGGCCACTACGCCGAGGCCCTCCGGATTTACGACGAGCTCGTCTCGGCCAACCCCTTCGACGAAGAGCTTCGCCGCCTGCGGCGGGACGCGGAGGCGCGCCTGCTCCCGGCGGGCTCCGCCTCGGTCGCCGGCGCGGCGGATCCGGTTTTCGATCGGCGGCTCAAGAAGATCCGCACTTTGAGGCAGTGGCTTTCTGTGCTACAAGCCGGATAAGCTCCTCCGGCCGTTTCGAGAGCCGCCGCCATGAACGTATTTCAGGACAGCCTTCGCCGCATCGCCGAACGAGTGGAAGGGACCAGGGCCGTCTCGCTCGTCGGCGTCGACGGGATTCCGATCGACACCTATGGCCCGGGCGAAGGCATTTCGGTGGAGTCGGTTGCGGCGGAGCTCGGCTCCTTCGTCAAGTCCTCGCGCCCGGCGGACCCCGAAGCCGGGGCCGTCCAGCAGCTGTGCCTCGTGACCGAGGGCGGCAAGGCGATCCTGTCCCGGGTGACCGAAGAGTATTATTTGCTGCTTCTATTGACGCGGGAGGGCAACTTCGGCCGCGGACGTTTCGAGCTGCGAAAGGCCGCCCTGGCGCTGGAGAAGGAGCTTCTGTAGACACGATGCTTTCCTACAAGGAGATCAAGGAGTTGATCGATCTCGCCTGCGAGCGCGGGCTTTCCGCCCTGGAGATCGAGCAGGCGGGGTTCCGGGTGCGAATCGAGGCGGCGTCGCGCGGAAACGGCCTCGCCGCTCCGGCGGCGGTGCCGGCGGCCGCGCTGGCACCGGCCGCGGCCGAAGAGCCGGCGTCGCCTGGACCCGAGGAAGGCCTCCACGTGATCACTTCTCCCATCGTCGGGACGTTCTACCGCTCCCCGTCGCCCGAGGCGCAGTCGTTCGCCGAGGTCGGACAGCGCATCGCGCGCGGCAAGATTCTCTGCATCATCGAGTCGATGAAACTGATGAACGAGATCGAGTCGGACGTCGAAGGGGAGATCGTCGAGGTCTACCCGCGCAACGGGCAGCCGGTCGAATACGGAGAAAAGCTGTTCGCCATCCGGCTGGCCGCGTAGCGGAGCCGTCCGCCGTCCGCTTTCCGCTTTCGGCCAGCCCTCGAACAGGCCCTCCGGGCGAGAGCTGAAAGCGGACGGTTGAGAGCTCATGTTCAAGAAGATCCTCATTGCCAACCGGGGCGAGATCGCTCTGCGGATCATCTCGGCGTGCCGGGAGCTCGGTATTCGGACGGTCGCCGTGTACAGCGAGGCCGACCGCGATGCGCTGCATGTCCGCTTCGCGGACGAGGATGTCTGCATCGGGCCCTACCCGTCGTCCGCGTCCTACCTGAACATTTCGGCGATCGTGTCGGCAGCGGAAATCACGGAGGCGGACGCCATCCACCCGGGTTACGGATTTCTCTCCGAGAACGCCTATTTCGCCGAGATCCTCCAGGATTGCAACATCACCTTCATCGGCCCCTCTCCGGACGCCATCCGTCGGATGGGGGACAAGTCGCTCGCACGCCAGACCGTCGCGGCGGCGGGCGTTCCCACGGTGCCCGGTTCGCCCGGCCCCGTCGACGGCATCGACGAGGCGTTGACGTTCGCCAAGAAAGTCGGGTACCCGGTGATCCTGAAGGCCTCCGCCGGCGGTGGAGGCCGGGGCATGCGGATCGGGCGCGACGAGCGCGAGCTGTCGGACGCCTACGAGACCGCACGAGGCGAGGCGGAGAAGGCCTTCGGCAACGCCGAGCTGTATCTGGAGAAGTACGTGGAGGATCCCCGCCACATCGAGTTCCAGGTCTTCGGAGACCGGCAGGGGGGGTTGTGCCACATGGGCGAGCGGGAGTGCTCGATCCAGCGGAGGCACCAGAAGCTGATCGAAGAGGCGCCCTCGACGGCGCTCGACGAGGATCTGCGCGCCCGGATGGGGGAGGCGGCCGTACGGACGGCCCGGGCCGTCAGCTACGTCAACGCCGGGACCGTCGAGTTCCTCCTCGATCGCAGCGGGCGCTTCTATTTCATGGAAATGAACACGCGCCTCCAGGTCGAGCACCCCGTGACCGAGGAAGTCACGGGCATCGACATGGTCAAGGAGCAGATCGCGGTGGCGGCCGGAGAGCGGCTGTCCTTCGCCGGGCGGACCCTCTCCCCCCGCGGGCACGCGATCGAGTTTCGGATCAACGCGGAGGACCCCGTGCGATTCACGCCGTCCCCCGGCCGAATCGTGGCGTTCCATCCGCCGGGCGGACTCGGCGTGAGGGTCGACACCGCGGCCTATCAGGGCTACGTGATCCCCCCGCACTACGACTCGCTGATCGCGAAGCTCGTCGTGACCGGCCGGGATCGCGCCGAGGCCATTTCGCGCGGCAAGCGTGCGCTCGATCTCTTCGTCATCGAAGGCGTGAAGACCACGATTCCGATGCACCGCCGAATCCTGGAAGAGCCGGACTTCGTCGAGGGGCGTCTGTCGACGCACTTCATGGAGCGCTTCGCGCAGGCCTCCTGAGGGGTCATCGAATCTCCGTCCTCCGCCGTCCATTCCCGGGTTGTCGGAGGCTCGGA
>DATIWM010000226.1:0-4674 GCA_035519355.1 Thermoanaerobaculia bacterium | reverse complement strand
TCCTGCCGTGACTCGTCGAGCTTCGTGACGGCCACCGGCGTGCCCCCGGAAGCCGAGACCCTGTAGAGGGCATCGTACGGTCCCGGAGAAAAGACGATCACGCCCTCGCGGCTCCAGGTCCCCCCCCGCCCCATCGGCGCGTCGCAGAGGGGCTGCACGACTCCGCCCGTCGAGGGGACCTTCTTCAACCGACCTTCGGCGAAAAATCCGATGAAGGCGCCGTCGGGGGACCAGAACGGATAGGACGCTCCGTCGGTCCCCGGGAGGGCCCGCGACTCCAGGGAGTCGAGCGGACGAATGAAGAGGAGCTTGCGCCCGACGGGCGTCGTCGCGACGAAGACCACGCGGCTCCCGTCGGGAGAAACGGCGAGCGGGCCGGCGTCGCGGCCGAGGAAGTTGAAGCTGCACCGGTCCGGCGGCGGAATCGAGAAGCGGACGACCCGGGGAGCGGCCGCCGGGGAGCGGAGAAGCAGGAGGGCGAGGAGTCCCCCCAGGATGGCGACCGCGGTTCCCCACCCGAGTCTCTCGGCCCGACGACGGGACGCGACCGGGACGGCGCGGGCCTCGGACATCCCGCCCTCGGCGATCCCCGCGATCTCCAGCCTGACGTCGTGCGCCGTCTGCCGCCGCTCGTCCGGGTTCTTGGCGAGACACTCCTTCACGAGGCGGTCGAGCGCCGGCGGCGCCACGGACCGGAGCGCCGAGACGGGCGGAGGGTCCGCGGAGAGGATCGCCGCCGTGATGCCCGCCGGGCTCTTCCCTTCGAAGGCCTTCCGCCCGGTCGCCATCTCGAAGAGGACCGCCCCGAACGCGAAGAGGTCGCTCCGGGCGTCGGCCTCCTTCCCTTCGAGCTGCTCCGGCGACATGTAGGAAACCGTCCCCACGACGACGCCGCTCGCGGTCAGCGGGGCCGCCGCGGGGGCCTCGGTCGGGCCGGACGTCAGGTCCACGGGGGGACCTCCCGGGGGCGCGCCGGCCTTGGCCAGGCCGAAGTCGAGCAGCTTCACGCCCGAGCGCGTCAGGACGATGTTTCCGGGCTTCAGATCGCGATGGACGATTCCGGACCGGTGCGCGGCCTCGAGGCCCGAGGCGATCTCCGACGCATTCCGAAGAAGCTCGTCGACGGGGAGAGGCCCCTTCGCGATCCGCTCGGCGAGCGTCGACCCCTCCAGATACTCCATGACGAGGTAGTCGGTCCCGTCGTGCCGTCCCACGTCGTACAGGGCGCAGATGTGCGGATGCGACAGGGACGAGATCGCCCGCGCCTCGCGTTCGAACCGGAGGCGGCTCTCCGGGTTCTCGGCGAATCGAGCCGGGAGGATCTTGAGAGCGACGACCCGGCCGAGGCGCGTGTCTTTTGCCTTGTAGACCTCCCCCATTCCGCCGGCGCCGATCGGGGCGACGACCTCGTACGGACCGAGTCGTACGCCGGACGTGAGGGTCACGGTTTCATGACCTGACGCAGCACATCCGACATTCTCTCAAATGGCCCGCAGGACGAAGACGGGCCCGGGAACGATCCGGGCCGGCTTCCACCGGCCCGAAGAAAGAGCGATTGGCTCGGAGAGGGACGGCGGGGATCAGGGGCCCCGCCGTCGGGAACCGGTCGCGTGAAGACTACTCAGACTTCATCGTCCAGATCCGCCGCGATGACCGGGGTCTCGTCGTCGAAGAAGATCTCCTCGGCCTCCTCGGGCAGGGCCGGCAGCTCCTCGCGCTCGAGCACGATGTTCCGGTAGTAGTCCATGCCGGTGCCGGCCGGGATCAGGCGCCCGACGATGACGTTCTCCTTGAGGCCCCGGAGCAGGTCGACGCGGCCGGCGATGGACGCCTCCGTCAGGACGCGCGTCGTCTCCTGGAACGAGGCCGCCGAGACGAACGAGTCGGTCGAGAGCGACGCCTTCGTGATCCCGAGGAGGAGCGGACGTCCCTGCGCGGGCCGGCCGCCGGCCTCGAGGATCCGCTCGTTCTCCTCGTTGAACCGGAAGCGGTCGACCTGCTCGTCCACGAGGAACTCGGTGTCGCCGACCTCCTCGATGCGGACGCTCCGCATCATCTGGCGGACGATGACCTCGATGTGCTTGTCGTTGATTCCGACGCCCTGCGAGCGGTAGACCTCCTGGATCTTGTCGGTCATGTACCGCTGCAGCTCCTTCTCGCCCTTGACGGCGAGGATGTCGTGCGGCGACGGGTCGCCCTCGGTCAACGGGTCGCCCGCCTCGACGTGCTCCCCGTCCTGCACCATGACGTGGGCGGCGCGCGGGATCAGCACCTCGCGCTTCTGCCCGTCCTCCGATTCGACGACGAGCTTCTGCTGCCCCTTGACGGATCCGGCGTGCTTCACGATGCCGGAGATCTCGGTGATGACGGCCGGCTCCTTCGGGCGGCGCGCCTCGAAGAGCTCCACGACGCGCGGGAGGCCGCCGACGATGTCGCGGGTCCGCTTCTTCTCGACCGGCTTCTTGGCGAGCGCGTCGCCCGGGTTCACGAGGTCCCCTTCGGCCACCATGAGGTGCGAGGGGATCGGGAGCGGGTACCGCTTCTCGGCGCCGTCCTTTCCGGTGACGACGAGCATCGGGGCGCGCTTCTCCAGCGTGCCGGTCGTTTCGACGACGATCTTCTGCGTGAGGCCCGTGACCTTGTCCGTCTCCTCGCGGAGGTTCTCGCCCTCGACGATGTCTCGGTAGGAGATGACGCCGGCGATCTCGGAGAGGATCGGCGACGCGAACGGATCCCACGTCACGAGGAGCTGACCCGGCTTGACCTCGTCGCCGTCTTTCGCCCGGAGGGCCGATCCATAGGCGAGCGAGTACCGCTCCTTCTCGCGCCCCTTGGCGTCGAGAAGGACGAGCTTTCCGTTCCGGTTGACGACCACTTCCGTGCCGTCCTTCTTCCGGACGGTCGTGCAGTTCAGGAGCTTCACGATGCCCGGGTTCTTGGCGACGTGGCGGGCCGACTCGGAGACGCGGGCCGTGCCGCCGTAGTGGAACGTCCGCATCGTCAGCTGCGTGCCCGGCTCCCCGATGGACTGGGCGGCGATGACGCCGACGGCCTCGCCGATGTCGACGAGCGCGCCCGTGGCGAGGTTCCGGCCGTAGCACTTCTGGCAGACGCCGCGGCGCGTCTCGCAGGTGAGGACCGAGCGGATCTTGACCCGCTCGATGCCGGCCTCCTGGATCCGCCCGGCGATCTCCTCGGTGATCGTGTCGTTCGCCGCCACGATCGCCTCGTCGGTCACCGGGTCGGCCACGTCGTCCTGCACGATGCGGCCCACGATGCGGTCCCGGAGGGGCTCGAGGATCTCGCCTCCCTCGACGATGGCCGACACCGTGATGCCGTCGATCGTTCCGCAGTCGTCCTGGTTGATGATGACGTCCTGCGCCACGTCGACCAGCCGGCGCGTGAGATAGCCGGAGTCGGCCGTCTTGAGCGCCGTGTCGGCGAGGCCCTTCCGGGCGCCGTGCGTCGAGATGAAGTACTCGAGGACCGAGAGGCCCTCGCGGAAGTTCGAGATGATCGGCTGCTCCATGACCTCGCCCGACGGCTTGGACATGGGGCCGCGCATTCCGGCCAGCTGCCGCACCTGCTCCTTCGAACCGCGGGCGCCGGAGTCGGCCATCATGAAGATGGGATTGAACTCGTGGCCTCCCTTGCCGTCGGAGGACTTCATCTCCTTGAACATCTCTTCGGAGACGGACTCGGTGGCCCGGTGCCAGATGTCGATGATCTTGTTGTGGCGCTCGCCGTCGGTGATGGCGCCCTGCTGGCGCTGCGTCTCGACCTCGAGCACGTCCTTCCGGGACCGGCTGACGAGGTCGCCCTTCTTCCCCGGAATCCGCATGTCATCCACGCCGATCGAGATGCCGGCGCGGGTCGCCACGGTGAACCCGAGCTGCTTGACGAGGTCGAGGATCTCGACGGTGCGCGGCAGGCCCAGGTTCACGAAGCAGTAGTTGACGAGGTCCTGGAGCCCCTTTTTCTTCAGCGTCCCGTTCAGGAACGGCAGGTCGGACGGGAGCGACGCCGACATCAGGACGCGGCCGACCGTCGTCTCGATCCGGGTGTTCACGCAGTCGATCGGCTCGGTGTGGACGATGTCCTGGTCGTTCAGGACCTGGCTCTCGAGGTCCACGAGCCGCCCCGTGAAGCGGACGGAGATGCCGGCGTGCGTGTCCACCTCGCCGGCCTCGTGCGCGAGGACGACTTCGTCGAAGCCCGAAAAGACGCGCCCTTCGCCCTTGCACCCGTCCTTGCGGCGGGTCAGGTAATAGAGACCGAGAACGAGGTCCTGCGACGGCACCGCGAGCGGCTTGCCGTGCGCGGGGGAGAGGATGTTGTGGGCCGAGAGCATCAGGACCTGCGCCTCGACCTGCGCCTTGGGCGAGAGCGGCACGTGGACGGCCATCTGGTCCCCGTCGAAGTCGGCGTTGAACGCCGCGCAGACGAGCGGGTGGATCTTGATGGCCTTCCCCTCGATGAGGACCGGCTCGAAGGCCTGGATGCCGAGGCGGTGGAGCGTCGGGGCGCGGTTCAGGAGGACCGGGTGCTCCTTGATGACCTCCTCGAGCGCGTCCCACACCTCGTTCGGCGCCTGCTCGACGAGCTCCTTGGACGCCTTGATCGTGGACGTGATCCCCTTCTGCTCGAGCCGGTGGTAGATGAACGGCTTGAAGA
>DATIWM010000225.1:0-12655 GCA_035519355.1 Thermoanaerobaculia bacterium | reverse complement strand
GGGCACGGAGAACCCGTGCGATGGAAGAGGACGGCCACGGGTCTAAAGGGTTAGGGCCCGTTACGCATCCCGAAAGCAGAATGAAGTCCGGCCGGGGAAGCACAAGGGCCAAGCGGCATTTCACATCGGGGCCGGAGCTTTCGCCGTGCCGACCAGGGTGCGGACTTCCTTGTCGAGCGTGCGGGCCTGGCTTTCGATACTCTTCTCGGTCGCCGGCGTCGCCCGCTCGGCCTGAAGGACGAGGCCGATCGCCTTTTCCTTTGCGCCCTGGAGTTTCTTCGCCGTCGGACCGCCTTTCTCGACGGCTTTTAGGAATTCCGGTGCCGGATTGATGTACTGCTCGCCATGGAGGAGGATGCCGCAGCCGACGTACTTGCAGAGGGCGACGAGGTACTTGAACTTCCCCCAGTCGATCCGCAGGCAGGCGATGTCGGAGACGAATCCGGCGACGGTCGAGGCCGTCGTGTTCCAGACCCGGTGGTTGTCGTTAGTGACGGCCGTTCCCGTCGGGATGCCGTTGTAGGAGACGCTCGGATTCGACCAGTAGTTGATCCGGGGGCAAGGCGGCGTGCACCCGTCGGCATAAGCCATGATCGTCCGGAATTCGGGCCCGTGCTGGTACCCATGGCCGTAGCTGAACGGCGTTGTCGTGGGATCGGCCTGCGGATTGTGGCGACATCCGGCCAGGTGGCCGATCTCGTGAGCGAAGGAGTAATAGCCGGTGGCGCAGTTGTGGTAAACGACGACGAACGCCGTGCCAGCGTCCGCCATGATGGCGGAGGCGAGACCGCAGTAGGCGGTATCGTTGATCAAGAGGACGAGAACGTCGGCGCAATACTTCTTCCGAAGGTCGTGTATCTCGTCCATCGAGCCGTCGCCGTTGTTCCGGAAGTTCGCGAGATCCGTGTCGAAGGAACCGGACTCGACATAGTTGACCTGATGAGTGTGGGCGAGGACAGCTTTCGCGTTGACGAGGCTGTTCGCAAACCCCTGGTTCGTCTCCTGGATCGCGATGTCGATCAGGCCCTGGATGTCGGCGACGGCCGCGTTGACGGCAGGAGTGTAAGCGACGAGAACCCGGAAGGTCGCCACGGCGTCGGCCTTGGCGCCCGTGTCCGAGAGAACGTCTCTCGGCGCGGGAGGCGGTGGCGTCTTCTTCTCGATTTCCTTGAAGCTCGGCGGATGCTCGTCCGGCATCTTCGCGTAGTCAATCTTCACGATGGCATGCATCCCGTCGCCAAGCGGCCGCACTTGGTAGACGCCCTTTTCTGTGCTGATTGTCGCGGTAACGTTCTTGCCGTGAACGACAAAGAGGGCGTGACTTTCCTTGCCGGTGAGACCCGTCGACCAGATGAAATTCGTTGCGTCGGTCCGTTCGACCTTTCCTTTGGTCGACTTGAGCTTCAAACCGGGAGCGAGGTCGAGCGTTACGTTCTCGCCACCGAGGAGAGCTCCGTCGATCTGGACCACCTTCAGAACCTCGAGACCTTTGGCTTCGCGGAGCTTCGTCAGCACGCCCTGCTGCTGGGGAGGCATGTCGGCGAACGCGGTCGGAGTGATCTTGAAGAGTTCCCGCTCCTGAGCCCCGGCCGGAACGGCGAGAATCAGGGCGACCAATGCGAGTGGCACGAAGACAGCGCTCGAGAGCGGACACTTTATCCGCCTGAAGGGAACAGGTTTCATATCAGCCTCCCGATCTGTTCAGTGAAGGAACGGGCGCCCCGATCCCGGTCATGGAAACGGGAAATCCGTCGGAGAAGAATGAAGCGGGTGAAACGCCTGTTGAAAAGCCCCGGGTTGTCGAGTCAGGTTTGAGCTTGGGCGAAAACGGGTACGTGGCCATTGTGGGAGAGGATGAGAGGGAATTTGTGAACGGGTGAATCGGAGGTGGCGAGGAAGGAGCGCGGGAGACCCGAGGCCGCGTGGGGGGACGCGCAGGCGGGCTTCCGATGAGAGGGCCAAGCGGGAAGAGGCAGCCTGGAGAGCGGTGGCGGACTGTCCGCGTCTTGATCTCCGGCGGGGCCCTGCCGAGGTGGAATCTCTCCACGTGCCCCTCCCTGAATGAGCGCTGTATCAGGAGTAGGTGCCGGGACGGAGAGTTTCAAGGCCCGTGGTCGCCTAAAAGTGGCCGTAGCGGCCAAGTGGAACCGAAAAGGGGGCGAACTTCGCGGAGAAACGGCCTTCGTGGGGCTTCTCGAGGCTTCATGGGGCGGAGGGCTCCTTCGGCGCCGGGACGGAGACATGGCGTTCGCAACGTCGCGTAGGGCGGACGCGGGTGCATGATTCAGCCGATGACGAGCCGCGCCGCCCTCCTCGGAGCCTGGCTGGTGTTATTCGGGCCCGTTGCAACGGCGGAGCCGCCGGCGACCGGGACGCCGGCTCCCCGGAAGGCGACGACCGAGCGGAGGGAGGCGTTCCTGCAGAGTGTCGAGGCGGCCTTCGCGACGCGGGACCCGAGGGCCGTGGCCGCGCTGGCCGACGTGGAAGCCTGGCGGACGGCGGGGTACCCGGAGCTTTCGACCCTTGAGATGTTTCTCCCGCCGGCGCCCCTCGCCTTTGAGAAGGATCTGACGCCGAGCGAGGTGATCTACCGGGACGGCAACGAACGGAGCTGGCGGCTCGTGCTAACGGAGGTGAAAGGAGAGTTCCGGGCCGTCGTCCGGGCGAATCCCTGCCCGCGCGGCGCCGCCCGCGCGCCGCAGTTCGAGCCGGAGGAACGGCCGACGCCGAAGGTGCAGACCTGGTCGATTCTCGAGTGCTGGCCGCTGCCGAAGTGACTCTCTCTCAGTGGTGCGGCGGCGCCGGTGGCGTTGAAGTGACGTTCAGCTCGTAGAAGCCGCGCCCGTGCGTGGCGACGCGGAGCATCGATCCATCCGGGAGGAGGGCCAGGTCCCAGACGCTGACGGCGGGGAGGCCGGTGCCGAACCGGCCCCAGCTGGCGCCGCCGTCGGAGGAGCGGAAGAGGCCGACGTCGGTCCCGGCGTAAAGGGTCTTCGAATCCCCGGGGTCGACGCGGACGACGTGGACGGGAAAGGGAGGAAGCCCCGCGTCGATCCGCGTGAAGGTGCCCCCGGCGTCGGTCGTCTTCAGGAGGCGTGGTGCGGTCCCGGACGCCATGAACGACACGTAGAACGTGGCGGGGCTGGCCGGGTCGAACTCCACGTGCGAGGCGTACCGGGCGGGAAGGCCGGCCATCGTCTTCCAGGTGGCGCCGCCGTCGGTGGAGAGCTTGACGACGCCGGCGCCGGTCGCCGTCAGGATCTGCTTCGGGTCGGACGGCGCCACCGCGATCTTCGTCAGGTAGCCGCGCCGGCTCCCGTCACCCAGGTCGGTCGCGGAGGTCTTGGCCCAGGTCGTCCCGCCGTCGGTCGTCTTCCAGAGGAAGTTCGACCCGGTGTAGAGGACGGAGCCGTTCACCGGGTCGATCGTGAGGGGCGTGATGAACGGGCGGTTCTCGTCGGGGCCGAAGTTGGGGGTGATCTCGTCGAAATGTGCCCCGCCGTCGGTGGAGCGGAAGACGCGCGAGGAATAGACGCTCCCGTAGAGAACGGAGGGGTTCGTCGGATGGGCGGCCACGCCGAATCCGTCTCCCCCGATCACCTCGCTGTACTGCGTCGTGGTGCCGACGCGGATGTTCGTGCCGTTGTCCTGCGCCCCCCCGAGGAGGAGATTCCGGTCGGTTTTCGAGATGCCGATCGCGTAGTACTGCCGCGTCACGATTCCGGTGTTCAGCCCGGTGAAGGTCGCGCCGTTGTCGGTCGTCCGGTGAACCCCGCCGTCGTCGCCGATCAGGAGCTTCGTCCCGGCGTAGACGAGCGCGTGGATGTCCGCGTGGACGTAGTGGCTGCTTGACGGTTCGAGATCCCAGCGCGATTTCTTCGTCCAGGTCGCTCCGCCGTCGGTCGACTTCCAGAGGTCGAGGCCGCCCGCGTAGACGGTCGTGGCGCTGCTGGCCGCCGTCCGGATCGTGTTCGCGTACCAGCCCTGCCCCGCGAGGATCGAGTCGAATCCCGACGCGCAGCTCCCCGTCACCGGGTTCGCGCGGAACTGCCAGGTCGTCCCCCCGTCGGTGGAGCGGTAGATGCCGAGCTGGTCGACGGGGTCCTGGCCGCAGTTCTGCGAGTCGCCGGAGGCCGTGGCGGCGAGGACGTAGACGGTCGCGGGAGCCTTGGGCGCGATCGACAGGGAGAGGCGGCCGGTGTCCGGATCGAAGGGGGCCTTCCCGGGCCCGCCCACTTCCGTCCAGGTGTCGCCTCCGTCCGTCGAGCGGTAGACGAACCCGTTCCAGCTCGGCTGGGCCGAGGAGATGTCCCAGACCGTCGCGAGGAGCTTCGCCGGCGAGCCGGGCACGCGGGCGATCTCCGTCCCGGCGTACTTCGAGAAGACGGTTTTCCAGGTGGCGCCGCCGTCGATCGACTTCTGGATTCCGGCCGACGTGGCCGCGAGGAGCTCGTTCGGATTGGTCGGATGGACGTTGATCGCGAAGAACTTCCCCGCGGAGACCGAAACGGGAAGCGTCCAGGTCGCCCCGCCGTCGGTCGACTTGATGAAACCGATCCCGTCGATGCCGTCGATCCCGAGCGCCCCTTCGCCCGTGCCGACGTAGACCGTCTGCGGCTTCGAGGGCGCGACGGCGATCGCGCCGATGGAGAGGTTCCCGAGGTCGTCGGTGAGGGGTTTCCAGGTCGTGCCGCCGTCGGTCGTCTTCCAGACGCCGCCACCCGCCGTCCCGCGGTAGATGACGCTGGCCTTCGTCGGATCCACGGCCAGCGCGGAGACGCGCCCGGCGAAGTTCGTCGGGCCGAGGTTCTGCCAGGTCGACCCGGAGACGGGAAGCGCCAGGCTCCCCTCGAGCGAGAAGGCTCCCTTGGGGAAGTGCAGTGCGTCGAGCTTCGTCCGCCAGGCCGAGCGGAGGCGGGCGGACGGGTCGAGGCGGCCATAGTTGATCGGGAGGGGGCGTGCCCGCCGCGCGCCCGAAGGGCCGCGCTCCCGGAAGGCTCGGAGCCGGACGGCCTGCTCTTTCTGGGCCTCCTCGTCGGCGTACATGTCGTGGAACGCCTGGGCTCGGAGGAGAGCGAAATCCGGGCCTTCAACGGGAGCCTTCGCCTTTGTAGGAGGCGCGCCGGTCTGGGCGGCCGCCGGCGGAGCGCCTTGGAGAACGGTGAACGACAGGATGGCGAGCAGGATTGGACGGCGAGACCAGCCGATGCGCATGACGAACCTCCTCATTGGATCGTGTTCCGGGGCGTGACGTGGAGGGCCCGAAGGGCCGGCCGGTCAGAAGACCAGCGCATCGGCGCCCCCGTTGTAGTCGAGACGGGCGGAGCTGTTGATCAGGCCGGCGGCGCCGGCGTCCTGGGCCAGGAGAAGGATGTAGCGGGCGAACGTGTTCACGAAGAAGGACTGGGAGAGGAACGGCAGGAGCTGCTCGTAGGCGAAGGGGATCTCGTCGGGGCTGACGGAGCCGGCCTGCGATCCGAGGAGGTGCGCCAGGCTGGCGACGCCGCTCCGGAAGCTGGCGACGTGCCCGAGGAAGGAGTTCGGCGGATTGAAGAAATAGCTCTGCTTCTCGAGGACGTCCACGAGGGTGCCGGAGAACTGCGGCTGGGCCTCGCGAAAGGAGAGCCCCATGTCCGTGGCTCGAAGCACGTTCTGCACCCAGAGGCGCATCTCGGACTCGGTGCGGAATCGAAAGTCCGGGTTCTGGAGAATGGCGCGCCAGAGCGGGGCATAGACGCCGGTTCGAAGGCCGACCCGCTCTCTCGCCGGGGAATACGTGCGAAAGGGGAGGGCGCCGGCGAGGGCTTCGGGGAGAAGGTCACGCTTCGATTCGCTGACGGCCCGCCCGGCGATCTCGGCGAGGGCGGCTTCAGGGACGGAGAGCTCGACGGCGAAACGGGTCGGCTTCTTCTTGAGCGCTTCGGCCAGGTCGTCGGTCGGGATCGCGGTCTGGGTCTCCAATCGCCAGAGACAGGCCAGATCGAGGAGGCGGTCGGCGTCCTTGGGCGAGAGCTTCGAGGAGGGCTGATGGGAAAGATGAAGGCCGAAGTCGAAATCCGCCGCCCGGGGGTCGTCCTTGAAGGCGGCCATGCGGGCCGCGAAATTCGTCGTCCAGGAGAACTGATCCCCAAAGACGGACGCGCTGTACCCCCGCAGAGCGTCGTAAGTGATCCGTTTCCGGTTCTCCGCGTCGGTTTCCGTCACCCTCTTGAGCGTCTCCGTGTCGATGCCCTTCAGGGCCTGGTACTTGCCAACGGTGAGACTGAATCCCCAGCTGGCCTCCGTCGTGAGCGTGTCACGCCGAAGGAATCGGGTCAGGTGGTAGCGAGCCGGGTTCGCGCGCAGGTCCTCCAGGAGCGGCGCGACGTTTCCCTTCACGAGGTCGGCGTGAATACCCCGGAGGGTCGCCGGCTCGAGAAGAATCAGGTCGAGAAACAGCTCGTTCGTCTCGGTGCGGCTGTATTCGTAGCTGAAACCGACCTCGATCCGGCTCTCGGCGGCCTTCTGGATCGCCTGGCCGACCTTCGTCTTGAGGTCCCCGAGCCACCGGGCCAGGTCGGGCACCTTCTGGACGACGCTCTGCAGCCCGAACCGCTCGACGAGCGAATCGAAGAGCTTCTGCTCCGCCGGCGTCAGACCGTCCGGGTTGGCTTTCTCGAGGGTCCCGAGGACGGTTCCGTACTTTCCGGCGACGAGGGAATCGAGAACGGCCACCAGCGCCTTGTCGAGGTTCCCCAACTTCGCGCTCAAGCCGGCTTTGACAGAGGCGGTCACGCCGCGGCTGCTCGCCTTCTGAACGGCCAGCCGAAGGGCCTTGTCGTCGCCGACGGAAAAGACCAGAAGGAACTCGCCGGTGAGCGTGACGTCGATCGCGGCCGTGATGCCGGTCGAGATGGTGAGGTTGACGGGGGTCGTCGCGCGGAGAAGGGACGACACGGACTTCAGAGAGGCCGTCAGGACGTCCGACCAGCTGACGGAGACCCCCAGCGTCAGGCTCCCGCCGGCGCGCAGACCCAGGGCCTCGCCCGGTTTCAGGGCGAGGACGTGCGAAAAGTCGAAGACGAATCGTGGAGACGCGACGTCGGCGGCGACGGCCGCGGCGACCCGGTCCGTCCGGTCGTGGAGACGGTAATCGAAGAGGTCGAGACCGCCGCTGGCATCGAGGGAGAAGCCGACGCTGGAGATCTCGGCTCCGCCTTTCAGGCGAAGCGTCCCCCCGAGCCGGTACTTGAGCCAGGCGCTCTTCTTCGTGAGGAGGATCGGAGGGTTCTTGGCGGCGCTCGCGAGGAGGATGCCGTCGGCGTCGGTGTCGTCCTCGCTGTTGAATTCCTCGATCTCCGCGGCCAGGCCGGCGGAAAACGAGAACTGGCCCGGGCCGAGCGTCAGGTTCGGGCCTTTCGCGATGGAGAAGGTCGCGAGTCTCACGGGAACCGCAGCGGCCCCGAGCTCCTCGCCGGCGGACACCACGCTCTTCAGGGCGTTCACGATCTCGTCGAGCGAGTTCAGGTTCTGGGGCATGGGCGCCTCCCTCCTCAGCCGTCGGCCGGCTTCTTTTCCGGCGCGGGTTCCGGCTTCGCCCCGGCCGACCGGAGGTTGATGAACTTCGACAGGACGTCGAACCAGAAGGGCGCTCCGAGCGATGCGGCGAGGGCCGCGATCAGAAGGCCGAGCGCCTTGCGGAAGGCCCAGGTGGACGGATCTTTCCCCGGGCTCTCGCCCGACCAGCCGAGATTCAGGTCGAGCGCCTTCAGGTCGGAGGCCGAGGCCGCGAGGCCGGCCGGGTTCGTCGCCTCGCCGGCCGGCTTCGAAACGGTCTTGTCCGCCACGGCCACGAGCTGGCTCCGGAGGACGGAGTTCGAGTTGAGGCGGTTTCCGATCTGGATGGCGTCGATGTTGGCGACGAGGCAGGTCAGGAGCGCGACGAGGAGGATGATCCACTGCGTCTTCCGCTTGTAGATCCCGCCGATCCTCTCCATCCCGGCGTTGAACCAGCGCTCGATGCCGACGCGGATCTTCCCGACGTCGTTGCCGGACTCCGCGATGAGCGTCAGGACGAAGTCCTGCACGCGCCCCTTCGGCATCTTCTGAGCGATCTTCCGGGCCTCGTCGAGGGTGGGGGGGAGGTCGCCGGCGGCGTGCGGAAAGAGGATGTCGAGGAGCGCGCGGGCGAAGTTCTCGGCGGGAATGTAGGACGGCTTGCCGGCGCCCGAGAGACCGGAGATCTGGACGTGTTTGTAGAGCTCGGCGGCGAGGCCCGCGCCTTTCGGGTCGTCGAGGAAGTGCCGGAGCCCGTCCTCGAGCGTTCGGGACCGGAGGGCGAGGAAGCTCGAGATCGCCTCCATGACCGCGGTGCAGAGAACGCCGGTCAGGAGGAAGACGAGCGTGAGGCCGATGGCGACGTCGATAATGCTGGACCCGAACATCATCAGACTCCTGGAGTCGCGACGAGCTGGTAGATCCGGAGATCGCACCCGACGACGATCCCGAGGTGCGCGGAAAGAAACGTCTCCGTCCGGAGAACGCCGTTTCGGACGAGCGGCACCCGGCTCTTCTCGACCCACGCGCCGCAGTCCATCAGGACGAACGGCGTCCGACCGTCGGATCGGTCGCCCCGGACGATCCGCGGATCGTGCGTGTGGCCGATGACGCAGAGCTTCGGCCGCGGCCGCACCTCTCTCCGCGCGATCCGTTCGGTCCGGTCGCGGGCGGCCTCGAAGAACTTCGTTTCCGGGTCGGCCGGTCCGATGACCCAGTTGCGCGCCGAGGGATACCAGAGGACGTTGAAGGCGCCGTTCGGCTGGAGAGTCGGGCCGAACGAGGCGTCATCGCTTCCCTCCACGAGGTTCGTGGGCATCGGGGGATGCACGTAATCGACGAAGGAACCGAGATCCGCCGGGGTGGCCCGGTCCTTGGGGGCGATGCGAAACGCGGGGGGCTCCTTGCAGAGATCCTGGATCGTCTCCGGCGTCTGGCGGCCGACGCGGAGGAGGCCGAACTCCTTGACGGAGTTGGGCAGGACCTCTATCGGGTCGAAGTAGTCGCCGTGGAGAACGAGAACGGGGGTGTCGGTCCCGCCCGGGGTCGCCTCCCCGCACCAGATCGTCTCCTCGGCGTCGTTGTAGGGTTCGCTTCCGCGCGCGACCGAGAGGCGCGCGTCGTGATTGCCGGCGAGGAACCGCCACCCTCTCTCCGCGACGAGGCTGTCGACGCACGGTCCCTGGTCCCGGCGAATGGTCGCGATCTGGTCGGCGATCGGCCTCTTTCCCAGAACGTCCTCCCGCCAGAGGTCGTACCGGTCGCCGAGCTGGATTTTCGTGAGGCCGGGGAAGGCGTTGAGGACGTCGAGGACGGCCCGGAGCGGCTCCCGGAGGTCTCGCCGGAAGTGGTATCCGGCGAAGGCTTCGGCCGCGGCATCCGACGTCAGGTGAAGGTCGGGGAGGAAAGCCGCGGCAAAGTCGGCCGGGATCCGGAGACGCGCCTCCTCGAGCCGGGAGACGAGGACGAGCGGGCGGGCGAGCCGGCCGGAGAGCGCGCCGAGGATGTCGCTGTGCGTGATCGCCATGACGGTTCTCGCCTAGACAGCCGAAAAGAGACGGAGGGGGGCCGGTTGGACGTTCGAGGGCAGGTCCGGGATCCGGATCGTCACCAGCGTGGGCCGGCGTGGCATCTTGAACAGGTACCGTTCGCGCGCGTCCGGTTCGACGGCACTGGCGTGTCGCATCAGGGCGAGCGTCGGATCGGTGGTGATCTGCCTCGTGCAGTGATTCAGGAGGCCGTTGCCGTCGGCGTCGCGGACCTCGACCAGGATCTCGTTCAGGGTGCCTGCGGGAAGGAGATTCGCCCTCAGCGCCGCGATGACGACGAACCGCTCGGAGGCTCCGTACTTGAGCTCCGTCCGAAGGTAGTGGAGGGCCTGCGGGTGCCGGACGAGGCTCACGTGATGGCCGTACGGAACCGGATAGACCCGGCGGCCGTTCGGCACCTCGCTCCCGAAGTCGAGGGCGCTCACGACCGGGCAGGTTCCGTCTCCCTCGTCGCTGCTCCCGACCGTGAAGCGTCCCGTCCCGTCGACCTGGACGCGGACCGGCGTGTCCATCCCGGCGCCGAAGATGGACCGGACGGGAACGGGAAGAGGCCTGGGTCCGGCCGGGTCGGGCGGGACGGAGAGATGAGCCGACAGGCGGCCCCGGGAGGCTTTGGCCAGCTCGAGGTCGAAGTGCGGAATCGAAATGCCGACGCTCGCGGCGTCCCCGGGCTCACCCCGGGCGTCGAGGACCATGCCGCCTGCGGGGCGATACGGCATCAGATCGTAGGAGCCCGGCCAGTTTCCGATCATCCGCCCGAGGTGCAGGGGAGGAAGGGGAAGGTCGTCGATTTCGCCCGTGCTCTTGATGGCGGCCAGCGTCTTGACGAGGCCGCCGAAGGGGACGCCGAAGGTGACGAGGAGCGCCGTGCGTGCGGCGGCGTGATTGCCGGTCAGGAGGGCGTGAGCGGCGACGAGACCCCCGTAGGAATGGGCGAGAAGGACGAACGGCCGGCTGGACGAGAAGGCGCTCGACCACTTTCCGATCTTCGAGTCGAGCGCGTAGGCGGCCTCTTCGACCGAGAGCCGCCAGTCGTAGGGAAACCGGAAGACGTTCTCGGACTTGTAGCCGGGGCCGAGCGCCGGGTCCGTCAGGAAGTCGAGCAGGGGCGTGTAGACGAGCGGGCTGAAGGCCCCGAGAGGGACCCCTTCGAGGAGGTCGTCGGAATAGAGCCGTGCGTCGTCGGGGCCCGAGAGCGTGAGTTGGTCGACGGCCTCGGCGAGGTGACGGAGATTCCACTCCGGATCGAGCCAGACGACCTGGTCGTCGACCCGCCGCTTCAGCCGGCTGCCCATGAAACCGGGGATCAGGATGACCGCCTCGCCGATGGCTGGCATGGCTTTCTCCTCTGAGCGGGTCAGATGTGGGGAACGGCGAGATGCGCGAGCGCCATCGTCGTCATTTGCGGATTCCGGTAGCAGCCCGCCGGAAAGAGGCTGGTGTCCGCCACGAAGAGATTGTCGAAGTCGAAGAGATGGAACTCCGGCGAGACGACGCTCTTCGCCGCGCTGCGCCCGAGGGCGTTGCCGCCCTGCGGATGCGCCGTGCTCTGCACGAGGTCGGCCGGCCCCGCCACGAGCTTCCGGAAGGCGGCCTTGTCCTCGTCCCGATGAGCGGACCGGATCGTGAAGGGGCGCATCGTGCCCGGGAAGACCGCCTCGGCGCCGGACGCGAAGAAGGCGTCGGCGATACCGAGGACTCCCTCCTTCATCTGGGCGAGTTCGGCGTCCGACAGGGAGAGGACGAGGTCTCCGCCGAGGCCGATCTCGCCATGAGTGCCCGTGGGGACGACGGCGGCGCAGATGGCCAGCCGCCGATAGGCCTTCATGACGTCGGCGTGGTCGCGCAGCCATCCGGGGAGGGCCGCGGCGAGAGAGCCGGGATAGTGGAACCAGCTCTCGAGAAGCCGGCCTCCCTGGTCGACGAAAACGCACATCTGGACGCCCGGGTTCTTCTCGCCCGGCGGGATCTCGTGGTCGAGAAGGGCGAAGACCGGCGTGACGACGTTGGCCGAAACGCCCTTTCCGACCGGGCTCAGGATCTGGAACGCGCTCTTGCGGAGGATCTTGCTGCTCGCGATCGGCCCGGCGGCCAGGACGAAGGATCGGGCCTTGACCGCCACCTCACGGTTTCCCTGGGTCCCGTCCCGGCAGACGGCCGCCGCGATCCGCCGCGTCAGGAATTCCGGCTCGAAACGGACGGCGCGGAGGTTGGATCTGACATGGACGCCGGCCGCGAGGGCTCTCTCCAGGTAGCTCCGGACCGCCCCCTCGGGGCGAGGGCCGTGGAGGCCGCCGGTCTTCAGGCCGAAGCGGCAGCCGACGTTACAGCCGCCGCACCCCACGCACCCGCGGATGGAGAGGGGCAGATCCTGGACGCGAAGGTTCAGAACCCTGGCGCCGGCCTCGAACTCCTTCGATCGTTCGCCCATGGCGTTTCGCATCTCGATCGTGCTGACGCCCAGATCGGTCGCCACCGTCTGGAGGCTCTTCGCCAGGTCCGGCCAGTCCACCGGGAAGTCGAAGTCGTCCCGCCAGGTCGTCCAGCGGCTCTTCTCGATCGGAAGGTGGATCGCGTTGTTCACCGTCGGCCCTCCCCCGACGAGCCGCCCCTGCAGGACCGTGATGAACGAGACGCCATGTTTCTTGAAGACGTGGCCCGCTTCCGGCCAGGCCGGCTGCAGGCCCGAGTTCCGGTAGAGGAGAGCCAGCGCCCGGTCGTCCCGGACCGGATGGTCCTTCGGGCTGACCCAGGGCCCCTCCTCGACGAGGAGGACGTCTCGGCCTGCCTCGGCGAGCCGGGCCGCCACGAGCGCCCCTCCCGCCCCGGAGCCGATGACGCAGACGTCGTAGAAAGCGTCCAGAGAAGCCGGGGCCGGCGCGGGGAGATCCACCGTCGCCGGAAGGTTCGGGGGGAGCGAGAACCCCACTTGACGGCGGGCCGGATCGCGCGAGTAGATGACGAGCCAGGAAACCCGTGCGACGAGCGACACGACGTCGTGCCAGAGCGTGTCGTTCCAGAGCTTGGAAAGGACGGCCTCGCGGCGGTCGAGCGGCCGGGTCGCGAAGGGG
>DATIWM010000224.1:0-2869 GCA_035519355.1 Thermoanaerobaculia bacterium | reverse complement strand
CATGTCCAAGGTCTACGGGCTCTGGGTCAACAAGATGCTGAAGAGCCGCGAGGAGGCCCGGACCCTCCGCGAGATGCTTTCGTTCACGAAGAAGAAGGAACAGGACCCGCTCATGGCGTACCTCCTCTCCTTCCGGGACCGGATGGAGCACGGACGGGTCCTCCTGACCGATCCGGAGAAGACCTCGTTCTTCTTCGTGACGCTTCCGGAGGCTTTGCCCATCGCTGTCATCACGCGCTTCATCCAGTGGTTCCACGACTTCGGCATCCCCGTGGGCGGCGTCCTCGTCAACATGCTGATCGACAAGGCCTCGCTCGGGAGCGACTCGGCCGACTTCGTCAAGAACCGGGTGGCCATGCAGGACGAGCACATGAAGACCGTCTGGCAGAAGTTCGACGGCAGCGTCCGGGCCATCGTGCCGCTCTACGAGACGGAGATTCGCGGCGTCCCGATGCTCAAGCGCCTCGGCGACGCGATGTTCGCCTGAGTCCGGCGGCATCCGGAGCGGCGGGGCCGCCCGGCTACCAGAGCTTCGGAAGCGCCTGGCCGGTCTCCAGGAGCGATTTCAGGCTCGAGAGGACCTTCGGCCATCCCGCCGTGATCCCCTTCTCCATCTCGGAGCCGGGCTCGAGACGGTCGTGCGTGACGGTCAGCCGGACCACGCCGCGCACCGGCTCGATCTCGAACGTGACGCGGGTCTGCTTCTCCTCGCGCGCCTGGTCGGCCGGGAAGGCCCACGAGATGACGAGGCGCCGGGGCGGGACGCTTTCCAGCACTTTCCCCACGAGATGGAGCGCGCGGTCCTTCTCCGCGCTCCGGTGCTCCCACTTCGAGCCGACCTTCCAGTCGGACACGTTGATGTGCTGCCAGTACTTCGTCGTGGCCTCAGCGTCGACGAGCGCGCTCCAGACCTTCTCGGGAGTCGTCGCGATGTACGTCACGTAAACGAATTCGGGCTTTTCCATGTTCGGCTCCTTCCGTTCGTTTCTTGAGGTCGCTCAGTGCGTCCAGGTGACGCCGCTCGTACTTCGAGATCCAGCGCTCGAAGATCTCGTGGATGGGGACCGGGTTGAGATAGTGGAGCTTCTCCCGGCCGCGCCGGATCGTGGCGACCAGGTTGGCCTCCTCCAGCCGGGCGAGGTGCTGCGTGACCGCCTGGCGGGTCATGTCGAGCCCGTCGCAGAGGCTCCCCAGCGTCTGGCCGCTCTCGGCTCGAAGCGCGTCCAGGAGGCGTCTTCTCGTCGGATCGGCGAGCGCCTTGAAGACCCTGTCGACGTCCACGCCCCGCAATATATGCAGGTAAATACTTGCCTGTCAAGCCCGGGCCGTGCTGCCTCTCTGGACGGCTCGACGCGCCGTGGGCGGAAATCTAGCCGGCGGGCCGCGTGGCCCCGGTCGCCCGCTTCCGTCTCTCCGGGACGTGCGGCGGTGCGTCCGGGGAATAGGAGCGTCGCTCGTGGCGGAGGTAGCGGCGCGGGACGGGCTCGAAGACCTCACCCTTCTTCACCATGTCGCGGATGAGCGTCTGGACGGTCTCGCGCTTGACCCCGAGAGCGTCGGCGATCATTCCCACGCTCCGGAGAATGTCGCCTTCAACGGTCTCGAGGTAATCGATGATTCGGGCCCGAAGCTCGGCTTCTGTCATCGTTGCTCCCCCCCGGGGGCCGGCGCCACAATGGAAAGTATGGCACCGTCGCCGTCCCGGAGGGGTGATTCATGCCGATACACGTCGTTCGTCTCGGAAGTCCCCGCCTGAAGTCCGAAGGACTCCGGATCGGGACCGTGCGGCGTCCGCCTCGCGGGGTTCCGAAGGCCGAGTTCGCCTCCCGGGACTTCTACGACGTCTGGCTCCCCGATCTCGCACCGAGCGAAAAGCTGGTGAGAATCGGACTCGGGGCCGAAAACGAGAAAGCCTGGCGGACGTTCGTCAGGCGGTACCGCTCCGAGATGGCGCGGCCCGAGGCGAGCCGCCTTCTCGATCTTCTCGCGGCGCTCTCGCGGCAGACCCGCTTCTCCGTCGGGTGTTACTGCGCCGACGAGGCCCGGTGCCACCGGTCGGCGCTTCGCAGCCTTCTCGCCGAGCACGGCGCGGAGATCGACTAGCCGGCTCCCGGGTCGGACGTCCGCGACGGACGAAAATGAGACGATTCCGGCGTGCGCGCGCGATCGACGCTCCGGCCGCTCGACCTCCGGAAGCTGACCGACGAGGAGGCTCGGGTCCTGCTCTCTCCGGCCGGCTTCCGGGACGTTCGCGCCGTCCGACGCTCCCTCGTGCGGATGGCCGGCGGCCCGGGTCAGATGCAGGCGCTGGCCGGTCTTCTGCCGCACCTCCTGACGCGACTCGCGGAGGTGGCCGGCCCGGACGGCGTCCTGGTCAATCTCGAGCGTTTCGCCGAATGCGTTCCCGACCGGCTGGGGCTCTACCGGTACCTCAACGAGCACCCGCGTGCCGTCGAGATCCTGGTGACCCTGTTCGCGGGGAGCCAGTTCCTCACCGAGATCCTTCTCAGGCATCCGGAGTACTTCGAGTCTCTGACGACGCCGGGGCGCCTCGCGTCCCCGAAGTCGGCGGAGCAGTATCTGGCCGAAGCGCAGAGCTCCCTGCCCCGGCCCGGAGGTCCGCCGACCGGGCTCGACGCGTTGCGCCGCTTCCAGCGGCGGGAGCTTCTCCGGATCGGGGCCTGCGACCTGCTCGGCCTGTTCGACCTCGCCACGGTGACGATCGAGCTCTCGAATCTGGCCGACGGCCTCGTCCAGGCCTGCCTCGAGATGGCCGCGGGAGAAACAGGGACGGCAGGCCGCGTCTTTGCCGTGATCGCCATGGGAAAGCTGGGCGGACGCGAGCTGAATTACAGCTCGGACGTCGATC
>DATIWM010000223.1:0-8004 GCA_035519355.1 Thermoanaerobaculia bacterium | reverse complement strand
AAGGCTCCGATACGGCTTTTGATTCAACGGAATGGATTTCGATCCGTTATGAAGGACACGGCGGGTCCGGGAGAGGCGGGTCGTCAGCGAGGCGGGATGGGGCAGGGGCGTCCGCGCGGGTCCACGTTCACGTAGACGATCTCCGCTTCGGTCACCTTCACCGGGAGACCGTCGCCCCGCCAGCGCTCCGCCTCGACGTCCACGTGGACGGTGATGGACGACGTTCCGATCCGCGTAATCCGTGCGTAGAAACTGACGACGTCGCCGACGAGAACCGGGGCGTGGAAGACGACCTCCGTCATCTTCACCGTCACGACGCGCTCGCAGTGAGCCCTCGTGGCGTTGGCGCCGGCCTGGTCGAGGTAGGCGAGGAGAATGCCGCCGAAGATCGTCCCGTGGGCGTTCGTGTCGCGCGGGAACATCGTCACGCGAATCGCGGGCTGGCGGAGTTCCGACATGACGGGATTATCGGCGAGACGCGACGATAAACTCGCCGGTATGGCGAAACCGGAAGCGATCTTCCTCGGCCGGACGGTCGACCGGGTCTCCGGCAAGACGACCGGAGAGAAATTCCTGTTCGACCCGGACGACCTGACGACGCATGGTCTCATCGTCGGGATGACCGGGAGCGGGAAGACCGCGCTCGGCATCGTCCTGATCGAGGGGCTGTTGAAGTCCGGCCTTCCCGTCCTCGCCGTCGACCCGAAGGGAGATCTCGGGAATCTCCTCCTCGCGTTTCCGGGGCTTTCGGCCGGGGAGTTCGGTCCCTGGGTCGACCCGAAGGGGGGGACGACCGCGGACGGGGAGGCGAAGAGGTGGACGGAGGGCCTCGCCGCCTGGGGTCTCGGCCCCGCCGACGTGGCGGCCTACGCGGACTCGCGGGACGCGGCGATCTATACCCCCGGCGGGGCCGCGGGGCTGCCGCTCGACCTCGTCGGCTCCTGCCCGCCGCCCCCTCCGGGCGCGGACGAGGAGGACCGCCGTGACGTCGTCACGGCCTTCGCGTCGGGAGTCCTCGGCCTCGCCGGCATCGGCGCCGACCCGGTGAGGTCGCGCGAGATGATCCTCCTCGCCCGGTGCATCGAGGCGCTCTGGGAAAGAGGGGAGACGGCGCGGCTCGAGCCGCTCGTGACGGCCGTCGCGTCGCCCCCCTTCCCGACGGTCGGTGCGCTGCCGCTGGAGTCGTTCTACCCGGCGAAGGAGCGGCAGGCCCTCGTCCTCGCGCTGAACAGCGTCGCCGCGTCGCCGGCCACGGCAGCCTTCCGGAAGGGAGCCCCGCTGGACGTCGCCGCCATGCTCTCGCCGGGCGCCGGGGGACGTCCCCGTCTCTCGATCGTCTCCATCGCCCACCTCGGCGACGCCGAGCGCCTCTTCGTCGTCGCGACGCTTCTCACGCGGGTCAAGGCGTGGATGCGAACGCAGCCGGGAAGCTCCTCGCTCCGGGCGCTTCTCTACATCGACGAGATTTTCGGGTTCTTTCCGCCGTCGGCCGGCCCGCCGACGAAGGCCCCCCTTCTGACCCTCCTCAAGCAGGCGCGCGCGTTCGGGGTCGGCGTCGTCCTCGCCACGCAGAACCCCGTCGACCTCGACTACAAGGGGCTCGCGAACTGCGGCTGCTGGTGGGTCGGGACGCTGCAGACCGAGCGCGACCGGGACCGCCTCTCGTCGGGACTCGCCGACGCGGGGGGCGGCGACGCGGCGAAGCTCCTCGACAAGACGCGGAAGCGGGTCTTCCTCCTGCACGACGTCCACGCGAAGGGCCCGGTTCTCATGGAGACGCGCTGGGCCCTCTGCTACCTCCGCGGCCCGATGACGCGCGAGGAGATCGCCCGGACGAAAGGGGCCGCGCCGCCGGGGACGGCGCCCGAGGCGATGAAGGCGGAGGCGCCGGCGGCGGGGGGCCCGCCGCCGATCCCGTCGCCCTGGACGGCCCGCTGGGTGGCGAAGCGGGGGGCCGACATCGCGACGCCCCATCTCTACGTGAAGGTCGCCGTCCGTTACCGGGCCGACCCAGGGAGCGCCTCGCCGGAGACGACCGGTGTGAAGCTCTTCCCGCTCGACGTCGCCGACGCGTCGGTGGTCCTCGAAGGGGAGAGCGCCGACATCTCCGCACAGCAGCTCCTCGACGCGCCGCCGTCCGGAACGTTCCGGTACGGAGACCTTCCCGCCTGGTTCGGTCCGTCCGCGGTCCGCGTGCTCGAGAAGTCGGCGAAGGAACGGCTCCCCGACAAGCTGGAGGCGGCGCTCCTCCGCGACCCCGTCACGAAGGCGCTGTCGGTGCCCGGCGAATCCGGCGAGGAGTTCGCGCGGCGGATCGGCGCCGGGTCGGCCCCGGCCGCGGTCCGGGAGAAGCTGGAGAAGAAGCGGCGGGACCTCGCCGCCGCCGAGGCGCAGGTGACGGGGCGGGAGGTGGAGAAATACACGGCGATCGCCACCGCGGCCGCCGACGTCCTCGGCGGGCTCCTCGGTCGACGCAAGACCCTGAAGACGGGGAAGGTCGGGTCCGTCCTGACGAAGAGCCGGATGGAAACGGCGGCGGAGGCGAAGGTCGAGGCGCTGCGGGCCGAAGTGGCCGACCTCGAAGCACAGGTCGCTCCGGCCGACCCGTCCCGATTCGAGAGCGTCCGCGTCGTCCCGCAGAAGGCCCAGGTCGACCTTCTCTCGATCGGCGTGGCTTGGGTCGTCTGACGCCGGGACCCTGATGCACCCGGTCGAGACGATCCTCGCGCTCCTCGTCCCGACGACCGTCCTCGCCGTCCTCGCGAAGAAGATCTCCGTCCCCTATCCCATCGTCCTCGTCATCGGGGGGAGCCTGCTCGCCTTCATACCGGGCCTTCCCGCCGCGCGGCTCGACCCGCAGCTCGTCTTCCTCCTCTTCCTGCCGCCGATCCTCTACGCGGCGGCCTACTTCACCTCGTGGCGCGACTTCCGCGACAACCTCCTCTCGATCTCGCTCCTGGCCGTCGGCCTCGTGGCCGCGACGACCGCGGCGGTCGCGGTCGCCTTCCACGCCGTCGTCCCCGGCGTCGGATGGCCGGCGGCCTTCGTCCTCGGCGCCATCGTCTCGCCTCCCGACGCGGTCGCCGCGACGGCCATCGCCCAGCGGCTCCGTCTTCCCCGCCGGATCGTGACGATCCTCGAAGGGGAGAGCCTGGTCAACGACGCCACGGGCCTCGTCCTCCTGAAGTTCGCCACCGCGGCGGCCGTGACGGGAGCGTTTTCGGCGGGAGGCGCCGCGTTCGATTTCGGCCTCCTCGTGGCCGGCGGAATCGCCGTCGGCGCCGCGGCGGGCGTCGCCTTCGCGAAGCTCGAGCGGCTCCTCGACGACAGCGTCCTCGCGGCGACGGCCTCGCTTCTCGTCTCCTTCGTCGTCTACATCCTGGCCGAGCGGCTCCACGTTTCCGGGGTCCTCGCCGTCGTCACGGCGGGGCTGATCCAGGGGCGCGCCGTCCCGCGCCTCTGGACGCCGAAGATGCGGGTCGAGGCGACGGCTTTCTGGGACACGGTCGTCTTCGTCCTGAACGCCCTCCTGTTCGTCCTGATCGGCCTGCAGCTCCCGTCCATCGCGGCCGGGCTGTCGGGCCTCCCGCGCGGGACGGTGGTGGACGCCGTCTTCGCGACGCTGGCGGCCGCCGTCGGCATCCGGCTCGTCTGGATGTTCCCCGGCGCCTACCTCCCCCGGCTCCTCATCCCGGCCTACGCGGCGAAGAGCCCGAAGCCCCCCTGGCAGTGGGTGCTTCTCGTCGGCTGGACGGGGATGCGGGGGATCGTCTCCCTTGCGGCGGCGCTCGCTCTGCCCGTGGCCACGGCGTCGGGAGCGCCCTTTCCGGGCCGCGACCTGATCCTCATCGTGACGTTCGCCGTCATCTTCGGGACGCTCGTCGTCCAGGGGCTGACGCTGCCGTCCTTCATCGGCTGGCTGGCCATCGGGACCGACGTCGCGGCCTGGCGCGAGGAGCGGCAGGCCCGGCGGGCCCTGGCCGAGGCGGGCCTCTCGCGCGTCGACGCGCTCGCCGAGGAGCACGTCCTCCCGGCTCACCAGATCCACGCGGTCCGGCAGGAGCTGGTCGACCGGCTCCGCCAGCTCGTCCCGGAAGAGCCCGGGGATCCGGTCCCGGCCTCGACGCCGGAGCGGGTCCGGTGGCTCCGGAGCGAGTCGCTGACCGCGCAGCGCGAACGGCTGCTCGAGCTCCGGCAGGAGGAGTCGATCGGGGACGACACGCTCCACCGTCTCCAGCACGAGCTGGACCTCGAGGAGATGCGGAGCGGCGGCTGAAAGGGAGCCGGGGCTATTCCTGCTTCTTGGTCCCGAGGACGACGAGGACGACGAGGAGCAGGAGGACGATCAGTCCGATGACGATCGTCGTCGTCCGCGAGGCCCCGGCCGGGACCTCGCTCGCCGTTCTTTCCGCCGGAGCTTTCGCCGCGGACGGGGCGGCCGTCGCAGGCGCGGCAGCCGCGGTGGCGGGCGCCTCCCCGGCGGGGGCGGGAGCGGCCGCGGCCGTGCCGGGGGGCGCGCTCACGGGAGGGGCGGCCGGAGGGGCCGGAGCCTTCTCCTGCGAGAGGGCCGGAGCGATGGCGGCCAGCAGGGCTCCGAAAACGAAAACCGCAAGGGCGCGACGAAAACTCATCGGGTCTCCTTTGACGAGAGCGGGCAGGGCGTCGCCGTAAACCCTAACGGCTGTGCGGGAGAGCGTCAAGCGTCCGCGCGGGGGAGGCCGCTAGACTTGCCGCCATGAGGGCGCGGGATCTGATCCGGCTGGAAATCGCGGTCTTCCTCGCCGGCGCCGCGCTCATGAGCCTGGAGATCGTCGGGGCGCGGGTCCTGGCGCCGGTCTTCGGGACGTCGATCTTCGTCTGGGGCTCCCTCATCACGGTCTTCCTCGCGTCGCTCGCCCTCGGCGCGGCCCTCGGCGGTCGCCTCGCGGACCGGAATCCACGGCCCGCCGTCCTGGCCGGCCTGCTCGTCGCCTCGGGCGTGCTGACCTGGGTCGTCTTCCTGGCGCCGGCCCCCGTGATGCGCCTCTTCGCCGACGCGTCGATTCCCGACCGCTTCCGGTCCCTCCTGGCGGCGATCGCCCTCTTCTCCGCACCCTGCACGTTGATGGGGATGGTGACGACCTTCGCCGTCCGTCTCGCCGCCCGGGAGATCGCGACCCTCGGGGCCGCGGCGGGCCGTCTCTCGGCGATCTCGACGGCCGGATCGATCGCGGGAACGTTCGCCACGACGTTTTTCCTCATTCCGGCCCTCTCCACGCCCCCCATCCTCTTCGGGATCGGATTCCTCCTCGTCCTCGCGGCCTGGATCGTCCCCGCGCCGTTCTCGGCGTGGCGCCTCGGCCGCGACGCGGCCCTCGCCGCCGCCGCGGTCGCCGCCCATCTCCTGGTGCCCGTGTCGGCCCGGGCGCCGGCCCCGGCCGGGACGATCGTGTTCGACAAGGAAACGGCCTATCACCGGATCCGGGTCGTGGACCAGGGCCTGCGCCGGGTGATGTACTTCGACAACCTCACGCAGGGATTCACGCCGGTCCGCCCCGGGCTGGAGATCGCCCCCAACTACACCGACGGGCTCCTCGTGGCCCTGGCCTTCCCGCCGAGGCCCCCCCGCTCCGTCGTCGTCATTGGCCTCGGGGCGGGGATGGTTCCGTCCCGCCTGTCGGAGAGGGCCCCCGAGGTGGCGGTCACGTCGATCGAGATCGACCCCGAGGTGGTGAACGTGGCCCGACGCTTCTTCGGCTTCGTTCCGGGCGCCCGCGACCGCGTCATCGTCGGGGACGGACGCCGCGAGCTGGAGCGGGAGGTCCGCGAGGCCGACGTCATCTTCGTCGACGGCTACTTCGCCGACAGCGTTCCCTTTCACCTCCTGACAAAGGAGTTCTACTCCCTCTGCCGGGAGCGGCTCTCGCCCGACGGCGTCGTCGCGGCCAACTTCGTCGGCGCCCTGTCCGGCCGGCAGAACGGGCTCTTCTGGGCGGCCGCGAAGACTCTCGCCGAGGTCTTTCCGCGCGTCTACATCCTCTCGGGCGAGCTGGCGCGGGGCAATCCGACGTTTCTCGCCAATGCCATCCTGATCGGGTCCCGGTCGCCCGTCCGCCTCGATCGCGGGACGCTCGTCGACCGCGCCGGGGTTCTCGCCGGCCGGCTCGACCGGCCGCCGGTGGCCGTGTGGGGCTCCCACCTCTACGACGGTGAGATGCGGACGGGGGGCGTTCCGGTCCTGACCGACGGGTATAGCCCGACCGACGCCCTCCAGCACTTCCGGAAGTAGCCCTCCGGGCTCAGTGGCCGGGAGGTGGCGTGCGGTGGGCCGAGAGGTCGTCGAGGTCGGCCCGGAGCGCCTCGATCTCGGCGAGGAGGGACGCCGTCTCCGACTCGCCGAGCGATTGACGGACCGGGTCCAGCGCGAGGAGCTGCACCACCTCCGAGAGCTTCGCGGACGCCCGGGAGAGGGCCTCGGCGGCGTCCTGGGCCGTGAGGTCCAGAAACGCCTCGCCGACGAGGGACGGGACGGAGACGGCCGCCTTCCGGAGCCTCTGGCCGGCGTCGGTCCGGGCCAGAGTCCCCCCCGCCACGGCCGCGCAGACCGTGTGGGCCAGCTCGATGCCCCGGCGCCAGGCCGGGATCCGTCCGTGGTCCATCGTCCGTCCCTTCACTATACGTTTGGAGGGGTTCCGACGTTCCGCGGACGGGGGGAGGCTCCGGAAGCGGTTGGAGCGTTTGAATCATGTCCATCCGGGAAGGGGGGTTGCTAGCCTCCGCCTTTGACCATGACAGACAACCGGACGGCCTCCCGCCGCCCGCCCCTCATCTGAAGGAAGGAAGGACACCATGCGCCGGAAGATCACCGTCATCGGAGCCGGAAATGTCGGGGCCACTGCCGCGCAGCGGCTCGCCGAGAAGGAACTGGGCGACGTCGTTCTCGTCGACGTCCTCGAAGGGGTGCCGCAGGGCAAGGCCCTCGACATGTACCAGTCGGGGCCCGTCGAGGGCTTCGACATGAAGGTCGTCGGGGCGAACGACTACGAGGCGACCGCGAACTCGGACATGGTCGTCATGACGGCGGGCCTCGCCCGCAAGCCGGGAATGTCCCGGGACGACCTCCTGAAGAAGAACGAGGAGATCGTCGCATCCTGCATCGGGAGCGTCATGAAGCACTCGAAGAACCCGTACATCATCGTCGTGACGAACCCGCTCGACGCGATGTGCGAGGTGGCCCGCCGGGTCTCCAAGCTCCCGAAGAACCGGGTCGTCGGCATGGCCGGCATCCTGGACACGGCCCGGATGCGCGCCTTCATGGCGATGGAGACGGGCTACGCGATGTCGAACATGCACGCCACCGTTCTCGGCGGGCACGGGGACACCATGGTCCCGCTTCCGCGCTACTCGACGATCGCCGGCGTCCCGATCACCGAATTGCTCCCGCCCGAGAAGGTCGCGGCGATCGTGAAGCGGACGGCCGGCGGCGGCGGCGAGATCGTCGCCCTCCTGAAGACCGGCTCGGCTTATTACGCGCCTTCGGCCGCCGCGGTCGAGATGGTCGACGCCATCTTCAACGACAAGAAGAAGATCCTGCCCTGCGCCGCCTACCTCGAGGGGGAGTACGGCATCAAGGGCCTTTACGTGGGCGTCCCGGTGGTCCTCGGCCACGGCGGCGTCGAGAAGATCATCGAGCTGAAGCTCACCGCCGACGAGGCCGCCGCTCTGAAGAAGTCTTCCGACTCCGTGAAAGAACTTTTCGGCATTCTGACGTGCTGACCGCGGCGGAATTTCCGTCGGGAGGAGGGGCGACGCGGATGTCCCGAGCCCTCGTATTCATCAATTCCTCGGTGGGAAAGAAGATCGTGATGGCGGTGACGGGAATCGTCCTGTCGCTCTTCATCCTCGGGCACATGTCGGGGAACCTCCTCGTCTTCAAGGGCCCGGAGGCGATGAACCATTACGCCGCCTTCCTCCAGGGCCTCGGAACGGGGCTCTGGGTCATCCGCCTCGTCCTGCTCGCCTGCG
>DATIWM010000222.1:0-14365 GCA_035519355.1 Thermoanaerobaculia bacterium | reverse complement strand
GGCCTGACCGACGAGACGGTCAACTACCTCGAGCTCGCGAGGATCTGCGAGGGGGAGGGGGCCGCGGCCGTCGCCCTCCACGCGCGGACGGCGAAACAGATGTACACGGGGCGCGCCGACTGGAGGGAGATCGCGCGCCTGAAGGAGACCGTCTCGATCCCCGTCGTCGGCAACGGCGACGTGAACAGCCCCGAAGACGTCGTCCGGATGTTCCGGGAGACGGGGTGCGACGCCGTCATGTGCGGCCGGGCCACCATGAAGAACCCCTGGATCTTCCGGCAGGCGGCCGAGCTCCTCGCGGGAAAGCCCTACCGGGCGGCCACGCTGGAGGAGCGGCGGGACGTCATCCTCACGCACTTTACGCTCATCCGGGAGAACGACGGCGACCAGCCGAGGCTCGTCATGGGGAAGCTCCGGACCTTCACCGGCTGGTACACGCACGGCCTTCCGAACGGGACGGAGCTGCGGCGGCGGATCCAGAGCCTCCCGTCGCCGGAGGCCTTCCTCGACGCGGTCCACGACTTCTTCGAGAAGCGCGCGGCGCTGGCGGCCTGAGAGCCGCGCCGCCCCCATGGCCGAGCCGCGGGACGACCTCAAGACCCTCCGCGCCGCCCTCGACGGCGTCGACGTGGATCTGGTGTCGCTCCTGGCCCGGCGCCTGTCTCTCGTCGCGAAGATCGGCGAGGCGAAGGCGGGGGGCGGGGCCGGGATCCGGGACGCCTCGCGGGAGAGGGACGTGCTGGAGCGGGTTTCGGTCGTCGCGCGCGACCTCGGCGTCTCGGTGCCGCTCGCACGGAAGATCTTCGAGGAGATCATCGCCCACTCCGTCACGCGGCAGGCGGCCTTCCTCTCCGGCGCGGCGGCCAAGGGAGAGCTCCGCGTCGCCTTCCAGGGAGTCCCCTACGCCTACAGCTGGCTCGCGGCGCAGAAGTACCTCGGCGGCCTCGGCGTCCCGGGCGCCCTCTCGGGATTCCGGAGCTTCGCCGAGGCCGTGGACGCCCTCGCCGCCGGCGCGGCCGACCTCGCGTTCCTCCCGATCGAGAACACGACGGCGGGGAGCATCAACCAGGTTTACGACCTCCTCGTCTCCCGCGACGTCTCGATCGTGGGCGAGGAGACCTGGAAGGTGGACCACTGTCTCGCCGGCCCGGCGGAGGTGCCGCTCACCTCGATCGCGAAGATCCTCTCTCATCCGCAGGGGCTGGAGCAATGCAGCCAGTTCCTGCAATCGCTCCCGAACGCCCAGCCGGTCTTCCGCTTCGACACGGCCGAGGCGCTCAAGGAGGTCGCGGCGGCCGGGGACCCGACCGAAGCCGGCATCGGCCCGCCGGAGGCGGCGGCGCACTACGGCCTCGTCGTGCTCCGGCGCGGCATCGCGAACCAGGAGGAGAACTACACGCGCTTCGTGGCGCTCGCGCGGGCGCCCGAGCGGTTCGATGCCCGGATCCCGTGCAAGACGAGCCTCGTCCTGACGACGCGGCACGAGCACGGCGCCCTCCTGAAGTGTCTCGCCGTCCTCTCCGACAACGGCCTCTCCTTGACGAAGCTCGAATCGCGCCCCCGCCCGCGCCAGCCGTGGGAGTACATGTTCTTCGTCGACTTCGACGGGAACGGGGCCGACGAGCGGGTGATCCGCGCCCTCGAGGAGCTGAAGGTCGTGGCGCTCTGGCTGAAGGTCCTCGGCTCCTATCCGGCCAAGGCGACGCCGCAGGACCCGGCGGCCCCGGAGATCGCCGCGCCGGCCGAGACGTTCGAGGCCGTCGTGGCGCCGCCCCCCGGGAAGGCGGCCGCCCCGGCCGTGAAGAAGAGCTCGCAGTACAAGCTCGTCAGCCGCGACGCGCGGGCGGAGGACACGGTCGTCCGCGTGGGGGACCTCCTGATCGGCGGGGACGGCTTCGTCGTCATGGCGGGCCCCTGCTCCGTCGAGACGAAGGCGCAGATCGAGGCGACCGCGAAGGCGGTCCGCGAGGCGGGCGCGCACATCCTCCGCGGCGGCGTCTTCAAGCCGCGAACGAGTCCCTACGCCTTCCAGGGGCTCGGGGAAGAGGGGCTCGACCTCCTGGCCGCGGCGGGGAAGGCGTTCGGGCTCCCGATCGTCAGCGAGGTCCTCGCGCCGGAGCAGGTCCGCCTGATGGCGGCCAAGGCCGACATCCTCCAGATCGGCGCACGGAACATGCAGAACTTCCCGCTCCTGAACGCGGTGGGGAAGGTGGACCGCCCCGTCCTCCTGAAGCGCGGCCTCTCCAGCACGATCGAGGAGTGGCTCGCGGCGGCCGAGTACATCCTGGCCCAGGGAAACGGGCAGGTCATCCTCTGCGAGCGGGGGATCCGGACCTTCGAGAGCGCCACGCGCAACACCCTCGACCTCTCGGCGGTGCCGGTCGTGAGGGAGCGGACGCACCTGCCCGTGATCGTCGACCCGAGCCACGGCACGGGACGCCGGGCCTACGTGGCGCCGATGGCTTTCGCGGCGCGCGCCTGCGGGGCGCACGGCCTCCTCGTCGAGGTCCATCCCGACCCCGACCAGGCCCTCTCGGACGGCGACCAGAGCCTCACCTTCGGCGAGTTCCGCTCGCTGATGGACGGCCTCTCCGCCGTCGCCCCGCCCCGCTCCGGGCGCTGATCACGGCCCGTCGCGGTTACCGCGGCCGGGCTCTGGTGCTTTGATGCATTGGTGCGGCCTGCTAGACTTCGCCGCATGGCGCGTCTGACGATCACCCTTTCGGACGAGCGGCATGCCGCGCTGAAGGAGGCCGCGGCGCGGCGGCGGCGGACGATCGGCCTTCTCATCGAGGAGAGCCTCGAGGCGTACGGCATCAAGACCCGACGGAGCGCGGAGAAGCTCGTGGCGGCGGCGCGGCGGCGCTCTTCGCTCTCGGAAGAGCAGGCCATGCGTCTCGCGCTCCGCGAAACGCGGGCGGTCCGCAGGGAGCGCCGGAAGCGCGCGGGTTGACCAGGGCGGTCGTCGTCGACACGAACGTCCTCGTCAGCGGGCTTCTGACCCGGGACGAGAGGGCCCCGACGGCGCGCATCGTCGATTGGATCCTCCGGGGAGAGTTCCATCTTCTGCTTTCGATGGATCTTCTCGCCGAGTACCGGACGGTTCTCCTCCGCCCGGCGATCCGGAGGCGGCACGGCCTCTCTGAAGAGCAGGTGGATGACCTCCTCGGGGAGATTGCGGCGCTCGCAGCTTTTCGCCAGACTCTTTCGGCGTCGGAGGCCGAGCGGAGGAAGGACGAGCACCTTCGCCGGCTCCTTTCGGCGGCACCCGAAGCGGTTCTCGTAACGGGTGACGAACGCCTCCGCGCCGGCCTGTCGCCGGGAATTCAGGCGCTCACCCCCCGGGATTTCCTTGCGGGAAAACGTTGAGCCAACGTCAGTACGTCTTCGGGACGGCGTCCTTCGGAAGCGGCGAGACGTAGGGCTTGCCGTCCGTCGACCTGGCGAACTCGGCCTTGGCCTTCGCAATCGTCGCCGGGTCGTTCAGAAGATCGACCATTGCCGCCGCGAGGACCTTTGCGGCCACGAGCATCCCTTTCCGCCCGATCGGGCTCGCGGAGCAGGAGGTCACGGCCCAGTGGTGCCACGGGGACCCGGCCACGCCGGTGGCCACCGACAGTTCGGCGAGCGGAAGCGCCGCGCTCACTTCGCCGATGTCGGAGGAGGCCTCGCCGCCGTTTTCGGGCGCGTAGGGAAGGACCTTGTCCACGAGACCGGTCTCGGGGATCCCGACCTCCTTCTGGATCGCCTTCGCGAGCGCGACGTCGGCCGCGTCGAAGCGGGGGGGACCGACGCGCTCCAGCTCCTTCTGCACGACGAGCGAGACCGCCTCGTTGTAGATCGGCTCGCGGGTGCCGCCGAGGAGGGTCACCTTCGCCGTCGTCTCCGTCGCGAGGGCCGCGCCGTCCGCGGCCTTCCGGATCCGGCCGAGCATCTCCTGAACGCTCGCTCCCGTCGTGTCGCGGACGAACCACTGGACCCGGGCATAGTCCGGAATGATGTTGGCCGCGAGGCCGCCGTCCTTGACGACGCGGTGAATCCGGGCCGTCGGGAGGATGTGCTCGCGCATCAGGGCGAGGGCGTGGTCGAAGAGCTCCACGGCGTCGAGGGAGCTGCGGCCGAGCCAGGGATTCGCCGCGGCGTGGGCCGTCTTCCCGAAGAACTCCACGTCGATGGCCGTGATGGCGAGGCGGGGCTTCGTGCCGACGTAGTTCTTCGCAGCCGGGTGCCAGACCAGGACGACGTCGGTCCCCGCGAAGAGACCGTCCCGGAGCATGAAGGGCTTCCCGATGAGCTGCTCCTCGGCGGGTGTGCCGAAGAGACGGATCGTCCCGGGGAGCTTCCCGGCGATGCGGGCCTGGTTGGCCGCCACGGCCGCGGCCACGGCCGCCGTTCCGAGGAGGTTGTGCCCGCACCCCTGCCCCGGCCCTCCGGCCACGCGCGGGCTCTTCGTCGTCCCGCCTCCCTTCTGGGAAAGGCCCGGGAGGGCGTCGTACTCGGCGAGGATCCCGATCACCGGCGTCCCCGAGCCGGCGCTCGCGACGAAGGCCGTCGGCATCCCGGCGACGCCGCGCGTGACCGTGAAGCCCTCCTTCTCGAGAAGCCCCGAAAGGAGTGCGGCCGATCTCGTTTCCTTCAGCGCCGTCTCCGAGTAGTCCCAGATCGTGTCGGCGACCTCCTCCCAGCGCGTCCGGGAGCCGTCGAGGAAGGCGTCCGTCGGGGCGGCGGCTTGGGGAACCGCCAGCGCGGTGGCGGCCAGCGCCGCCGGAATCCACGAAAGGGGACGGAAACGATCTTGCATTCAATTCCTCCAGGGAGATATTCGTGCCGGGACCGACAGTCTACGATGGGGGAATGAGACCCGTTCGCCGCGTCCTTCCGGGAGCGCTTCTGCTCCTTCTCTCCGCGCCGCAGCCCGCCCGGCCGCAGGCGTCCCCCCCCGCCGCCTCCCAGCAGAGCCGCGTCGATGCCGGTCCCGTCTCGATCCCGATCGAGATCCGGGAGCAGTTCCTGGGGCGAAGCGGCGAGATGACCGTGGTCCGCTTCGTTCTGATGGCCTCGAAATCCGATCTCCGCGGCGGCCCGGCGGGCCGGAATGCGCCGGCCAAGGCCGCCTTCATGCTCGACGGGGAGGCGAAGGACGCGGCCGGAAAGGTCGTCGAGAGCTTTCGCGTGCCGGTCGAGGTCGACCTCTCGGACGCCGAGGCCGGAAAGCCCCTCCGCGTCTCGTTCCTCCGGTCGCTGCCGCCGGGCGAGCTGGAGATCCAGTTCCGGCTCGAAGGGGCCGGGGGGCGCGCCGTGGCGACACGCGCCGTCTCCCTGACGGTCCCGAAGATGTCCTCCGAGTTCCGCGCCGACGAGGCGGGGACGGACGCGGCCGGCCTCCCGTCGGCCGCGGCGATCATCCTGGAGTCCGAGAACCGCCCGGTCGTCCCGGAGAGCTCGGCCGAGAAGGGTCTCGTGAGGATCGTCCCGCCGAAGAGGGAGGTCCCGGTCGGCCTCATCCGGGTGGAGGCCGAGGTGGCGCCCCCGGTCGCCCGCGTGGAGTTCTGGCTGGAGGAGAAGAAGATCCTCGTCCGGAACCGGCCGCCGTACTCGGTGGAGATCGACCTCGGGAGCATCCCGAAGAAGCAGACCCTGAAGGTGCTCGGCTTCGACGCGCAGGGGAACTTCCTCGACGCCGACGCCTGGGCCATCAACGAGCGGGACGCCCGTCTCGCCGTCCGGATCGTGGAGCTGCCGAAGACGCCCGGAGAGACCGTCGAGCTGAAGGTGGCCGTCCAGCCGATCGCCGGCGGCCAGATGAGGACGCTGAAGCTCTTCCTCGACGCGGACCTCGTGAAGGAGTGGGCGGCCCCCCCTTACACGGTCTCGGTCCCGTCCGAGCGGCTGAAGCGGGCGACGCTGATCCGCGCGACGGCGACCGACGCCGAGGGAAAGGAGTTCTCCGACGTCCAGCTCCTGAAGGGGGACAAGCGGTTCATCTCCAAGATCGAGGTGAACCTCGTGGAGCTCCACGTCTCGGTCTACGACGCCGAGGGGCGGTTCGTGAAGGGGCTGCCGAGGGAGGCCTTCACGGTCTTCGAGGACGGCGAGAAGCAGGAGATCTCCGCCTTCGAGTTCGCCGAAGCGCTCCCGCTCTCCCTCGGCATCGTCATCGACGGCTCGGGATCGATGAGGGCCTCCATGCCGCTCGTCCACGAGGCGGCCGGCGGGTTCGTCGAGCGGCTCGTCCGCGAGAAGGACCAGGGTTTCGTCATCGAGTTCCGCGAGGCGCCGATCCTCCTCGCGTCGCTGACGAAGGAGCGGGCCGACCTGATCCGCGCCATCCGTGAGACGCGCGCCGACGGGGCGACGGCCCTGTACGACGCCGTCGTCCTCGCGCTCTACCAGTTCCGGGCCCTCCCGGGGCGGAAGGCGATCGTCGTCCTGACGGATGGCGCGGACAACCATTCCTGGTCCGACTACGAGACGCTCCGCCGGTACGCGAGGACGGCGGGGATCCCGATCTACTTCATCGGGATGGGGATCCCGTTTCTCGAGATGGGGATCAAGCCGAAGCTGAAGGAGCTGGCCGCGGACACGGGGGGAGAGGCCTTCTTCATCAGCAAGGTCGCCGAGCTGCCGGAGATCTACCGGAAGATCGAGACGGAGCTACGGTCGCAGTACTTCGTCACCTACCTGACGAACTCGAAGAAGGGGGAGAACGAGTTCCGGACGGTCGTGGTGAAACTCGGCGACATGAAGCTCCGGCCCAAGACCATCCGGGGTTATTTCCCCTGATCGGGGGGTGCGACGACCGTCAGGACAGGGGGAGTGCCGGGTTCGCACCCCCCGACCCCCCCTGTTCCCTCGCGTCGATGAGGGCGCGGAGCGCGGCGGTGTGGGCCGCGGTGGTGCCGCAGCAGCTGCCGAGAAGCGCGACGCCGCCGCCCGCGAGCCATTCCGCCGCGAGGGCGGCGTAAGGGCCCGGCTCGACGGGATCGGTGTAGATCCCTTTGGCTTCGTCGAGGGCGCGCCCCGTGTTCGCGTAAACGGAAAGAGGGAGGCCGGGGGCCGCCCCGCGGAGGCGGGCGAGGTCGTGCCCGATCGCCCGGGCCGGGACGCAGTTGACTCCGAGCGCGTCGGGGGCGGCGGGGAGGGCCCGGAGAGAGCGCGCGGCCTCCGCGACGGGCTCGCCGGAGAGAAGACACCCGTTTCCGTCCGTGGCCATCGACGCCACGACGGGAAGCCCCGTCGCGAGCGCCGCCCGGACGGCGGCGGCCAGCTCGCGGACCGCGTTCATCGTCTCGACGAGGATGAAGTCGACGCCTGCACCCGCCAGAGCCTCCGCCATCTCGCGGTGCTCGCGGTCGAGCTCGTCACGGGACGGGACGAGGTCCGGCCGGTAGCAGTCCTCCAGCGGCGCGAGCGATCCGGCCACCCAGATCCGTTTCGTCGGACGTGCATCCGTGGCCGCGCTCCGCGCCAGCGCGACGGCACGGGCCAGCAGCCCGCCCGCGCCCGGACTTCTTCCACCTTTCGGAGAAATCTCCCGGTGCTCTCTCCGGACGTTCCTCTCGTGCAGCCGGAAGCTGGCGATGGTCAGGACGTCGGCGCCGGCCGCGGCGTTTTCCGCGTGGATCGCCCGGACGAGCGCCGGGGCGTCGCGGAGGGCCCGCGCGCTCCAGAGCGGCGGAGTCGTGTCGGCCCCCCGGCGGGCCAGCTCGGTCCCCATTGCGGCATCGAGAAGGAGCGGCCGGCCCGAGGCGGCGGCCCCTTCGAGGGCGGTCCGGAAGGTCACGGTGGTATTTTTCTCCTATGACGGCGAAAAGGAAGTGGGCCCTGATTCTCGGCGCCTCCTCCGGTTTCGGCGAGGCGGCGGCCCTGGCCCTCGCCCGCGGAGGGCGAAACGTCTTCGGCGTTCACCTGGACCGCCGCGCGACGCTGCCGAACGTGGAGCGGATCACGGGGGAGATCGAGAAGGCGGGCGCCCGCTCCGAGTTCTACAACATCAACGCCGCGGACCCCGCGAAGCGGGCCGAGACGATCGGCACGATGTCGCGCGTCCTGGCGGACGAGGCGAACCCGGGAGCTGTGGACGTGGTTCTCCACTCGCTGGCGTTCGGGACCTTGAAGCCGTTCCTTTCGGAGAACGCCGCCGACCGGATCACGCCGGCCCAGATGCAGATGACGCTCGAGGTGATGGCGCATTCGCTCGTCTGGTGGGTGCAGGACCTCCTCGCGGCCGGCCTCATGGGAGAGGGATCGCACGTCTTCGCGATGACCTCGGCGGGCGGCCACCGGATCTGGGCTTCGTACGGCGCGGTCTCGGCGGCCAAGGCCGCCCTCGAGAGCCATTGCCGCCAGCTCGCGGTGGAGCTGGTGCCGCGGAGGATCGCCGTGAACGCGATCCGCGCCGGCGTGACCGACACCCCGGCTCTCCGGAAGATCCCCGGAAACGAGCAGATGATCGAGCGCAGCCTCGCCCTGCACCCGGCCGGCCGGCTGACGACGCCCGAGGACGTGGCGAAGATCCTCGTGGCCGTCGCCCGCCCCGACACCGTCTGGATGACGGGGAACGTCCTCGGCGTCGACGGCACCGAAGACCTCGTGGGCTGACGTGAAAAGAAGATGACACCGCGTCGGGCCCCCCGCCGTGCGGCGAGGACCTCTCTTCTCCTTCTCGCCGTCCTGGCCGGCGCCTGCGGGTCGGCAAAGCCCGTCGACGTGAAGAAGCCCGAGGGGGACGTCCCGTCGGCGGGGCAGTTTCCGCACGCGGCCCTCTCGCGCCTCCTCGAGGAGGCGGTCGATTCGGACGGCCTCGTCGACTACGGCGCCGTCGAGCGGCAGAAGGAGCTGCTGGACGGGTACCTCGGCGAGGTGGCGCGGATCTCTCCGATCGGACAGCCGCACCTCTTCCCGACGATGGAGGACCAGCTGGCTTACTGGATCAACGCGCACAATGCCGTGGCGCTGAAAGGGGTGCTCGAGCTGGGCCGGCCGAAGGACCTCTCGAAACTCGGGAGCCGGCTCGACCGGATGCCGTTCGTCTTCGGCGGCCGGACGCTCTCGCTCTCCGACCTCACCGGCATCGTCCGGAGACAGTTCCCCGATCCGCGTCCCTTCCTCGTGATGGTCCGGGGCCGGCGCGGGGGGCCTCCGCTCGCGCGCGAGGCGTTCGCCGCGAAGGATCTCGACGAACGGCTCGAAGCTGCCGCGCGGGCCTTCGTGAAGAACCCCCGCTACGTCCAGTGGGTCCCCGGCGCGGAGACGGTGAAGGTGACGCCGGTCATCCTCACCGAGCGGAGCGAATTCGAGAAGGTGCAGCCGGCGACGGTCAGCGGCGACCTGCGGCTCATCGAGGCGCTGAACCACTTCCTCCCCGGACGCGAGTGGATCCTTGCCACGAAGGTCGTGCCGCTCCCTCTGGACGAGCGGCTGAACGACGTCTCGAACCGGTGACGCCGATGCCGCAGCGCGCTCCGCTCCTCCTCTTCGCGCTGGCGGCCGCCGCCTGCGGACGGGAGGAGGCGGCGCCGCCGCCGACGCCGCGGCCGCCCCCCGCGTCGACGGAGCCGCTCCGCCTCCGGGCGGGTCTCACGCTCTCCCTCGTCCCGAATCTCCCCGGCGTCCCGTCGGACGACGTCCCGGAGGCCTCGCGCCGGGACGTGGAGATCCTCGCTTCGGACGGGCGCGAGCTTCGGCTCCGGTGGACCGGAACCGTCCGGAAGGAGACGTCGGAGTCGGCGAGGCGCCGGGAGGAGTGGGTCCGCGCGGCGTCGAACGCCCCGACCGGGGCGACGCCCCTTCCGACCGTTCCCGCGGTGTACGAGAAGCACGAAATCGCGGGAACGCTCCTCTTCCCCGACCCCGTGACGGCGTCCGCCTTCCTCCTGCCCGGCCTCTGGCCCGAGGGGAACGCGACGTTCGCGGGGGCCTCGGGGCTGGCGCTCCCGAAAGGCGCGTTCACCGACCTGAAGCTCCGGAGCGAGGCGAGGGTCCCGCTCTTCCTCGTCGGAGGAAGACTCCGCCAGCCGGCCTCTCTCCTCCTGACTCGCGCCGCCGAGCTGGCGGGCGAGACGCACGCGGACGGACCCGTGATCTGGCGCCGGGCGGCGCCGCCGCAGCGCTTCGGCCTGCGGGTGGATGGCCGGCCCGTGGAGGTCGCGTCGATCATCGCCACGAACTGGTTCGGGACCTTCGAAATCCTGGATGACGCGGAGAACCCGCTCGTCCTCGCGATCCTCCCGGCGCCCGCTCCGTCGAGGGTCCTCGACCTCTTCGCTCCGGCGAAGGTGCTGAAGACGCTGCTCGGCTACCGGGTGGCGGAGATCTCCTCGCCGCCGCCGGAGACGGTCCGGTGATCCGCGTCGCGGACGGGGCGTGGGCCGTCGTCACGGGCGCGTCCTCGGGAATCGGCGCGGCGATCGCCGAGCAGCTCGCGGCGCGGAAGATCCCCCTCGTGCTCGTGGCGCGCTCGGCCGGGGCCCTGTCGGAGCGGGCGGCGGCGTGGCGGGAGCGGCATGGCATCGACGTGGAGGCCCTCCCTCTCGACCTCTCCCGGCCCGGGGCGGCGGCGGCGCTCTTCGACGCGACGGAGGGGCGGGGCCGGCCCGTCGACCTTCTCGTCAACGGCGCCGGCTTCGGATGGAACGGCCCGCAGGCGGAGTTCGAGACGGCGCGCTTTCTGGAGCTTCTCTCGCTCAACGTGATGGCGACGGCCGAGCTGACGCACCGCTTTCTCGTCGCGATGCGCTCGCGCCGGCGCGGGGCGATCCTCAACGTCGCTTCGACGTCCGCTTTTTTCCCGCAGCCGTTCTTCGCGGCGTACGGCGCCAGCAAGGCCTTCATCCTTTCCTTCACCCACGCGCTCCACGAGGAGGCGAAGAGGGACGGCGTCACGGTGACGGCGCTCTGCCCCGGTTACACGCGGACGAAGTTCCATGAGGTGGCGGGGATGCGCGGAGCCGAGGGGACCCCGTTTCCCGAGATGACCGCCGCTCGCGTGGCGGAGAGGGGACTCACCGCCCTCGGGAAAGGCCGGGCCGTCGTCGTCACGCACGGCTTCGACCGTCTCTGGATCGCGATGACGCGGGTCCTCCCGCGGAGCGTCCCGCCCCGGCTCGCGGCGGCTTTCTTCACGAGAACGCGGCTCTAGGTGTCCGCAGGCGTCCGGGACGCTCGGCGGCCGGAGACGTTTACGCCGTGCGCCAGGACACGGTTTCCGGGGTGATGAACCCCTTCAAAACGGCCGCCTTGACGACCGGGGTGCCCGCGCGGAGAATCCGCCATTCGCCGCAGCCCGCTGCAGCATCGGACCCGGTCCCGGGAGGCCTCTCATGACGAAGAAATGGACGGACGACGATACCCGCTGGCTCAAGACGAACGTCGCTCGCCTCGACGTCCAGACGCTCGCGCTCAAGCTCGGCTTCCCGCTGGAGGACGTGCAGAAGCGGATGCGTCAGCTGAAGCTCGTCGCGGCCGAGGCGCCGCCCGCCCCGCGGAAAGGCCCCGCGTCCCTGAAAGAAGCCCAGAAGGAGCTCTCCCACGCCCGGAAGGAATATGAGAAGGCGATCGATTGCTTCCACAAGCGCCGCTTCGACGAGGCCGCGAAGCGCTTCGAGGAGCTGATCGAGAAGTACCCGGACGAGAAGGAATTCCGCGACCGGGCCAAGATGTACCTGGCCGCCTGCCGGAACGGAAAGAAGTCCCGGGGCACGGTTCCGAGCGAGCCGGAGGAGCTCTACCACCACGCCGTCTTCGAGAAGAACCGCGGCAACCTCGAGCGGGCGCTCGAGCTCCTGAAGAAGACCGCCGGACGGCGGGATGGCGACGGCCGCCTCCACTACCTCGCCGCCTGCTGCCACGCCCTCCAGGGAGACGCGGACCAGGCGCTCCAGAGCCTGAAGAAGGCGATCGCCGCCTCGGACCAGAACCGGATCCAGGCCCGTCTCGACACGGACCTCGCGGCCCTCAGGGGCCACCAGGGCTTCACGGAGCTGATCGCCGGAGGCGCGTGACGGAGAGGACCGCGGTCGTCGTCCTCGCGGGGGGGAAAGGGGCGCGGATGCGGTCCGCGCTCCCGAAAGTACTTCACGACGCCGCGGGACGGACGCTCCTCGACCGGGTCCTCGCGACGGCCCGGGCCCTCGTGGCCGGAGGCGACGCCGCCCGTCTCGTCGTCGTGACGAACGCGGGAGCCGGCGACGCCGTGACGGCCCACGTCCGGAGCGCGGCCCCGGAAGCCACCCTGGCGCACCAGCGCTCCCCGCGCGGGACGGGCGATGCGCTTCGGGCGGCGATGGCGAAAGTCGGCTCCGCGTCGCGCCTCGTCGTCCTGCCGGGAGACGCGCCGCTCGTCACGCCGGCTTCCGTCCGGCGGCTCCTTTCGGAGCTCGACGGCCGACCGGAGACGCCGGCCGTCTTCCTGTCGGCCGTCCCGCCGGATCCCTCCGGGTACGGGCGCGTCCTCCGCGATGCGCACGGCATCGTCGTCGCCGTCGTGGAGGAGCGGGAAGCCTCGGAGCGGGAAAAAGAGATCCCGGAGGTGAACGGCGGCGTCTACGCGTTCGACCGCGGCTTCCTCGACGCCGCGCTGCCCCGGCTCGAGCCCGCGAACGAGGCCTCCGAGTTCTACCTGACCGACCTCCTCGCGATGGCCGTGGAGTCGGGGCGGCCGGCCCGCGGCGTTCCCGCGGCGTCGCCGGAGGAGATCCTCGGCGTCAACTCGCACGCCGACCTCGCCCGGGTGGAGGGGGTTCTGCGCGAGCGCGCGGCGGCAGCGGCCATGGCAGGGGGCGCGGCCCTGCTCCGTCCCGAGACGGTGACCCTGGACGAGACGGTGACGCTCGCCCCGGACACGGTCGTGGAGCCCTTCGTGACCCTTCTCGGCGCCACGCGCGTCGGCGGAGGGACGCGGATCGGGCAGGGGTGCGTGATCCGCGACACCGAGCTCGGAGCCCGCGTCACCGTGAGGCCGTACTGCGTCATGGAGGGGGCCCGCGTCGGCGACGGGGCCGTCGTCGGCCCCTTCGCCCGCCTCCGCGAGGGGACCGACCTCGGTCCGGCGGTCCACGTGGGGAACTTCGTCGAGACGAAGAAGGCGGCCCTCGGCCGCGAGGCGAAGGCGAACCATCTCACCTACCTCGGCGACGTCGAGGTGGGGGAGCGGACGAACGTCGGCGCAGGCGTCATCACCTGCAACTACGACGGCTTCGCCAAGCATCGGACCACGATCGGAAAGGACGTCTTCGTCGGCTCCGACGTCCAGCTGGTGGCGCCGGTCACGGTCGGCGACGGCGCCGTGATCGGAGCCGGAACGACGGTCACGGAGAACGTCCCGGGCGGCGCGCTCGCCACCTCGAGGACGCCGCAGCGGACGACCGAGGGGGCGGGCACGGCCTACCGCGAACGCAAGGGCGCGAAAAAGAAGAAGATCTGAGCCGATGTGCGGGATCGTGGGCTACGTCGGTCCCCGCGAGGCGCTGCCGATCCTCCTCGACGGCCTGAAACGCCTCGAGTACCGCGGCTACGACTCGGCCGGCGTCGCCGTCCTGGGCGACGACGGCACCCTCCGCGTGGCCCGCGCCGAGGGGAAGCTCGGAAACCTCGCAGCGCGCCTTTCGGAAAAGCCCCTTCCCGGGCGGTTCGGCGTGGGTCATACCCGGTGGGCGACGCACGGGCGCCCGTCGGAGGAGAACGCCCATCCCCACCGCGACGCCTCCGGCCGGATCGTCGTCATCCACAACGGCATCATCGAGAACTTTCTCCCGTTGAAGCGGGCGCTCCTGGCCGACGGGGTGTCCTTCGCGTCGGAGACCGACACCGAGGTGGTGGCGCAGGCGCTCGGCGCGGCGCGCCGCCGCGCCCCGGAACGTCCGTTCGGCGTCGTCGTCCGCGAGGTCCTGGGGACGCTCCGCGGGATGTACGCCCTCGTCCTCTTTTCGGCCGACGAGCCGGGAATCCTTTACGCCGCCAAGCACGGTCCGCCCGTCGTCCTCGGCACGGCGGAGGGCGAAGGCTTCGTCGCCTCGGACGCGACGGCCCTCCTGCCGCACACCCGCGACCTCGTCTTCCTGGAGGACGGCGATCTCGCGCGGATCTCCGCCGGACGGATCGAGGTGACGGACCTCGCCGGCGCGCCCCGGAGCCGCCCCCCGCGACGCGTGCCGTGGGACGCCCTCGCGGCCGAGAAGGGGGGCTATCCCCATTTCATGGCGAAGGAGATCGCCGAACAGCCGTCGGTCGTGGCCGAGACGGTCGGAAACAAGCTCTCGCTCGAGACGGGGCGCTTCGACGAGGAGGCGATGGGGGTCCCGCGGGCGCTCCTCGCCGGCGTGGAGCGGATCCACGTGGTCGCGTGCGGGACGAGCTGGCACGCGGG
>DATIWM010000221.1:0-11671 GCA_035519355.1 Thermoanaerobaculia bacterium | reverse complement strand
GGCGTCGGCGAAGGGCGCGAGCCCCACCGAGGCGATGAAGGCCATGGCGCGTTCCTGCCGTTCGGTCCGCGCGACGCCCCGGGTCTCGAGGCCGAACGCCACGTTCTCCAGAACCGTCATCCAGGGAAAGAGACCGTGCTCCTGGAAGACGAGGGCCGAAGCCGGCCGGCCGTTCTCCCCGACCGTGTCGAGGACGACCGTGCCGGCGCTCGGCTGGAGAAGACCCGTGATGAGCTTCAGGAGCGTCGTCTTGCCGCAGCCGCTCGGACCGACGATCGAGACGAACTCTCCGTCCCGGACGCTGAACGTGATGTCGTCGATCGCCTGGACGAATCCGTCCCTGAGCGCGAAGGACTTGGAAAGGTGCTCGCATCGGAACGACATCGCGCACTCAGGGGGCCGGTTGCCCGAGGACCCTGTTCGCCGCGTCGACGAACGAGGGATCCCAGAACTTTCCGGGCGGAAGAGAGGCGTCGAGAAGGCCTCTCCGCACCGCCCAGCGCTCGTAATCGAGGACGCTGTCCACGTTGATCTTCCCGTCGGGGCGGATCGACTCCCAGCAGGCCTCCCGGACGAGATCGGGGTCGAGCCGGGTCTCGCGCGCGAGAATCTCGACGTTCCGGGGCGTCTTGCCGAGCTGGTAGCGCCGCACGCCCTGGAGATAGGCGACCATGAAACGCTCCCCGGCCTCGCGGTCCCGCGTCAGGAGACGGGGGCCGAAGAGGATCACCGCCGTCTGGCCGCCGGGCACGATCTCGACGGTCGGCTTCCAGATCACGGTACGCCCCGACCGGCGGGCCTGCGTCAGGAACGGCTCGCCCATCTGCTGGAGATCGAGAGACCCTTCCGCGAGCGCCGCCGCCGCCTCCGCTTCCTGGAGCGTCACGACACGGAGGTCGGCCAGCTTGAGGCCCTTCGCCTCCAGAAAGGTCTCGAGCACGTACTCGGCGTACGAGAGCGGAATCGCCGAGACGCGGGCGTCCCGGAGGTGAGCGGGGCTCCCCGGATCCTCGACCCGGAGAAACTCCGGACGGGCGACGAGGGCCGCCGAAACGCACGGGCCGGCTTCGTAGTGGCCCTTGTCGGCGACGATCCGGATCTCCGCCCCCCGGGCGATGGCGTTCAGCTCGGAGACCCGGAGCGCTCCGGCCACGACGGCGAGGTCGCCGCGGACGAGCGCCGGCGTCGCGTCGCTGCTGCCGGACGCGTGGACCAGCTCGACGTCCAGCCCCTGGGCCGAGAAGAAGCCCTCGGCCCGCGCGATGGCGATCGGAGCGAAGGAGAGGTACCGCCCGTAGAGCACCTTGAGATGGGGCCGCTTCGGGGTGGGATCTCCCGCCTCCGAGCGGCCGGCTGCCAGGGCGACGAGCATCACCAGCGGCACGGCGGCGCGGAGAAGGCTGTGGAGAAGATGGTGCCCTCGCGTCATTTCGGGGTCCGCGACTTTAGCATCCGACCGGCGGAATCGATGGCGCCGGAAGCCCGCTCAGCGGGCGGCCGGCCCGAGGGTCTTCTTCGCCGTGTCGAGGAACGACGGGTCCCAGAAGGACTCGGTCGGCACGACGGCGTCGAGAAGGCCTCTCCGGACCGCCCAGCGCTGGAAGGCGAGGATGCTGTCGGGATTGATCCTTCCGTCGCGGTCGATCCACGTCCAGCAGATCTTCCGGAGGTATTCCGGCGAAAGTCCCGTCTCCTTCGCGATGATCTCGATGTTGCGGGGCGTCTTCCCGAGGTTGTACTGCCGGATCGCCCGGAGGCAGGCTGCCATGAGCCGTTCTCCCGCCTCGTGGTTCCCCTTCACGAGGCTCGGGCCGAAGAGGAAGACCGAGAACTGGGCCTCGGGAACGACATCCTGAACCGGCGTCCAGATGACGGCCCGGCCGGACTCGACGGCGCGGGAGAGGAACGGCTCGGCGAGATAGGTGAAGTCGAGCGAACCGTCCGAAACGGCTTCGGCGGCCGAGGCCGCGCTGAGCCGGCTGAGGGCGAGATCGGTCAGCTTCACCCCCTTCGCGTTGACGAATGTCTCGAGGATGTACTCGCCGTAGGTGAGCGGCGTCGCCGAGGCGCGCGCGCCGCGGAGCCGGTCGGAGCTCTTTGCCTCGATGAACCCCGGGCGCGCGACGATCGCCGCCGTGACGCACGGACCGCGCTCGTTGTGCCCCATGTCGGCGACGATCCGGACCGCCGCCCCCCGGGCGATGGCGTTGAAGTCGGCTACCTTGACCAGCCCGCCGCCGGCGTCGATCTCGCCCTGGACGAGAGCGGGCATCGCGTCCGCGGTGCTCGGGAGATGGACGAACTCGACGTCGAGGCCCTGCGCCTCGAAGTACCCCTCGGCCATGGCGATGGCCAGCGGCGCGGAGGTGAGGTAGCGCCCGTACACGACCTTGAGGTGCGTCCGCGGCGACGGGAGGTTTCCGGCCCGGAGGCCGGCGGCGCCTCCCGCGAGGGACCCTACGAGCAGGGCGGCGAAGAGGGGACGGGCGGGGCCCGGCCGGCGGGCGTTCATCGCGTCCCCGGCGTCGTCGCCGAAGACTTCGCCCCGAGGAGGCGGCCGGCCTCGTCGACGAAGAAGGGGTCCCAGAACCTCTCGGGCGGGAGGACGGCGTCGAGGAGCTGCCGGCGGACCGCCCAGCGCTGGTAGTCGAGAACGCTCTCGACGTTGATCTTCCCGTCGGGTCGGATCGACTCCCAGCAGGCGTCCCGGACGAGCCCCGGCTCGAGCCGGGTTTCCCGGGAGATGATCTCGACGTTTCGGGGCGTCTTGCCGAGGTTGTACTGCCGCACACCCTGGAGATAGGCCACCATGAACCGCCGCCCGGTCTCGCGGTTCTTCACCAGGAGGTTCGGGCCGTAGATGACCGCAGCGAGCTGGCCGCCGGGCACGATCTCCCGAACGGGCTTCCAGACGACGGCGCTCCCCGACCGGAGGGTCGGGGTGAGGTACGGCTCCGGGACGTGAAGGAAGTCCAGCGAGCCGTCAACGAGGGCCGTGGTCATCAGCGGGGTCTGGAGGTGCACCAGATTCAGGTCCGATAGCGCGAGCCCTTTCGAGTTCACCAGGGTCTCGAGGACGTATTCCGAGAACCCGAGTGGGGTCACGGCCACGCGGGCTCCGCGGAGATTCTCGGGGCTTTCGAGGTTTTTCGTCTTCAGGAACGCTGGCCGGATCAGGAAGGCCGCCGAGACGCAGGGTCCGTCCTCGTAATGCCCCTTGTCGGCGACGAGCCGGAGGGTGGCTCCGCGGGCGATCGCGTTGAAGTCGGAGATCCGGAGCATGCCGGCGCTGACGTCGATCTCGCCCCGGATCAGCAGCGGCGTCGTGTCGACGGACCCGGTCGTGTGGACCAGCTCGACGTCGAGTCCCTGCGCGTCGAAGAAGCCCTCGGCGCTTGCGATGGCCAGCGGGGCGAACGTGAGGTACCGCCCGTAGAGCACCCGGAGGCGAACGCGCCCCGGTGGCGGCTCGCCGGCCGCCGGAAGTCGGGCCGCAGCGGCGGCGAGCGTGGCGAAGGTCAGGAGGAGAAGGAGAAACCGCCCCGGTTGGAAGCGCCGCCGCGTCATCAGCTCTTCGGAGCGCCAGCTCCAAACGGAGCGAGGGGCAGCCGGAAACGGAGGCCGCCGAAGAACGCCTGCGGCTGGCCGAGCCGACGGCCGATGTTCACTTCCGAGATGTACTCGTAGTTGAAGATGTTCTCACCCGAGACGAAGATCTCGAAGGTCTTCAGCACCGGATACGACACGAAGAAGTCAAAGACGACGGAGCTGTCCGTGGCGAGCAGGTTGGCGTCGTCCGCGTACCGCTGGCTCTGGGCCCGGCCACGGAACGTGACGACCAGCCCCCACGGCGGCGTCCAGTTCAGGGAGAGGGAGCCGGAGTTTCGGGGAACGTCGGGAAGCTGCTTCCCCACGATGCTCGGGTCGGCCGGGTTGTCCGTGACGACGGAATCGTTGAAGGCGTAGCCGAGGTCGAGCGAGAGGAACTTCGCGAGCTGGAACGTGCCGAAGACCTCCACGCCTTGGGCCCGGGCCTTCCCGATGTTCTGGGGCTGGACGACGAGGATCGGCGTCGTGGCGAGCGCCTTGCGGGCGATGAGCCCCTGGACCTCGTTGTAGAAATAGTTGAGCTGCCCGGTGAAGATCCCGGCCTTCAGGTCCAGGCCGGCGTCGCCTCCGGTGAGCGTCTCGGGGCCGAGGTTCGGGTTGGCGAGCGTCTGGAGCGTCCGCTGCAGGCTGCTCCGGTAGAGATCGCGCAGGTTCGGCGCGTGGAAAGCCCGATACACCGCGCCGCGGACGGCGAGCTCGTCGCTCTCGGCCCAGCGGAGGGAGAGACGCGGGTCGAAGCGCGTCGCGCTCCGGTCCGGATACGTCGTCGTGACGTTGCCCGTGCTCGAGTACTCCTGGCCCCCGGCGTTCTGCCAGAAATCGACACGCGCCGAGAGGAGCGCCTCGAAACGCGGATCGGGGACGAAGCTGGCCTCGCCGAAGACGCCTTCGAAGGTCTGGTGACCCTGGCTGGAGCGAAAGGTCGTCGGCTGCCCCGTCATGCTGTAGCCTTGGGAGGTGTTTTCGGAGGTCACCTTCTGGAGGTCGAGACCGAAGGTGAGGAACTTCACGAGTCCGGTCAGCGGCTTCGACCACTGGAGCGAGCCGCCGAGGTTCCATCCCGGTTGCTGGCTGACCTGCGACGGGTACTCCCTGTCCCGCCCGGCCCCGGGGACGAGGGTGGAGCTGTAGAGGCTGTAACGGACGTCCTGATAGAAAGCGCTCGCCGAGAGGACGGAGGCCCCGAGGGGGAAGCGGGCGCCACCCGAGATGTCGTAGATCCTCTGGTCGTTGTTCGAGAGGGGCGTCCCCTGCCCCATATACTGATCGGTGACCCCTCCCTTGACGAACGTCTCGACGCCGGAGGCCGTCTTGTAGTCGAGCTTCGTCATCAGGTTGAAGGTGCGCGAGCCGCTCGCGATGTCTATCGCGCCACGCTCTTCGGGAAGCGTCCGGTTGTAGCCGTCGGTGTTCTCGTAGTTCGCGAAGACGCCGAGGTCGAGGCCGCCGCCGAGGCTGTCCGCCGCTGAGGCCCCCGCACGGAACGTGTTGAAGGAGCCGTACGAGGCGTCGGCCGTCACGCGGCCCGGCTCGAGCGGGCGCGTGATGATGTTCACGACGCCCCCCATCGCGTAGTTGCCGAAGAGACTCGAAGCCGCGCCCCGCGCCACCTCGACCCGCTCGATGTCGGCGAGCGGCATCTTGTTCCAGTGGATGTAGCCGCCGGCGGCGTCGTTCTGGGGAACGCCGTCGAGGAGGACGAGGGCCCGGTTTCCCCCGAGGCCCCGCATCGAGACGTTGTTCGTCGTCGGCTGGATGATGTCGCTGTTGCCGAGGGGAAGATTCAGCCCGACGACCGTCCGGAGCGCGTCGTCGAGGGTCCGGGTGGGAGACTGCTCCAGCTGCTCCTCCGTCACGACCGATACGCTGACGGGAATGTCCGCCGTGGAGCGCTCGCTGCGCGTGGCGGTCACGACCATGTCCTCGCTCCGCTTCACCTGCGGGGTGCTGCCTGCGGCCTCGGACGCCGTGGGGCTCGGCGTGGGGGTCGGAGACGCGTCCTTCACCTCCTGGCCGGCGGCCGTGGGCGTCGCGAGGAGGAGAGCAAGGACCGCGGCGGCCGGAAGAAGAGCGGAGGAAGCCCGAAAGAGCCGTCGACCCGGGCGCAGCGGACAGACGCCTTCAGGCGTCGAGGCGCTCCTGTTCATATTTTTGGGGGCGGACTTTAGCATCTTCAGTCCCTCGTCCTTCGCCCGGATCGGCGCTTCAGGGTTTCGGCGGCCCGAGAACCCTGGTTGCCTCCTCGACGAAGGAGGGATCCCAGAACCGTTCGGCAGGGACGACGGCGTCGAGAGCACCGCGCCGGACGGCCCAGCGCTGAAAGTCGAGGACGCTCTCCACGTTGATCCGTCCGTCCCCCCGGATCGGCTGCCAGCAGGCTTCCTTGAGGAGCTCGCGGTCGAGACCCGTCGCGGAAACCAGGATGTCGAGGTTGCGCGGGGTCTTTCCCCGGTTGTACTGCCGGACCCCCTGCAGGTAGGCCACCATGAAACGCCGCCCCGCGTCGCGGTTCCGTTCGAGAAGGCCCGGCCCGAAGTAGATGGCCGCCAGCTGCCCTTCGGGAAGAAACTCCGGAAACGGCGCCCAGAGGACGGCCTTCCCGGATTTCACGGCGCGCGACAGGTTCGGCTCCGCGAGCACTCCGATGTCGAGCGAGCCCTTCTCGATCGCTTCGCCGACCATCCCCTCGTGCATCCGGGCCAGGTTGACGTCCGTCAGCTTCAGGCCCTTCCGGGAAAGCAGCGTCTCCAGGGCGTACTCCACGTAGCTGAGCGGCGAGGCCGCCACGCGCGCCCGCCTGAGCCGGGCCGGTTCGTTCGCGCCCTCGCCGTCCATCAGACCCGGACGCGCCACGAAGGCCATGGGGGCGCACGGTCCCGCCTCGAAGTGGCCCTTGTCGGCGACGAGGCGGAGCGACGCCCCCCGGGCGATGGCGTTGAAGTCGCCGATCTTGATGAGGCCGGTCACGACGTCGAGTTCGCCCCGGATCAGCGGCGGAGTCGCCTCGTTGCTTCCGGTCAGGGTGACCGGCTCGACCTCGAGTCCCTGGGAGCGGAAGTACCCCTCCGCCTCGGCGATGGCCAGCGGGGCGAAGGAGAGGAACCGGACGAAGAGCACTTTCAGGTGGACCGGAGAAGGGGGCGGTCCGGCAGCGCGCAGGGAAGCCGCGGCAAGGGTCAGCGCACCGAGCGTCAGGAGGGCGGCCAGCCGGCTGACAAGGGCGCCGTGATGACTTGACATTCAGGGTTTCGGCGGCCCGAGGACCTTGACCGCCTCCTCGACGAAGGAGGGATCCCAGAACTTCTCGGGCGGGACGACGGCGTCGAGGGCGCCGCGCCGGACGGCCCAGCGCTGAAAGTCGAGAACGCTCTCCACGTTGATCTGCCCGTCCGCGCGGATCGGCTGCCAGCAGGTGTCCCGGACGAGCTCCGGGTCGAGGCCGGTCTCCTTAGAAATGGCCGCGACGTTCCGATCGGTCTTTCCCCGGTTGTACTGCCGGACGCCCAGCAGGTAGGCCACCATGAAGCGCCGCCCCGCCTCGCGGTTCCGTTCGAGGAGGCTCGGGCCGAACGCGACGGTCGCCAGCTGCGCTCCGGGGGAGATCTCCTGAACGGACTTCCAGACGACCGCTCGGCCCGTCTTGAGAACCCGGGTGAGATCCGGCTCCGCCAGTTGCCCGGCGTCGAGCGAATCGTTGGCGATCGCCTCGGCCACCATCACCTCGGGGATCCGGATCATCCGGAGATCCGTGAGAGCAAGGCCCATGCGGCCCAGCAGGATCTCGAGAAGGTACTCCGGGAAGCCGAGAGGCCGGGCCGCTACACGCGCCCCCCGGAGACGCTCCGGACGGTCCGGAGATCCCGCCTCGACGAACGCGCGGCGAGCCACGAAGGCCGCCGGGACGCAGGGCCCCGCCTCGAAGTGGCCCTTGTCGGCCACGACGCGGAGCGGGGCACCCCGGGCGATGGCGTTGAAGGTGCCGATCCGGAGTATTCCGACGACGACGTCGAGCTGGCCCTGGATGAGCGCCGGCGCGGTCTCGTTGCTGCTGCCCGGAAGAACCACCCACTCGACATCCAGCCCCTGGGCGCGGAAGAAGCCCTCCGCCCGGGCGATGGCGATCGGGGCGAAGGAGAGGTACCGCTCGTGGAGCACCCTGAGGTGAATGCGCTCGGGCGGGTCCGCTCCGGCCGCCGGGGAGATGGCGCCGGCCGTGAGGGCGGCGAGGATGAGGGAGAGAGCGGGAGAGCGGGAGAATGCGGCGCGCTTCCGGGTCATTTCGGGGGGCGACTCTAGCATCCGTCCGAGGAAGCTCCCGTCTTCCGACCGCCCTGTCACGGCGCCGTCGGACCGAGGGCCCTGCCCGCTTCTTCGACGAAAAAAGGGTCCCAGAACTTCTCGGGCGGAAGCGGCGCGTCGAGGAGGCCTCTCCGGACGGCCCAGCGCTCGAAGTCGAGAACGCTCGCCACGTTGATCCTTCCGTCCCCCCGGATCGGCTGCCAGCAGGTCTCCCGGACGAGACCCGCGTCGAGCCCGGTCTCCTTCGAGACGATCTCGACGTTCCGGGGCGTCTTTCCCCGGTTGTACTGCCGGACTCCCTGCAGGTAGGCCACCATGAAGCGCCGCCCGGCTTCCCGGTTCCTGGTCAGGAGATTCGGGCCGTAGAGGATCGCGGCAATCTGGCCTCCGGGGAGGATCTCCACGACGGATTTCCAGAGGACGGCACGACCCGATCGGACGACGCGGGTCAGGAACGGCTCGCCCAGATGCAGAAAGTCGAGCGAGCCCTTCATGAGGGCGTCGGCCGCGGTCGCCTCCGGGAGCTTCACCAGATCGACGTCGGAGAGCCTGAGGCCCTTCGAGGCGAGAAAGGTCTCGAGCAGATATTCGCTGAACGAGAGGGGCGTTGCGGCGACGCGGACGCCCCGAAGGTCTTCGGCGATATCGGGGTTCTTCGTCTTGAGGAATTCCGGCCGGGCCACGAAGGCCGACGAGACGCACGATTCGGGCGCGAAGCTCCCCTTGTCGGCGACGAAACGGAGTGAGGCGCCCCGGGCGATGGCGTTGAAGTCGGCGATCTTGAGAAAGCCGGCCGCGACGTCGATTTCGCCCTGCATCAGGAGCGGCGTCGCTTCGGTACTCGTGGTGAGATGGACGAATTCGACGTCGAGCCCCTGGGCGGAGAAGAAGCCTTCGGCGCGGGCGATGGCGAGCGGCGCGTAGGTGAGGTACCGCCCGTAGAGGACCTTGAGGGGGATCCGCGTGGAAGGGACGGGTGCCGCCGGATTGACCGCCAGCGACAGCGCGCCGAGGAGAGAGAGACCAACAGCCGTCCGACGCCGCGTCACGGGGTTTTCGTCGCGGTGGCTCCGGACCTCGACAGAAGCGTGCGGAGACGGAGGCCGCCGAAGAAGGCCTGCGGCGGCCCGAGCCGGCGGCCGAGCGTGACGTCGGAGACGTACTGCCGGTCGAGAAGGTTCTCGCAGGAGACGAACAGCTCGAGCTCTTTCAGGACCGGGTAGGAGACGAAGAGATCGAAGACGATGTGGCTGTCCGTGACGAGGAGGTTGGCGTCGTCGCCGTACCTCTGGCTCTGGGCCCTTCCACGGAACGTGACCGCGAGCCCGAAAGCGGGCGCCCAGTTGAGCGAGAGGGAGCCCGCGTTGCGGGGGACGTCGGGAAGCTGATTTCCCACGAGAGCCGGATTGGACGGGTTGTCGGTGACGGTCGAGTCGGTGAAGGCATATCCGAATTCGAAAGAGACGGTCCTCGCGAGCGCCACCGTCCCCATCACCTCGACCCCCTGGGCCCGGACGCTGCCGAGGTTTCGGGGCTGGAGGATGAGAATCGGCGTCGTGGCGAGCGAGGAGCGGACGATGAGGCCGTCGACCTGGTTGTAGAAGAGGTTGACCTGCCCGGTGAACCGCCCGGCCCTGAGGTCCGTTCCGACGTCGCCTCCGAGGAGCGTTTCGGGCCCGAGGGAGGGGTTCGGAATGACCTGCTGGGTGCGAGTGAAGCTGGACCGGTAGAGGTCGTGCAGGGTGGGCGCGCGGAAGGCGCGGTAGGCGGCGCCGCGCAGGGCCACGACGTCGCTGAGGGCCCAGCGAACCGAGAGGCGCGGATCGAAGCGCGTCGTGCTCTGTTCCTCGTACGTCGTGACGCCGGTCCCCGACCCCACCTCCCGCCCGCCGGTGTTCCACCACGCATCGACGCGGGCGCTCGCCAGGACCTCCAGCTTGGGATCGAGGAGAAGATTCGTCTCCGCGAAGAGGCCGGCGAACGTCTGATGTCCGCTGGTCAGGCGCGTCGACGTCAGGTTCCCCGCCTGGTTGTAGAGGAGCGAGCTCGAGTTGGCGGTCACGCCGCGGAGGTCGACCCCCGTCGTGAAGAAGGTGAAGAGACCGGTGAGCGGCTTCGACCATTGAAGCGAACCGCCGACGTCGTGCCCCGGCTGCTGGGAGTAGCCCGAGTAGTACTCCTTGTCCCGCCCGGCCCCCGGCACGAACTGCGAGTTGTCGATGTTGTAGCTCCCCTCCTGGAAGAAGGCGTTGAGCGCGAGCTTCGAATTCCCGAGAGGGAGGCTTCCGCCGCCGTTGACGTCGTAGATCCGCCGGTGAAAGTGCGAGATCGGCGTTCCCTGTCCCGAGTCCTCGTCGAAGGCGTTCCCCTTCAGGTGCGCCTCCGCACCGGAATCCGCCCTCGCCTCCAGCTTCGCCATCAGGTTCAGGTTCTGCGAGGTGGTCGCGATGTCGACGGCGCCGCGCTCCTGGGGAATCATCCGAATGTACCCGTCGGTGTTCTCGAAGTCCGCGAAGAACCCGGCGGCGAAGACCGGACCGAAGGCCTCCGTTACCGACGCGCTGATCCGGCTCGTGTTCATGGAGCCGTAGGAGGCGCTCGCGTCGAGCTGGCTTCCTCCGAGAGGGCGCGTGAAGATGTTCACGACGCCCCCCATCGCGTAGTTCCCGAAGAGGCTCGCGGCCGCCCCCCGGGCCACCTCGACTCTGTCGATCGCGGAGAGGGGCGCCTTGTTCCACTGGACATACGAGGCGATCGAGTCGTTCAGCGGGACGCCGTCGAGGAGGACGAGCGCCCGGTCGCCCCCGAGGCCCCGCATCGAGACGTGGTTCGTCGACGGCTGGGTCATGTTGCTGCTGTTTAGCGGGAGGTTCAGGCCCGTGACGGTCCGGAGGGCGTCGTCCAGCGTCCGGGAGGGGGCCCGCTCGAGGACCTCCTGCGGCACGAGCGTCACGCTCACCGGCACGTCCTCCAGAGACAAGGGGCTCCGCGTGGCGGTCACGACGAGATCCTCGCTTCGCTTGATCTGCGGTTCGGGGGCCGGCGGAGCTTTTTTCGTGTCAGCCGGGGCGTCGGCTTGAGGTGTCGGCGTCGGGGTCGGCGAGGCCTCGCGCACTTCCTGTGCGGGGGCGGCCGGAGCCGCGAGCAGGAAGAAAAGGAACGCCATGTGCCACCCGGGGCGTCCGGAGAACAAAGAGATCGATTGGCGCGAAGGGCGCAGTCCGCAGATGTTTCGGCTCCAGACGATTCCCATTGAAAAGCGGTACTTTAGCATCGGGGGGGGCGGGGAATCCGCACTTTCGGAATCTCGCGTCGTCCCCTGGCCCCGGATCCCGCCCTTACCGATCTTCAGGGCGCCGGTAGCGACCGGGGATCTTCTCGATCGCCTCCCCCGAGGAGAGGATCTCCAGCCAGTGTGTCGTGTAGAGCCAGTCCCGGAAGAGGGGGTCGACCTCCTCTCCTGCTATTCGTCGGGCGTACGTGACGAACTCCCCGGTCGTCGCGCCCCGCTCCCGATACTCCTGGAAGAATCCTCCCACGATCCGGTCGAACCGTTCGGGTCCGACGAGTGCGTGGAGGACCTGGAACATCAGCATCCCGACGGAGTACGAATAGTCCGTCATCTCCTTCCTGCCGTAGTCGATCATCGGGACGCTCCGCAGCCGTGGCTCGGTCTGTGCGCGCTCGAGGAGCCATGCGGCGGTTCGCCTTGCGGCCGGGAGGACGGCCACCCTTCCATCGAGCTGCTCGAGGGAAAGCTCCT
>DATIWM010000220.1:0-28429 GCA_035519355.1 Thermoanaerobaculia bacterium | reverse complement strand
GCCGCACGAGATCACGGCGATCTTCTTCAGCCGCGACGGGCGATACCGTGTCTACCCTCCGGCTCTCTTCACGTGGAAGCCGTGATTCCGCCCGGTCCCGCCCCGTCCCTGAAACGCCCGGCCGTTGAGGGCGTGCTCGTCTTCGCCGCCTTCGTCGTCCTGACCATAGCGATGACCTGGCCGTGGGCGATTTACCTCCGCGACGCCTGCTCCGACCCCGGTGATCCCTACCTCGTCTCCTTCATCCTCTGGTGGGACGCCCACCAGACCTTCGCCTCCCCGCTCCGCCTTTTCGACGCGCCGCTCTTCTACCCCCACCGCGACACGCTCGCGTACAGCGAGCACCTCTGGGGGATCGCCGTCCCGTTCTTCCCCGCGTTCGCCCTCGGCGCGCGCCCGCTCATGGTGCAGGGTCTCGCCACGCTTCTCGGTTTCGCCCTCTCCGGCTTCGGAGCCTTCCGTCTGGCGCGAACGCTGACCGGGTCGGCGGGCGCGGGATGGGTGGCCGGGATCGCCTTCGGCTTCGCCGCGTACCGCTTCCACCAGCTCCCCCACCTTCCTTATCTCTTCGCCGGCTTCATGGCCCTTCTCTTCGACGCGGCCGTTCTCTTCGCGCGCCAGCCGACCCGAAGGCGCGCGGCGTGGTTCGGCACGGCCTTCTTCCTGAACGCCGTTTCGGTCATCCACTGGTTCGTCCTCTCCCTGATCCCGCTCGCCATCGCGCTCCTCCTCGTCGCCCGCCGCCACGGAACCCTGAAGAGAGGCGATCTCTGGCGGCGCGGCGCCGTGGCGCTGGCCATTTCGGGCCTGGCGCTCCTGCCGTTCTTCCTCCCGTACCTTCGACTCGCGCGCGAAGCGGGGCTCGTGCGCGACGAGAAGAACATCGCCGCATACTCCGCCCGCCCGATTCACTGGCTCACGGCCGACTGGCGCAGTCCGATCTGGCGGGGCTTCGGCCGGGAGAACGTCGCCGACGAGCTCTGCCTCTTCCCCGGAGCCCTCGTCCCGCTGCTGGCGGCCGTGGCGGTCGCCCGCCGGAGGGACGAGGCGTTCCCGACAGGCGCGGTCCTCGCGGTCGCGGGCTTTCTCGGCTCGCTCGGAATGAACTTCGCCTTTCACCGACTGCTCTTCGAGTACGTGCCGCTCTTCCGGAGCATCCGCGTCCCCGCCCGCTGGGCCATGGTGGCGAACCTCGGCCTCGCCGTTCTCGCGGGGCTCGGAGCCCTTGTCCTAGCGGCGGCTCTCCGTCCGCGTCATCCAAGAGCCGCACCGGCCGTCTTCGTTCTTCTCTCGGCCGCCCTCCTCTTCGAGCTCCACCAGGCGCCGCTTCCCCTCCACGCCGGCGACGCCGAGCCCGACGCCCTGACGCGCCGGCTTGCCGCCCTGCCGATGAAGGGGGGCCTCGTCGAGCTTCCGTCGGGTGGTCCGCGTGGAAACTACCTTTACGTCCTCCGTGCCGCCGACCACGGGAAGCCGCTCGTCAACGCCGTCTCCGGCTTCGGGACGCCCGAAGGGAGCCGGATCGAGGAGCTGACCCGCCGCCGGCCGATACCCGACGAGCTGCTGGATCTCTTCGAGTCGATCCCCGTCTCCTATCTCACCGTCCGCGAGGCGTGGCTTTTCCCCGAAGAGCGGGAGGCCATGCGCTCCTTCCTCACGCGCGGTGCGGCGTCAGGTCGACTCCGTTTCCAGGGGCGCTACGACGAGCGTCTCCACGCGGACCTCTACGCGGTCGCGAAGACCGAACCGGGTACGCCGGCGGAACGCCCGCTCCCCTGGCTGCCCGCCCTCGCGATGCCGGCCGCGCCGGGCGTCCGCCTCCGCGGACCGGAGGATCCTTCCCTCACGGGAGGTCTCGACGGGGCAGAGCCTGGAGCCGCCATCCGCGGAGAGCTGGTCGTGGCGGGCTGGGCCCGGATTCCCGGCGAGGACCTCGAGGTCACGGTTCTCATCGACGGGGAGGAGCGGACGCCTCTCTCCATGAAACGCGTCCCGCGGGACGACGTGGCTCGGGCGATCCCCCGGATGGGCGACTGCCGGAGGGCGGGCTTCGAGGCCCGCTATGCCCCGCGTCCCGACGACGCCGGGACGCACGAACTCCTCGTCCTCTTCCGCGCGAAGGACGGCCGGTATCGTCCCTACCCCATCCGGCGCTTCACCTGGAGCCCGTGACGCTCCGGGAAGACGGTGCCAGGGAGCCGCTTCACGGAAACCTCCACCCGGCCGGAATGAGAACCATGATCGAGAGCGTCCGGTCGTCACGCCCGAGAGGCCCTTCGCCGGGGACGAAGGTCGGCCGTGCCGCCAGGCGAATGATCTGGCCGGGCCGTAGGTCCGTCACGGAAAGCGTCGCCTCGCCGTTCTTCGGGACGACGGCCCCGGGGCGCGACGAGCCGTCGACCTCGACGCTGAGGGTGACCGGCAGGTCGTCCGGGCGTCCGTTGGCGAGGCGGAGTGCCAGGGACGTCTCGCCCGGGCGGACGCGCCGCAGGGCCACCGGACCCATCCAGCGGTGCGAGGACATGTCGCTCCGGAGCTCGGGGCGGTAGAGGCCGACCCACGGCTCCGCCCGAAAGGCCGCTTCAGGACCCCACGTCGGGAAGACCGTGAGGAGCGACGCGAGAATTCCGGCCGCGGCGAGGACGGCGCCGACGCGCTTCGGCGCGGCGAGGTCGGGATCCGGCGCCCCTTCGGGTTCCCCCGTCGCGAGGAGGAGCGCCGCGAGAAGCGCGGCCAGGACCCCCACTTCCGGAAAGCGGAGATGCAAGCCGGTCATCGAGGCCACGGCCAGCCCCACCAGCGCCGCGCCGGCGGCGCGCGCGCCGATCGGGAACACCTCGCGCGTCAGAGCCGTCTCCCACGCGCGGACGAGGACGGGAATGATCGCCGCCAGAGCGAGGAGCAGAGCCGGCAGGCCGGACTCGGCGGCCACGTCGAGAAGGGCATTGGTCGGGTTGTCGGTGAAGTCGACGGGCTCGTGCTTCACGGCGAACCGGACGGGGAACTCGTAGAAGAAACCTCCGAGGCCGCAGCCGGAGAGCGGCTCCTCGGCGATGATGTCGAAGGCGCCGCGCCAGAAGACGGTCCGCTGGGTCAGCGCGCCCGCAACCGTTCCGCCTCGGACCGAGGCCGCGAGACGCGACACCAGACCGCCGGCCGCCACGGAGCCTCCCGTCGGCAGCAGCGGCCAGACCGCCACGGACAGAAGGAGGACCGCCGCGAGGCCCATGCCGACGACGCGAAGGGGGACGATTCGTGCCCGAACAAGCCCTGCGATGGCCAGGGCGGCGGCGACCCCGAGCAGGAGAAAGCCGGTGCGCGAACCCGACGCCTCGAGAGCCGGGAAGACGAGGACGAGAACGAGGACGGCTGCGATCCGGCCCCCCTTTGTCGTCCGCTCCTCGAAGAGAGTCGCGACGGCAATCGGGACGAGAAGGGCCGCGCCGATGCCGAGGGCGTTCGGATCGGTGAACGAGCCGGACAGGCGGCCGAGGTCGCGCCAGTAGGCGCTCCAGGCTGCGGGTGGAAGGAACCGCTCGAGCGGAACCGAGGCCAGGGCCAGCGCCCCGCCGGCCGAAGCCGCCGCGAGAAGGCGGGCGCGCTTGGCCGCGTCGCCCGCGAGCCGGGCAAAGGCGTCGACCGCGGCGAGGAGGAGGACGTCGCCGAGAAAGAGGAGGACCGCGTCGCGGCTCCGCTCCGCCGAGGTTCCCCAGAGGGCGTTGACGTAATGCGGGACCGTCCGGTCGTGGAGAAGCCGCCACAAGGTCTCTCCCCGGACGATCGACGAGAGGGCCGAGGCGGCCGCGACGGCCAGGAAGGCGAGGCTCCACTTCAAGAGAGGGCGCGGAAGCGGCGACGCCTCGCCGTTGAGGCCCCGGACGACGAGCCCGGCGCCGAGGGCCGGCGCGGCGAAGAGAAAGAGGAGCGGGATCCCGTTGCCGCCAAGTCGCGAGAGGCCGGGACTGAGCGGCGCCAGAAAAGCGAGCGCGAGAACCGCGCCGTCCGGCCGCCACGCGCCGAGAAGGGTGCCGCAGAGGGCGACGAGCGTGATCACGAGCCAGGTCCGGAGCGAGGCGCCGGCGGGAACGGCGGCCCCGGCGAGGAGGGTGAGAAGGAGCGCTCCGGCCGCTGCGAGCGACGATCGCCCCGTCGTCATCGCCCGGGGTCCCCGCCGCCGGGCGGCGCCGGGCGCACGATGTAGGTGTCCTGGCCCCGGAGCTCCGGCGAGAGGCCCGGCCAGAACCCGGGCCGCATCTCCGAGATCTCGAGGCGGCTCGCGGAGAGCATTTCCTCGAAGAAACGCCGGTCGTAGGCCACCGCCGCGTGAGGGTGGTGCCGGCGGCGCCACCGGACCGCGGGATTGGCGCCGTGGTGAGGAAAGGCCGGGGGGCCGGCCGTCGCCGCGTCGAAGACGAAAGCGGTCAGGAGACCGCAGCCTGCCGGCGAAAGACACCGCCGAATCTCGGAAAGGTAGTGCCGCGCCGTCTCCTCCAGGAGATGGGTGAAGAGCGACTTCGCGAGGACGAGATCGGCCGCCCCGTCGCCCAGCGGAAAGCGGAAGCCGGCGGGGTCCGCCGCGTTCATCCGGCCATAAGGGCTCCGGATCTCGGCCAGCTCGAACCGGTACGTCCCGCGGCCCGCGAACCGGCGCCGGCACCAGCGGATCGACGGCTCGTGAACGTCGATGCCGACGTAGGAACGGACCCGAACGCCCTCGCGCTCGAGGCGGAGCGGCACCCCTCCGGGGCCGCAACCCACGTCGAGAACCGCGGGGCCTGCGTCGAGCAGCCCCTTTCCGGACAGAAGCTCGAAGAGCGCTCCGGTAGAGCTCTCGAAGGCCCTCACGGGACCCGCATGCCGACGGAGCGACAGAGGGGGCAGCTCTTCCTTCCGGGCGACGAGACGAGCCAGCCGGTCGAACGGGTCGAGAAGACGGTAGCCGGCGGTCCGGACGGCCCTCAGACCGCGGACGACCGCTTCGTCGGCGCGCGGCCGGCCGTACCATTCCCCCGTCGCCTCCCGACCCTCTACCGAATCCGGCATGCTCTTTCCCCGCGCTCCGGCGGCACGTCAGTCTAACGAACGCTGAAGGGTCGAGGCGGGCTCAGGGAGGCTTCTTTCTCCGCGGCCCGTCCGTTTCGAGGGGCCGAACGTAACATCGAAGGCAGATGGACTATCGCTACGGCGAGCTTCCCCTCGATCTCCTCCGGGCGCTCCTGACCTACGAGGAGCTGCTCAAGCTCTTCCTCGACCTCGTCACGCGCTCCGGCGGGGACGTGGAGGAGGCGCTCGCCTGGCTGAAGGAGCTGCAGCGGCGCGGCCTCATCGACGCCTCGATCGACCTCGACGCGTTCCGCGAGGAGCTTCTGAAGCAGGGGCTCCTCGGCCGCGACGGCGAGGGGAACCTCGTCCTGACCGGCTCCGGCGAGCGCCGGATCCGCCGCTCGGCGCTGGAGGAGATCTTCTCGTCGCTCGGCAAGTCCGGCCCGGGGCTTCACTCCGTTCCGAGGGCGGGGGCCGGCACCGAGACCCTTCCCGAGACCCGCCCGTGGGAGTTCGGGGACGAGCTCTCGCGGCTCGACGGCCTCCGCTCCGTCGCGAACGCCGCCCGGCGCGACCTGGACGAGCTGGCTCTCCTGGCCGAGGACCTCGAGGTCTTCGAGGTGGAGCACCAGACGGCGTGCGCCACCGCGATCGCCATCGACATCTCGCACTCGATGATCCTCTACGGCGAGGACCGGTTCACGCCGGCGAAGAAGGTCGCCCTCGCCCTGACGGAGCTGATCCTCCGCAAGTATCCGAAGGACACGATCGACGTCGTCCTCTTCGGCGACGAGGCGCGCTCCGTCCCCCTCGAGCACCTTTCCCGCGCCCGGGTCGGGCCGTACCACACGAACACCAAGGCGGGGCTCGAGCTCTCGCGGCAGATTCTCGCCAGGCGCAGGTCGCGGAACCGGCAGATCTTCCTGATCACCGACGGGAAGCCGTCGTGCATCAGGGAGGGGGGCCGCCTCTACAAGAACCCGTTCGGCCTCGACCTGAAGATCGTGAATCGGACGCTCGAGGAGGCCGAGCGTTGCCGCCGCGACGGCATCCAGCTGACGACTTTCATGATCGCCACCGACCCCGCCCTCGTCGACTTCGTCGACACCCTGACGAAGGTGGCCCGCGGACGGGCCTATTACGCCTCCCCCACCGACCTCGCGACCTTCATCTTCCGCGACTACATCCGGAACCGGCGGAAGCTCTTCCGCTGAGGCTCACTCCGGGAGGAAGGGCACCGTCCGCTCCGCGAGGCGGGGGGGAAGGCGCCGCTTCACTTCGCGCCGGATCTCGTCCGGCGTCGTCCGGACCGTCAGGTGCGTCAGGACGAGGACCTCGTTCTCGAACCGGTCGGCCCGCTCGGCGATCTCGGCGAGATGGAGGTGCTTCCATTCGCGCGAGCGGCCCTCGTCCCGTTCCTCGACGAAGGAGCACTCGAGGAGCAGCAGCTTCGCCCGGAAGACGTCGGGCGGCGCGAGGTCGAAGAAGCCGGCCGCGGTGTCCCCGGAATAGGCGACGAGCGGAATCGCGACCTCCCGGGAAACGGCTTCCCCCCGCCCGGCCGCCGCACGGACCTCCGCCGGTCCGAGGCCGGCGAAGGACGGGAGGAGCCGCCGGCGAACCTCCGACGCGAGAAAGCCGAGCGTCGGGATCCGGTGATCGACGGAAAACGAGGCGACCACGAGGTCCCGCCGGAGGGAGACCGGCTCTCCCGGCGGCATGGCCTCCACGGTCGCGTCGTAGCTCACCCCCTCGAGCCGCTCGTGGAGCGAAAGGATCTCGCGCCACAGCGGGACGGCGTCCGGGTGGGTCCGCGCCACGCCTCCCGGCATCCGCTGCAACCGGCGCTGCGAGCACCACCAGGCGAGCCCCGCCGCGTGGTCGAGATGGGCGTGCGAGAGGAAGAGATGCGCGACCGGGACGAGTTCCATGGGGGCCCGCCCGACGTCGAAGGCCAGGTGGAGCGTCGGAAAATGGAACCAGCTTTCGCGCCCCGCCGTGGAGACGCCCCGCAGGGGCAGCCCGGCCCAGGTCGCCGCGAAGGGCCGCTCGCGCCGCTCGGCCGCCATCCCGTTAGGTTACCCGTCTTATACTTAAACAGCCCCGAGCGACACGGACGAGGAACCATGGCCCTGTTCAACCACACGACCCGGGACCTGACGGCGAAGATCGTCTACTACGGGTCCGGCCTCTGCGGGAAGACGACGAACCTCCGGGTGCTGCACGGCCAGCTGGACCGCGCGGCCAAGGGGAAGCTCCTCTCGCTCGCCACGGCGCAGGACCGGACGATCTACTTCGACCTGCTCCCCGTCGAGCTGGGGAACATCAAGGGCTTCACCGTCCGCTTCCAGCTCTGCACCGTCCCGGGGCAGGTCTTCTACAACGAGACCCGGAAAGTCGTCCTGCGCGGCGTGGACGGCATCGTCTTCGTCGTCGACTCGCAGGCCTCGATGCTCTCCCACAACCTCGAGTCGTTCCAGAACCTCCGGGAGAACCTTCGCGAGGAAAAGGTCGCCCTCGAATCCGTTCCCGTCGTCATCCAGTTCAACAAGCGCGACCTCGGGGCCGCCCTGCCGGTGGCGACGATGCAGGAGGCGCTCGGCTTCGGCGCCTACCCGTTCGTGGAGGCCGTGGCCTCCGAAGGGCGCGGCGTCGTCGAGACCTTCCGGCTCGTCTCGAAGCTGACGTTCGTGGACCTGCTCCGGCGGCTCCAGAAGGGCAGTCCGGTGGCGACGGAAACGGCGGCCGCCGCCCTCGCGGCCGCCACCGAAGCGGTTCCGTCGCTCGCCGCGGCCGCCCCGGCCGAGACGGTCTTCTCTCCCCCGGAGATCGAGACGCCGGTGTCCAAGTCCCCGGTCGTCGTGACCTCCCTCGCGGCACCGGACGCCGCGGCCGAAACCGACGCCGGCGCGATGCCCGTCTTCGAGGAGGTCGGCCCTTCCGAGGGATTTGGCGGCTGGGAATCCTCTCTCGACGTCGGCTTCCCCGAACTCGACGACGAGCCGACGGCGGCGGCGGCGCATGCGAAGGGTCATGGCCGGTCCGGCGCCGATCTCGTGACGACCCGCGCCATCGAAGCGCCTGCGCCCCTCCTCCTGCCGCCGGATCCCGCGGAGGCGATCCCGTCCGGGCCGGAGGCGGAGAAGAGCCCGGGCGAGAGCGCCCTTCCCGTCGCCGAAGCCGTCGAAGCCACCGAACCGTCCGAAGAGCGGACGCTGGGCGTCCACGGGGGTCCCGACGAGGCCGAGTCGGGCCGCCTCGAGGACTCGCTCACGCGGGCTCTCCGGTCCATCTCCGAAGAGGCGGCCCGGCGGGAACAGGTCGAGGCGCGGCTCGGCCGCCGGATCGAGACCCTCGAGGAGGAGCTCGCGGCCCTCCGACGCGAGCTTCAGGAGAGCCGCAGCCGGGAGGACTCGCTCAAGGGCCTGACGGACGGGCTGAGCCGGCGCTGGGAGTCCCTGAGACGGCTTCTCACCGAGGACGAGACGCCGCCGGCCTGAGGGCCGTCAGCCCCGCCGGAGGATCGCCGGCGATCCCGAACCCGACGCAAGCCCCTTCTCCACGACCACGAGGACGCTCTCGCGCTGGGCGGACGACAGCTCGGCGAAGTCGGCGCCCGCGTGAAAGAGAAGGCAGCGCCCGCCGCGCCCGTCCGGGGCGTAGCCGCCGGCCCGGCACCGCGTGATCCGGACCAGGGCGGTCACGGAGACCCCCGGGAAGTGCGCCTGCAGGTCGTAGACCACTCCGGGCCGGAGAGGGGCCTTCAGCTCGAAGAGGAGCCCGTTAACCGAGAGATTCAGGATGGTGACCGGGATCGTGGTCTTCAGGTGGCCGCGGCTCGTCGCATCGGCGAGCACGCGGGGCGAGCGCCGGCGCTCCGGTCGGGACGGGGAGACTTCGGTCATCTGCATCGGCCCCTCGGAAGGGCGCGGTCAAGTTAGTCCGTCGGCTCGGTCCCGTCAATACCCGCGTGATCAGCTCGTCAGGGCGGCGACGAACCGGGCGTCTTCCCGCCAGCCGGGGCGGGCCGCGACGGTCAACTCGAGGAAGAAGCGTCCCCCGAAGGTCTGCTCCAGCTCGAGCCGCGCCGCGGTCCCCGCGTCCCGGAGCAGCCGTCCCCCCGCTCCGAGGACGATCCGGCGATGGCCGTCCTTGTCGACGACCACCGTCGCCATCACGACGGTCATGTTCTTCGCCTCGTCGCGTCCGACGTCGTCGACGACGACGCCGAGGCCGTACGGGATCTCCTCGCGTGTCCGCTCGAGGAACTTCTCGCGGATGATCTCGGCCCAGCGGGTCCGCTCGTCCGTCGTCGTGAGCGTTTCCACCGGGAACAGCTCGTCCCCCTCCGGGAGATAGCGGAGGAGGAGCGCGGGCAGCGCGTCGAGCCCGTCGAGAGTCACCGCCGAGACCGGGACGATCTCCTCGAAGGCGCCCGCCTCCGCGAGTGCCGCCATCCGCGGCAGGAGAGCGGACTTCACGGCGACGCGGTCGATCTTGTTCAGGAGGGCGACGTTCGGCCGCGGACCCTTCGCGAGGAGCTCGGCGGTCCAGCGGTCGCCGCCCCCCTCGGGCACCGAGGCGTCCACGACGAGGACGCGAAGGTCCACTTCGCGGATCGCCTCCAGCGCTTCGTCCATCATCACCTTGTTCAGGCGGTGAAGCGGCTTGTGAAGGCCCGGCGTATCGACGAACACGATCTGGCCTTCGGGAGCATTGCGGATTCCCAGGATCCGCCGCCGCGTCGTCTGCGGCTTGTCGGAGACGATGGCGACCTTCCGCCCGACCAGCGCGTTGACGAGCGTCGACTTTCCCGCGTTCGGCCGTCCGACGACCGCCACGGTGCCGGAGCGCCGGACCGGCCCGCTCACGGCCCGGCCTCTCGGCCGGGGATGCCGTCGGGCCCCGGCCCGAAGGCCCTCCGGACCCATCGCGCCTGCAGCCGGAACATCTGGCCTTCGTCCTTCTCGTGATCGTACCCGAGAAGGTGAAGGAGCCCGTGGGCGAGGAGGATCTTCACCTCGCGCGGCACGCCGTGCCCGCGCTTTCCGGCCTGCCGGGCCGCGTACGGGAGGTCGACGACGATCTCGCCGAGAGCGTCGCCCGGCGCGAGTCGCCGGGGAGGACGGGGTGGATCGGGGAGCGGAGAGAACGCGAGGACGTCCGTCGGGCGGTCGTCGCCGCGCCACGTCCGGTTCAGCCGGCGCATCCGGGCGTCCCCGCAGAGGACGACGGAAACCCGTGTCCCTTCGGCCCGGGCTTCCTGCAGGAGACGCGAGAGCCAGCGGCGGATCGAGGCCGCGGACGGGGTCGTCCGCCTACTCCGTATGCCCGTTCTTCTTCCCGTTCCCGTTGCCGTTTCCGTTCCCACTGCCGTTCGGCTCCGCTTCGGGGCGGCTCGCTTCCCAGATTTCGTAGGCATTCACGATCGCCTGCACGATCCGGTGTCGGACGACGTCGCGCTGGTCGAACCGGATGAAGCGCATGGCCTCGACCCCCGCGAGAACCAGAGCGGCCTCCTTCAGCCCCGACACCTTGCCGGCCGGGAGGTCGATCTGCGTGACGTCCCCCGTCACGACGGCCTTCGTCCCGAAGCCGATCCGCGTCAGGAACATCTTCATCTGCTCGGACGTCGTGTTCTGCGCCTCGTCGAGGATGACGAAGGCGTCGTTCAGCGTCCGGCCGCGCATGAAGGCGAGCGGCGCCACCTCGATGATGTTCCTCTCCAGCATCCGCCCGACCTTGTCGTAGCCGAGGATGTCGTAGAGGGCGTCGTAGAGGGGGCGGAGATACGGGTTCACCTTCTCGGCGAGGTCGCCGGGGAGGAAGCCGAGCTTCTCGCCCGCCTCGACCGCCGGGCGGCAGAGGACGATCCGTTTGACCCGCTTTTCCAGAAGGGCCGCCGCCGCCATCGCGACCGCGAGATAGGTCTTCCCCGTTCCCGCCGGGCCGATGGCGAAGACGAGGTCGTTCTCCGCGATGGCCGCGAGGTACTCCTGCTGCCGGACGTTCCGCGGCGTCACGACCTGCCGGAGCGCGGGCCCGAGGGCCCGGTTCTCGAAGAAGTCGACGAGCGAGGCCGCCGGATCCTCCTTCAGGATCCTGACGGCCGTCGCGAGGTCGTGCTTCTTCGGGACGAAGCCGCGCTCGATCAGCTTTCCGAACTCGGAGAGAAGGCGGGCCGCCGCGGCGGCCGGTTCGGCCTCCCCGGCGACGGAGACCTCGCTTCCGCGCGCCGTGATGACGACGCCGAAGGCCTCCTCGAGGAGCCTGAGGTTTTCGTCGTGAACACCGAAGAGCGCGCCAAGCCCGGATTCCGGGAGGGTGAGCGGGATGGCGTCGGGTCGGATCTTCCGTGTCTCCTGCCCCGCATTGTACGGACCGACGGACCGGGAAATCAATGGGTGTACGAAGCCGACAACCCCGTCTCCGCGCGGGGATCTCCTGTCGCCTCCCGCTCCTCCTTCACGATCCGGCCGTCCCGGATCTCGACGATCCGCGAGGCGCGGCGCGCGAGGCTCTTGTCGTGCGTAATGACGACGAGCGTGCTCCCCGCTTTCCAGAGGTCCGAGAAGACGCTCATGATGTCGCCGCCCGACGTCGAGTCGAGGTTCCCCGTCGGCTCGTCGGCCAGGAGAATGTCAGGGTTCATCGCCATGGCGCGCGCGATGGCGACGCGCTGCATCTGGCCCCCCGAGAGCTCCGTCGGCCGGTGATCCATCCGGTCGCCGAGGCCCACCTTCGCGAGCAGCTCGGCCGCCCGTTCGCGCCGCTTCTTCGGCGGAACGCCGCCGAAGAGAAGCGGCAACGCGACGTTCTCGAGGGCGCTGATCTGGGGCAGGAGGTTGAAATTCTGGAAGACGAAGCCGACACGCCGGTTCCGGACGTCGGCCAGCTGGTCGCGCGAAAGGCCGGCCACCCTCTCCCCGGCCAGGAGGTACTCCCCCTCGGTCGGCGTGTCGAGGCAGCCGATGAGGTTCATGAGCGTGGACTTCCCCGAGCCGGAGGGCCCGACGATCGCGACGAATTCCCCCTTCTCGACCGAGAGATCGAGACCCGTGAGCGCCTCCACGCGGACCGTGCCGGTGTCATAGACCTTCCGGATGCCGTCCATCCGGATGATCGCGCCATCGAACGGTCTGTCGCGCCTCGCGTCCTTCGCCACGGCGGTCTCCTTACTCGTACCTCAGCGTCTCGGCCGGATCGATGGAGGCGGCGCGGCGCGCCGGGAAGTAGCCGGCCAGGGTCCCGATCAGGCCGAGGACGCCGGCGGTCACGAGGCCGATCGTCGGGGAGAGCGTCGGCCGGCCGAGAAACTCGAGAACCGCGTTCTTCTCGATCGGGACGTAGCCGAGCGGCGTGACGATCAGAAGGGCGAGGAACATCCCCGCCGCGCCGCCCACCAGCGTGTAGACGAGCCCTTCCAGGACGAACGGTCCCGTGATCCAGGCCGTCCGCGCCCCGAGCGCCATCTTCACGCCGATCTCGCGCGTCCGCTCCTTCACGACCGCGAACATGATGTTCGCGACGCCGACGCCGCCGATGACGAGCGTCAGGACGCCGATGATCCCGAGGAAGAGCTGGAGACCGAGGATGACGTTCCGGTTGGTCTGGCTCGTCTTCACGATGTTCCACGTCGCGAGAGCCCGCTCGTCGGTCGGGTCGTAACCGAGCTTCGCTCCCAGGACCTCGTTCAGATGACGAAGCGCGCCGGCCATCTCCTCCGGCTCGTGCGTCTCGATGACGATCACGTTCAGCCGGTCCCGCCCGAAGAGGGCTTTGAACGTCGTGGAGGGGATGACGGCGTGGTTCTGGTCCGGCCCGCCGTAGACCCCCATCTGGCGCTTGTGGATCATGACGCCGATGACGGTGAAGGGAGAGTTGTTGACAAGAAGCGTCCGGCCGACGGGATCTTCCTTCCCGAAGAGGTCCTTCGCCAGCTCGTCGCCCAGAAAGACGACCCGGCGTTTTTCGGCCTCGTCGTTCGCGTTGAAGAAGCGGCCGCCCGCCTTCGCGTAGTGACGCCGCGTCTCTCCAAAGACCCACTGCGTCCCGGTCACCCGGCCGTTCACCGTCTTCGGCCCGTAGGCGAGATTCGTCCGCCACGAGGTGACCTCTCCGAAGACGCTCTGAAGCTCCGGCATCCGGTCCCTCACGTAGTCGACGTCGTCGAGGGTCAGACGGATCGGCCGCCCCGGGGGCATTCCCTTCCAGGGCTTCGACGTCTCGGACGGCCACATGACGGCGATGTTTCCGCCGGTCGAGTTGCGGTTCTTCGAGAACTGCCGCTTCATCCCTTCGCCGAACGAGAGGAGCAGGAGGATCGAGACGGTTCCCCAGGCGATCGACGCGATCGTCAGGAAGGCCCGCTTCTTCGCGAGCCGGGAGGACTGGAGGAACAGGTGGAAAACGACGCTCACGGTCACGCTCCTACAGCTTCATCGCGACGACCGGGTCGAGGCGCGATGCGGCCCGGGCGGGGAACCACCCGGCGAGGAGGCCGATCGTCCCCAGCACGGACGTCGTGATGGCGGCGACCCCAAGAGAGACCTCCGGGACCCCGACGTACTCCGTCAAGCCGGCCTTCGGGAAGACGCCGCAGATGGCGAGCGAGATGGCGAAGCCGATCGACCCGCCGACGGCCGTGATGAGGAGCGTCTCGAGGAGAAACTGCTTCAGGACGAAACCCTGCCGGGCGCCGAGGGCCATCTTGATCCCGATCTCCTTCGTCCGCTCCTCGACGACGACGTTCATGATGTTCGAGACGCCGATTCCCCCGACGACGAGCGTGAGCGACCCGACGATCCCGAGGAAGAGGTTGAAGGCGAGCATGAAGGTGTCGAAGAACTCGAACTCCTCCGTCGTGTCCCAGACCATGAGCGCTTCCTTGTCCTTCGGGTCGAATTTCTTCTTCGCCCCGAGGGAGGCGAGGACGTTCTCGTTCACCTTCTTGGCGCCGAGGGCCGGGTCGGGCTGGTAGATGACGTTGTCGACGTACTTGTCGCCGGTCAGGGCCCGGAAGGTCGTCCCCGGAATGGTGGCCTTGTCGTTGTCGCGCCCGCTGTAGCTCGAATCCTGCTCCTTCGGGATCAGGACCCCGACGACGAGAAACGGCGAATTCCACATCATCACCGTCTTCCCGACGGCGGGCTCGCTGCCGAAGATGTTCTTCGCCAGCTTGTCCCCGAGAAAGACGACCCGCCGCTGCTCATCCATGTCGATCGGGTTGAGGAAGCGGCCTCCCGGCTCCGGAATCAGGTTCCGCATCCAGCCGAAATCGGCCGAGACGCCGGAGACGTCGACAGGCCAGGTCTTGAGCGCGTAGTGGAGCTTCACGGTCTTCGAGTACTCGCTCGAGATGCCGCGAATCCCCTCGGCGCGCCCGCGGACGAATTCGATGTCCTCTTCCGTCAGCCGGATCTTCCGCCCCTTGCCGAGGCCCTGATACGGGATCGACGTCAGCCCCGGCCACGCGATGCAGATCCGGTCGCCGAGCCCCGCCGTGCTCTTGACGAGCTGCTTCTTGAGGCCCGTCCCGAACGCGAGAAGAAGCGTCACCGCCACCGTTCCCCAGACGAGGCCGAAGACGGTCAGGAACGTCCGGAGCTTCTGGCTTCGTACGTCCCGGACGAGCTGGCGGAGAACCTCGACGACGGTTTCCATCGACTCACGAGATTTCCTTCGGAGGTCGCTGCACCACGTTGTCCCCCTTCTTGAGGCCCTCGAGGATCTCGACGTTCAGGCCGTCGGAGACGCCGATCTTCACGGGGACTTTATTCGGCGGGTCCTTGGGTTTGGCGGCCGGCAGCTCGACGAAGGTCTTCTTCCCCCCGTCCTCGAAGATCACGAGGCGCTCGGGGATCGTCAGGATCTCCTTCTTTTCCCGGATGATCAGGTCGGCATTCGCCGAGTAGCCGGCGCGGAGCGTCACGCTGGCCGACGGGTCGAGCTCGATTTCCACGTCGAAGAGCGTCGCCCCCTCCTTCTGCTGGGCCTGCGGCGCGATCCGCGAGACCCGGCCCGTGACGACGTCGGTCGGAAGGGCGCCGACCTTGATCCGGGCCGTCATCGGAACCCGCAGCTTTCCGACGTCGATCTCGTCCACCGTTCCCTTGAAGATCAGGTCCTTCATGTCGGCGATCGTCGCCATCTCGGTCCCGGGCTGGTACGAGGTGAGCGGGACGACGGGGTCGCCCGGATTCACCGTCCGCGTCAGGATCGTGCCGGCGGAGGGCGCCCGGATGATCGAGTCGATGTCGGCGCTCGCCGTCACGACGCGCCCCTTCCGGGTCAGCTCGCGGTTCTGCTGGGCCTTCTCGAGGGCGATCTTGGAGAGTTCATAGGTCTCGCGCCGTGTGTCCACGTCAGATTTCGGGACGATGCCCTGCCGCTGGAGCTCGACCGACCGCTCGAAGTCGACCTTCGCCCGGGTGTACGAGGCCTGCGCCGAGTCCACCTGCCGGTCCACCTCCGTCTGCTCGAGCGGCGTCGGGTCGGGCGCGATCTCGAAGAGCGGGTCGCCCGCCCGGACCGGGTCGCCGACCTGGATCCGGCAGCCCTTCACGATCCCGGAGATTTTCGACTTCACGCTGAATTTCTGGCGCGGCTGGATCTGGCCAACGGCGACCGCTTTCTCGGTGATGGAGCCGACCGTCGCCTCGACCAGCTTCAGGCCGTTTTCCTTCTTCTGCGATCGCGTGAAGGCGTAGACCGCCGAGGCGGCGACCACCAGCCCGAGAAGAACGAGGAGGACCCGGAAGAGCTTACCCATGACGACCTTCCTCAGACGACGGCGTCCGGAAACATTTCGGCACCCGCCACGTTATTCACAGATACGCCAGCGGGGTGGAAAGGTTCCCCTCCCGTCGGCCGCCCCGGTTGCTCTAACGACCTGACCGGAACAGACTTTAAGGAGGAGTATCGAATGCGCCTCATCCCTGCCCACAGGGTCCTTCTGGCCGCGGCAGCAGCCGCCATCCTGGCCGCCCCGGGAGTCCTCCCGGCCCAGCAGCCCCCCCTCATCCCCCGGGACGTCATCTTCGGAAACCCCGAAAAGGCCTCTCCCAAGCTCTCGCCGGACGGGACGCGCCTCGCCTGGGTGGCGCCGGACAAGAAGAACGTGCTTCAGGTCTGGGTCAAGACGATCGGAAAGGACGACGACAAGATCGTCACGGCCGACAAGAAGCGGGGCATTCGCGAGTACTTCTGGGCCGAGGACAACCGGACGCTCCTCTACCTGCAGGACAACGACGGGGACGAGAACTTCCATGTCTACGGCGTGGATCTCGCCTCCGGAAACGTGCGCGACTTCACGCCGTTCCAGGGCGTGCGGGCGGAGATCGTGGACATCAGCCCCGTCGTCCCCGACGAGATCCTGCTCGAGATGAACCTCAGGAACCGGGAGCTGATGGACGTGCATCGCCTGAGCCTCAAGACGGGCGGCATCGTTCTCGATACCGAGAATCCGGGGGACGTGGCCGGCTGGGGGACCGACGCGAAGTACCAGATCCGCGCCGCGCAGGTGCAGACGGCGGACGGCGGGACCGAGATCCGGGTCCGCGAGGAGATGACGTCACCCTGGAAGACGCTCCTCAAGGTGGGCCCCGAGGAGATCCTGGAGTTCCTGGACTTCTCGTTCGACGGGAAATCCGTCGTCCTCAAGACCTCGATCGGCACCGACACGGCCCGGCTCGTCGAGCGGAACCTCGCGACCGGAGCCGAAAAGGTCCTCGCCATCTCGCCCGAGGTGGACGCCGGCGAGGTCGTGATCCAGCCGAAGACGCACGTCGTGCAGGCCGTCTCCTTCGAGCCCGGCCGCTCCTCGTGGAAAATCCTCGACCCGTCGGTGAAGGCGGATTTCGACGCCATCGCGAAGGTCCATCCCGGCGACTTCACCATCACGAACCGGACCTCCGCCGACGACGCATGGCTCGTCCGGTTCACCTGGGACCGCGGACCCGTCACCTGGTACCGGTGGGACCGGACGACGAAGAAGGGGACCCTTCTGATCACCGCCCGGCCGAAGCTCGAGGGCCTCGCCCTGGCCGAAATGAAGCCCGTCGTCATCACGTCGCGCGACGGCCTGCATCTGAACTCGTACCTCACGCTCCCCGTCGGCGCGGCGCCGAAGAACCTCCCGATGGTCCTCTGGGTTCACGGCGGACCCTGGGCCCGCGACACGTGGGGCTACGACCCCTATGCCCAGTGGTTCGCCAACCGCGGCTACGCCTGCCTCCAGGTCAACTTCCGCGCCTCGACCGGCTACGGCAAGAAGTTCCTCAACGCCGGCGACAAGCAGTGGGGCCTGAAGATGCACGACGACCTGATCGACGCCGTCCAGTGGGCGATCAGGGAGGGGATCGCCGACCCGAAGAGGATCGCCATCATGGGCGGCTCGTACGGCGGCTACTCGGCCCTCGCGGGCGTCACGTTCACGCCCGAGACCTTCGCCTGCTCGGTCGACATCGTCGGTCCGTCGAACCTGAGGACCCTCATCGCGTCGATCCCGCCCTACTGGAAGCCGATGCGCGCCATGTTCGACGTGCGGATGGGAAACGTGGACGACCCGAAGGACGCCGAACTGATCCGGAACGCCTCGCCCCTCTTCAGGGCCGACCGGATCACGAAGCCGCTCCTGATCGGACAGGGGGCCAACGATCCCCGCGTGAACCAGAAGGAGTCCGAGCAGATCGTGGAGGCGATCGAGAAGAACAAGGGGAGCGTGACGTACGTCCTCTATCCCGACGAGGGGCACGGCTTCGCGCGCCCCGAGAACCGGATCGACTTCAATGCCCGCGCCGAGAAATTCCTGGCGGGCTGCCTCGGGGGGCGCTTCGAGCCGATGGAGGGAGAGAGGATGCCCGGCTCGACGGCCGTGGTGAGGGTGGTCGGCGGCAAGTAGCCCGTCAGCTCGTCTTCCGGAACCGGAAACGGCGATGGGGCTTGTGCGTCTCGGCCGAGACGTCGTCGTTGCGGAGCACCGAGATCGTGCCGTCGACCTCGAGAACGGCCAGGCGGACCTCCTCCGGCGTCGCGATGCCGTGCTCCCTCAGGGCCTGCATCAGCTCTTCGTGGGAGATCCCCTCGTCCGCGAGGTTCTGCTCCACGAGGATGCCGCGGTTGACGAGGAGCCGGGCGCGCCCCCGGAGCAGCCTCCCGAAGCCCCCTTTGCGGCGCGCGAGCCGTCCGACCGTGGCGTTCAGGACGAGGAGGACGGCCGCCGCCGCGAGGCCCCCGACGAGCGAGCTGTCCGGCCCCACCATCGCGTTCTGGACGGCGTTGGCGAGGAGGAGGAGGAGGGTCAGGTCGAACGGCGTCATCTGGCCCGTCGTCCGCTTTCCGAGAAGCCGGAAGCCGGCGAGAACGAAGACGTAGACGACCGCCGTCCGCAGGACGATGAGGCCGATCGAGGGAAGGGTCGAGCCGAGTCCGTTCATGGTCAGTTCACCGTCTCCTCGTCGTCCGGCCCCGACGTCGGATCGTCCGGGGCCCGGAGGGCGCGGGGCGCCCCGGACGCGTCGGGCGCCGGCGGCCCCGGCTCCAGCACCCAGCGCTCGTAGAGGTCCTCCTTGAGCTCGCGGAGAAAGCGCGAAGGCTCCGTGACGACGAGCATCCCGTACCGGTCGAAGGAGGCGAGCGGGTGGACGAGCGTCAGCTCGTCCTTGGCCCGCGTGACGGCGACGTAGAAGAGCCGCCGCTCCTCCTCGAGTCCTTCGGCCGTCTTCGAGGCCCGGACGTTCGGAAAGCGCTCCTCGACGAGGCCGATGACGAAGACGGCCCGCCATTCGAGCCCCTTGGCCTGGTGAACCGACGAGAGGACGAGCCGCTCGTCGTCGTTCTCTCCCGCGATCGTCTCCTCGCCGGTCGGCTCGCCGAAGAGCGTCACCTCCGACAGGAAGCTCTCCACCCCGTCGTACGGCATCGCGAACTGCGCCAGCGCCTCCAGGTCGTCGAGCCGGGCCTGCCAGTTCGTGAACCGTCCGCGCGCCTGATCGGCGTATCCCGCCTCCTCCACGACGTACCGGATCGCCTCGGCGGGCGAGGAGAGGTACGACGCTTTCCGGAGCGTTCTCATCGCCCCGGCGAAGCGGGCGAGCCCCGCCCGCGCGCCGCCCGGCGCCCGGCCGAGGTCGAGAGAGAGGAACTCGCCGACCGGGTCGGAGGACTCCGCCACGGCGGCCCAGAGCGTGGCCGCCGTCCGCTCCCCCACCTTCGGCAGGAGCTTCAGGGCCCGCTTGAAGGACGTCTCGTCCTTCGGGTTCACGAGGAGCCGCAGGTGCGCGAGGACGTCCTTCACGTGCTGCTGTTCGAAGAAGCGGACCCCCGAGCGGACCTCGTAAGGAATGCCGCGCCGCGTCAGCTCCAGCTGGAGCTCCAGCGCCTGGTGGTGCGCGCGGTAGAGAACGGCGATCTCGGGGAGCGGCGTCCCTTCGTCCCTGAGCTCGAGGACCCGCTGGGCGACGAACTCCGCCTGCTGCGCCACGTCGGACGTTCCGACGACGGCCACCGGGATGCCGGGCGGGCGGACCGGGTGGAGGGTCTTCTCGAACCGGCGATTATTGAAAGCAATCGACGCGTCGGCGAGGCGGAGGATCTCCGGCGTCGAGCGGTAGTTCGTCTCCAGCTTGAAGACCTGGGCGCCCGGATAGCGGTCCGGGAAGGTCAGGAGGGCCTCGAAGTCCGCTCCGCGGAACGAATAGATCGACTGGGCGTCGTCCCCCACGACCATGACGTTCGGAGGCGCGGCCTCGGCCGCGAGCAGGTCGACGAGATCCGCCTGGAGACGGTTCACGTCCTGGTACTCGTCGACGAGAACGTGCCGGAACCGGTGCGCGAGCGTCTTCCGGACCTCCGGACGCTCCACGAGGAGCCGCCGCCAGTTCAGGAGGAGGTCGTCGTAGTCCATCCCGTTCGCGGCGACCTTCCGCTCGGCATAGCGCGCCACGACCGCCCTGATCGCGTCGGAGAGCGGGAGGAAATGGGGGTAGTCGGCCGCGAGGACGTCGTCCAGCTTCCGCTCCGTGTTGACGCAGAAGGAGACGAGGGCGTGAAGGAGATCTCCCTTCGGAAAGCGGCGCTCCGTCACCGGGATTCCCAGGTCCGACGTGGCCGATTCCAGCAGGTCCTTCGCATCCTCGGTGTCGAGGATCGAGAAGGTCGGGCGGTAGCCGAGCAGCTCGGCATGCGGCCTGAGAAGACGGGCCCCGACGGCGTGGAACGTCCCGGCCGTCATCCGGGCGAGGTCGGCGCCGGCGAGGGCCTCGACCCGCCGCTTCATCTCGCGCGCGGCGCGGTTCGTGAAGGTCAGGAGCATCAAGGACGCCGGATCGGCGCCGTCCTCGAGGAGGCGCGAGACGCGGTAGACGAGCGTTCGCGTCTTCCCGGAGCCCGCACCGGCCACGACGAGCGTCGGGCCGTCGGGCGCGAAGACGACGGCCCGCTGCTCCTCGTTCAGCTCCCGCCCGTAGTCGACGCGGTAGCTCCGGGCCGGCCCCGTCCGTCGGAGAACGTACCGGCGCGGGGCGGGCGGCGTCTCGGCCATCCCTCCGGAGATTACCCCCCGGCCGCGCGACGCCTGCTACCCTTTCGCAGAGGTGACGGGAAAAGTCGAGACTGGCGGCGACGGGCCCCACCTGCTCCGGGCCCTCGGATTCTGGGACTGCGTCCTCTACGTCGCCGGGTCGATCATCGGAACCGGGATCTACCTTTCCGTCGGGAACATCTTCCGGAAAGTTCCCCATCCGTCGTGGATCGTCGTTCTCTGGGCTCTCGGCGGGCTGCACGCCCTCGCGGCCGGCCTGACGTACGCCGAACTCGGCGCGCGGCGCCCGACGGCCGGCGGCCCCTACGTCTACCTCTCCGAGACCTTCGGCGCCTTCTGGGGTTTTCTCTGCATGTGGGCCCTCGTCTTCGTGGTCATGCCGGGGGCGGTTGCGGCCCTTTCGACGGGCTTCGCCGAGTTCCTCGGCGCGTTCTTTCCCGCGCTCGGGACGGCCGTTCCGGCCTTCGACCTCTTCTCTCTCCGGATCTCGCAGGGACAGCTCGTCGCCGTCGGCACGGCCTTCTCCTTCTCGATCTGGAACATTCTCGGCATCAAGGAGGGGGGGCGGCTGAACGACGTCCTGACCGTCGTGAAGATCGGCTCCCTCGTCGCGCTCGTCGTCTTCGGCCTCTCCGCGGCGAAGGCGGTGGCGCCGTCCTTCGCCTTCCCGGTTCCGTCGGCGGCCCTCCTTCTGCCGGTGGGCGGCGCCCTGGCGGGGATCCTCTGGGCTTTCGACGGGTGGATCAACATCTCCGCGCTCGGGGCCGAAGTGAAGAACCCGAAGCGGGACATCCCGGGAGGGCTCGTCCTCGGCGTCCTCCTCGTCGTCGCCGTCTACGTGGGGGCCAACGGCGTCTATCTCGGGGCCGCGCCGGTCGAGACGCTCGGCGCCTCGCCCCGCGCCGCGGAGACGGCCGTGAGAATCCTCTTCGGCGACGGCGCCGCGAGATGGCTCTCGCTCGCCGTCCTCGTCGCGATCCTCGGTTCCCTCGCCGCCAACATCATTCCCGGGCCCCGCATCGCCTACGCCGCGGCGCTCGACGGGCGGCTCCCGCGACCCTTCGGACGCCTCCATCGCCGCTTCTCGACGCCGGCCTTCGGGCTGATGTTCCAGGCCCTCTTCGCCGCGGCCCTCACGCTCTCGGGCCGCTTCGACGAGCTGGTCGCCACCGTCTCCTTCGCCGCGACGGCCTTCTACGCCCTCGGCGGGGCGGCCGTATTCATCTACCGGAAGCGCGAGCCGTCGGCGCCCTGGACGATGCCGGGATATCCGTGGGTTCCGGCCTTCTACGTGACCATCTCGGCTCTCTTCACGGCCGCCATCGCCCTCGACGCACCCCTCGACGCCGCCAGGGGTCTCGTCATCCTCGCGGCCGGGGGAGCGGTCTACCTGTGGGGGGAGCGGAGAAAGCGCCGGGAGGCGTGAGCGGGCCGGAGCCGAATCTCTTCTCCTCCCGCTCGTGCTCGGAGGGTGAACAGGGATAGCCGAACGCGGCATCGAAGTCGCAGCCGCGGCTCCGGGCTGCGCGGCGGAGCGCCCGGGGAGTCGTGAACGCCTCGGGCCAGATCAGGCCGAGGAAGTCGCCCGTGAAGGAGCCGAACTCCGCCGCCCAGGGCAGGATCGGGGCGAGGCCGAAGAGCTGCTGCCGCATCGGGGGCGAAACGAGCGCCGCTCCTCTCGCGCGAAGCCCGCCCGCGCCCTCTCCGGAGAAAGCCGAGAGCCCCGCCGGGAGCGTCCCGTTCCGGCCCGCGAAGACGACACAGGCATCTCCCGGCGGGACGCCGTCGCAGCCGGGCCAGGCCTCCCCGCGCCCGAAGACGAGCTGCCGCGAGAGCGTCTCGTCCCCCTCCAGCCAGCGGACCGACTCCGTCGACGCGCGGCCTGACGGGTCCTGCCGGGAGACCAGCTCGAACCGTCCCGCGTCGCATCGGAGGAGGAGGCGGGTCTCGTCGCCGCGGGCGTCGCGCCGGAAGAGAACCGACATCTCGACCTCCTTCGAGAAGACGAAATGCCAGCGCGCCCAGGGCCCCGGGGGGGCGGCGGGCGCCCCCGCCAGAAAGAGGACGAGAAGGGCGGCGGCCCGGTCAGGGGCCAATCGCGGCCCAGACCTTCTCGGCGATGAACGCCTCCACGAGCCAGCGGTCGAGGTGCCCCTGCCGCGCCTCCGCCTCGAGGATGCCGAGGGCGGCGTCGAGCGCGACCGCCTTCTTGTACGGGCGGTCCGAGGCCGTCAGCGCATCGTAGATGTCGCAGACCGTCAGCGCGCGCGTGGCGACCGGAATCTGGGATTCGTCGATCCGCCGCGGGTATCCCGTTCCGTCCAGCTTCTCGTGGTGGCCGTAGGCGATGTCGGGGACGCGGGCCAGATCGGGCGTCCACGGAATCGAGGAGAGGAACCGCCACGTCTGCGCCACGTGACTCTCGATGGATATCCGCTCCTCGGGCGAGAGGCTCCCCTGCGAGATGGCGAGGAACCGGTACTCCTCCGGAAGGAGGAGCGCCGCGGTCCGCCCGCGGCGGTCGCGCCACGTCTGCGCGAGGAGGGCCTTCAGGCGAGCCGTCCGCTCGTCCGGCAGGACGGTCGGCTCGTTGGCGTGGCGGATGGCGTCGAAGGCCTCCTCCAGCTCGGCCGATCGTTTACGCGCGTCGCGCTCGAGGGCCGCGAGGTCCTGATCGGTGACCGTTCCGCCCGTGGCGGCGAGCCGCCGCAGAAGTCCGCGCATCGCCTCGGCCTCGGACGCCTCGAGGACGAAGTCGAAACGGTCGCGGATCCGGAGGATCTCGTCCTTTTCGAGTTTCTTCGCCTTCACGAGGACGCGCTCGGGGACGGCGATCTTCCCGAAGTCGTGGAGGAGTGCCGCCGTCCGGATCTCGTGCCGCTCTTCCCTCGTGAAGACGACGCCGGCATAGGGGCCGTCCGAGGCGCGGTCGATGAGGCGCGCCATCGTGTCCGTCAGCTCGGCCACCCGGTGGCTGTGCCCGGCCGTGGTGGGGTCCCGCTGCTCCACCGCGAAGATGGACGCCTGCGCGAAGTCCTCGAAGAGCTTCCGGATCGAGGCGGTCAGCCGGTTCGCCTTGAGGCAGACGGCGGCCTGGGTGGCGAGGGACAGGACGAGCGGAACGAGATCCTCGGGATAGGGCTCCGGGGCGCCGTCCGAAGGGCGTTTCCGGTTCATCAGCTGGAGGACGCCGACGAGTTCGCCCCGGTGGTCCTTCATCGGCACGACGAGGACGGCGCGCGTCCTGAAGCCGGTGGCGCGGTCGAACGCGTCGTTGTGCCGGAAGGGGGCCTCCTCGGGGAGGGCGTAGGCATCGGCCAGAACGAGCGAAACGCCGTGAACGGCGACCCAGCCGGCGAGGCTCGTCTCGTCGGCTCCGACCGTCCGCTCCGTGAAGGAGACGGGGACGGCGTCGTTCTGCGCCAGCTTGAAGCGGAGACGCCGCCCGTCCGGGTGCTCTTCGAGGAGATAGAGGCTCCCCGCTTCGGAGCCGGAAAACCGGCGGGCCTCCGTGAGAATCTTCGTCAGCAGGGCGTCGACGTCGCGCTCGGCCGACAGGGCGATGCCGATCCGGTTGAGCGACTCGAGACGCTCCTCGGCCACCTGGAGCCGCGCCTTGAGGACGCGCTCGCGTGCCCGGGCCCGCTCCAGAGCGCCGTTCGTCTTCTTCTTCATCTCCGTCCCCCCCCGCCCCCCCGGGGAGCTTCGTCGCGCCCGAGAAGCTGCGCCCGCCGGAACGCCCCGGACCGGACGACGGCCTTGGGAGGGAAGACGACGCGGAAGCGGGCGCCGCGGTCCCGCCCTTCGCTCTCCACGTCGATCCGCCCGCCGTGCGCCTCGACGATGGCTCGCGCGATCGAGAGCCCGACCCCGAGGCCGCCGTACCGGCGGCTCGAGGAGGTCTCCTCCTGCCGGAACCGGTCGAAGACGTGAGGAAGAAAGGCGGAGTCGATTCCGGCTCCTTCGTCCTCGACGACCAGCTCGAGCCCGCCGTCCCCCGCCTCCCGCGCCGAAAGCCGGACCGGACGGCCGGGTGGCGAGAACTTCACCGCGTTCGTCAGGAGGTTCCAGATCACCTGCTGGAGGCGGGCCGGGTCGCCGTCGAGCGCGGGGAGCCCGTCCGCGATGTCGCAGGAGATCGGCACCCCCTTCTTCTCCGCCGTCGGCGTCACGGCGTCGAGCGCCGCCACGATCGTCTCCGTGAGGCGAACCGTCGCATGGCGGAGCTCGAGCCCGAAGTTGTCGATCCGGGACAGATCGATCAGGTCGGTCAGCATGCGAGAGAGGGTGGTGGCCTGGCCCAGAATGGCCTCGAGCGCCCGCCGGGAGCCCGGGTCCTTCGGTCCACTGTCGAGAAGGACCTCGGCCCACCCGACGATCCCCGTCAGCGGCGTCCGGACCTCGTGCGAGAGGTTCGCGAGGAAATCGTCCTTCAGCCGATTGGAGCGCTGCAGCTCCTCCACGAGCCGGGCGTTCCGGAGGGCGATCGCCGCCTGCTCCGCCAGGAGGCCGAGCGTCTCGGCGTCCTTCGCGGCAAAGACGCCCGGCCGCCCCGAGAGGATCTCCAGGACGCCGAGCCGGTGATCGGCGACGCGGATCGGAACCGCCATGAGCTGGCGGATCTCGGGATCGGGAACAGCCGCTCGGGCGCGGGCCCGCATCTCCGCGGCCTGGCCGTCGACCAGCTCGTCGAGCCCGGTCACGTCGACGAGCACCGGCCGGTTTTCGCTGAAGGCCGTGCCGGCGCACCGGAGGCGGCCGACCGGAATCGGCGTCGACTCCCAGGCGCACTGGGTGACCCGCCCCACGCCCGACGCCGCCGCGATCGACAGGGCCGTCCCGTCCGCATTCGAGACGTAGACGACGCCCCCGGCCGCTCCGGGGAAGGCGCGGCTCGTCTCTTCGACGACCGACGAGAGGACGTCCGGCGTGTGGAGCCGGAAATTGAGGAGCTGGGTGGCCCGTGTGACCGCCTCGAGGACCCTCGTCCGTTCCTCGAGCTGCCTCACCACGTCCGCGAGCCGGAGCGCGAGGGCGGCCCGCTCGGCGAAGGCCGCGAGCGTCCGTTCGTCCTCCGGCGAGAAGGCGTCCGGACGGCTCGACTGGAGGTCGAGGACCCCCACGGCCTCTCCATCGAGGAGGAGCGGCACCGCCAGCTCGGACTTCGCCGCGCTCCAGCCCGGAAGGTACCGGTCGTCCTTCGACACGTCGGGCACGTTGAGAACGGTCCGGCTGCGGGCGGCCGCCGCGACGAGGCCCGGTCCGTCGACCGAGAGCGTCGACAATTCAGCGACCTCCGTCCAGTCGCCGCGCCGGGCGAAGAGCGTCAGCGTCTTGTCCTGCCGGCCCACGAGCCGGAGGCTGCAGTTCTCCTGGCCGAAGTGGTGAACGACCGCATCGAGGATCTGGGAGAGAAGGACGTCCCGGTTCGACGTCCGCGACAGGAGCGCCCGGGACGCCTCGGAGAGCGCCCGCTCCTCGCGCGCGGCCCGCTCGAGCGCCTCGGCGGCCCATCGCTGCGCCAGCGCCACGCCGACGAAGTCGGCGAGGGACTGCAGGAGATTGACGTCGTCCTGGCGGACGTCCCAGATCGCCTTCGGACCGCCCACGGCCAGGACCCCGACGAGCCGGCCGGCGGTGCGCATCGGGAAGACCGCCGTCGACTCGATGCGGAGGCTCCGGAGAAGCGGCCTGGACGCCTCGGCCCGCGGGTCGGTCTCGATGTCGTCCACGACGACGGCCTCGCCGGATGCGAGGACCTGCACCGTCAATTCCCGGGGACCGGTGAGAGCCGGATCAATTCGGCCTCTCCACGTCAACTCGCGCTTTCCGGACTCCGGCCAGTCGTCGGCATACATCTTGAGGCTGATCGCCTCGTCGCCGGATGGCGTCATGAGCGCGATGAAACCGGCCCGGAATCCGAGCGTCTCGCGGAGCCCGTCGAGCGCCGTCCGGACGACCTCCTCCTGCGTCGTCGAACGCTGCACGGCCGCCGCGACGTCGAGGAGGACCGAGAGGCGGTCGCGCTGGCGCGCCATCTCATCGAGGAGCCCGACCTGCTTGAAGGCGCCCGCGAGATGCCGCGCCGCGGCCTGCAGAAAGGCCGACTCCTCGGCCGACCATTCCCGGCGCGACCGCAGAGTGGCGGCCGAGAGGAATCCACGGGGGACGTCGTCCACGACGATCGGGGCCGCGAGAAGGGACCGGGTCCCGATCCGCCGCAGGGACTCGGCGACGGGGGCGAGCGCCGGATCGTCCGGCGCGTCGGCGGAGGCGACGGGCGCACGGCCCGCGAGGGCCGCGGTCAGGCCGACGGTCCGGTCGCTGGCGAGGGTGTCGGGAAGCGGCGGGATCCCCTCGTCGCTCCACGAGGAACGCGCGGCGAGGACCCCCTCCTCGGGCGGACCGTCGAACAGGAAGAGGCCGACCCGGTCGACGGAGAGGAGGCGGCCGATCTCCCCGACCGCCCACCCCAGGAAGGCCGGGACGTCGGCTTCCCCGACGAGCGACAGGGAGAACTCGGACAGGAACCGGCTCCTGGCGGCGCGAAGGTCCGTCGGGGTCTCGGGGTCCGGGGAGCGGTCTCTGTCGGCCACGGCGCGAGTTCGGATTATGCTTCCGGCCCCGGCCGGCCCGCCCTTCCAGGGTGCGGCCCCGCCTCGTCCAGACGACAGGGAGTGACGATGAATCTCGGGTTCACCTACGCCGACCTCCACGATCCGGCGCGCCTCGAGGGCCTGGACCGGCTCTTCCGGCAGCGCCTCGCCGCCGCGGACCCCCTCCTGGCCGCCCGCTTCGAGCGCTACCGCGCCTTCGAGCCCCTGGCCCCGGCCGAGCTCTCCGCCCTCCTCGTCGAAGCCGCCCGGTTCCTCTCCCGCTTCGTCGCGGAGCTGTTCGACATCGAAGGCGCGCGGTCGGGGCTTCTCGGGAGAACCGGCGAGGAGTCCGTCCTCTTCCGCTTCCGCTTCTCCGTCTTCCAGAAGCGCTCCTCGAAGAAGTTCCCGGACCCGGCGTCGCTCGTCTCGGTCGACCCGGGCGCCGCCCGGCGGGGCGCCGCGCTCGTCGATCTCGTGGCGGGAGACGCCGGCGACGAGGAGCTTCGCGTGGCCCGGACCGGTTGGATGCTCTTCGACCTCTCTGCCTCGCTGGCGACGCCGCGAGGGAAGGACGCGTCCTTCTCGCCGGAGGCCGCCCGCGAACGGATCGCGGCGCTCCGCCGCGCCGCCGCCGGAACCGGCCTGCCCCTTCCCGAGGACGACGTCGCCCTGCTGTCGGCCTGGACGGAGGCTTTCGACGCCTGGGTCGCCCTCCTCCGCTTCGACCCGGCGCACCGCGGGCGGACGGCCCGATGGGCCTCGTTCGTCCTCCCGAAGCCCGTCAGGTTCGACGCGCTCGTGCCGACGACGCGGCCCGATCCCGCGCTTCCCGAGGTGCGGGCCGGGCTCCCGACGCACCTGAGGCACCGCGACGGCTTCGACCTGACCGATCGCCGGAAGACGGGCCGCGAGGTGACGGGCGAGGCGTTCTACTGCCTCCTCTGCCAGGAGCGGGACAAGGACTCCTGCGCCAAAGGGTTCGTGAAGAAGGAGGGCGGGTTCAAGACGAACCCCCTCGGCGTCCCGCTGTCGGGCTGCCCGCTCGACGAGAAGATCGGCGAGATGCACGCCCTCCGCCGCGACGGGGACTCGCTCGGCGCCCTCGCTCTCGTCTGCATCGACAACCCGATGCTGCCCGGCACGGGGCACCGGATCTGTAACGACTGCATGAAGGGGTGCATCTTCCAGACGCAGGACGCGGTCGACATCCCGCAGGCCGAAACGGGTGTCCTGACCGACGTCCTCGGCA
>DATIWM010000219.1:0-2826 GCA_035519355.1 Thermoanaerobaculia bacterium | reverse complement strand
GTTGTCGTCGTCCTGGGCCAGGCGGGTGATCGAGAAGTGCAAGTGGGCGCCGCCGATGACGTGGCCGGTCCGGCCCACGTAGGCGATGACGTCGCCCTTGTGGACCCTCCGTCCCTCGCGCAGCGCCGGGGCATAGCGCGTCAGGTGGCAGTAATAGAGGAGATAGCGGCCCGACGAGTCCTTCTGGTACAGCGAGATCCCGCCGCGCTTCTCCCGGCGGAGGGTGATCACTTCGCCGTCCGCGGCCGCGAGCACCGGGGTGCCCTTCGGGGCTCCGATGTCGATCGCCAGGTGCTTCCGGTGCTGTCCGCGCGAGTTCAGGAACGAGTCCTTCAGCCGGCTCGCGTCGACGCCCTCGACCGGGATCTGGACTCCGGCCGTCAGGATGTCGGAGAGGTCCACGTCCTCGGGACGGATCGTCGAGGCGGAGGACTTCGGCCGGAGCCACGAGCCGAGCTTGCGGGCCGCCCGGGTCAGCGGGTTCGGCGCCGGCGGGACGCCCACGCCCTCCTCCTCGGCGACGTCGATGTCGGGCGCTTCCTCTCCCTCCGTCGCGTGCTCCCGGGCCTCGACGACCGCATCGAACGGGGAGCACTCCGGCCGGGGGTAGTCGTAGGCCTCGAGGGGCAGGAACGGCCCGTAGGGCTCCGCCGGCTCGACACGGGCTAGACGCCGCGACGCCGGCCGGGCCGCGGCGGCCCTGGAGGCGGGCGCCGGCTTCTTCCTGTGGACGGTCTTGCCTTCGGCAGGCGCACCGGCGAGAAGGAGCCCGGCGGCCAGGAGTGCCGCCGGAATGGGGGAACGGAAACGCACGGGCGGATTATCCGGGCGGCCCGACGCGGGGGTCAAGCCAAAAAGACCAATCGAATCAAATAATTATGCTGGAACAGCATACGGCTCTTACACGAAAATTTCGAGCCGTCGTCTCGCGAGGCGAGCGCGGCCGCTACGCCCTCGAAAGGTAGCTGTTGTCGCGCGTGTCGATCGTGATCCGGGTGCCCGCTTCGACGAACTGCGGGACCATCACCTGCAGCCCCGTCTCGAGCGTCGCCGGCTTGTAGGAGGCCGACGCGGTCGCGCCCTTCATCCCGGGCTGCGTCTCGCTGACCTTGAGCGTGACGGTGTTCGGCAGCTCGATGCCGACGGGGTTGCCCTCGTAGAAGTCGACGTGGATCGCGGTGTTCGGCAGCAGGTATTTCATCTGCTCGCCGATGACCTCGTCCGACAGCGTGACCTGGTCGTACGTCGTCTGGTCCATGAAGTGATGGCCCGCCGCGTCGGAATAGAGGTACTCCATCTCCCGCTCGTCGAGCGAGGCCTTCTCGACGCGGTCGGTCGAGCCGAAGCGGTGCTCGTTCATCGAGCCCGAGCGCACGTTGCGCATCTTGGCCTGGACGAACCCCCGGAGGTTTCCCGGGGTCTTGTGGACCATGTCGTGGACGCGGTGCAGCTCGCCGTTGTGAATGATGAGCATGCCGCTGCGGAGCTGAGTCGCCGGAATCATCATGAGCCCTGTCCCCCGAAAAGACGGCGAAATCTAGCAGAAGCGGGGGGCGCCGTCCACCCGAGGCCGATCCCGGGGGGCGGGCAGGAAAAAGCCCCGGGTCGCCCCGGGGCTTCCGCCGAGAGGGTTTTTCGCCTGTCCGTCCGCCTAGTCGCGCGGGTCGTGCGCCCGGTCGAGAGTGCGGACGGTCCGCGGCGTCGGCCGCCGCGGGAGTGCGGGTGCGGCCGCGCGCGGAACCGCCGGCATCACGACGGCGAGACGGGGCGAGAACGCCGTCCCGAGGGCCGCGCGCCAGGTGTCGAACGAGTAGTGCCAGGGCCCCCCGTTCGAGGTCACGCTCGCGCCCCCGACGTTCGGAACGTTGGGCGTGAACAGGATGTCCGAGAAGTTCGGCTCGGGGATGGTCGTCCCCGCCACCGCATTGAGGGTCCGGATGAAGACGTCGGCGATGACCCCGTACCCGATGGCGCTCGGGTGCACGCCGTCGTAGGAGAAGAGGCCCCCCGTAGCGTAGGCGCTCGTGAGATGGATGCCGCCGATGTCGTATCCGTGGGCGGCCACGTCGGCGAACAACGCGTTGGCATCGATCAGAATCGCGCCGTTGGCCGTCGCCGCCGACGCAATCGATTGGTTGTACGCGTTCGTGGTGGACACGATCGTCGCGATGTCGTCCGGGTAGAGAACGACTCCGGGACTGAGCGTCGCCGGCGGCGTGAAGGTGCCGTGCGGCAGCGGTTGGCCGCAATATGGCAGGCTCGGCGGGCAGACCGCCGGGGGGAGTCCGTAACCCGCGGCCAGGAGCTGGGACGCCGGCAGCATAACCAGCGAGCCTGGCGGAAGCCCGCAGGGGGGGGCCGGGGTGCACGGATACGCGGCGTCCCCGGGCCCGAGAAGCGGCACCGGCTGCCCGCCGACCAGGACCGGCTGCATCGTCGCCGGGTCCACGACGACCGGGGGAATCGTCGTGGCGTACGGGATGTCGACGATGTTCGGAATGTTGTACGTCACGAGCGTGCGGCCCGAAGCCGAGAGTCCCGTCATCACCTCGTTGTAGCTCGCGGCGAAGGAATCCGGCGGCGTCACCGTCACGCCGACGATCGCGACTCCAGCGAACATCGCGTTCAAGACATCGTTATTCCCGCCCCAGAACGCGACCAGGTCGGGAGCGAGCAGATTGGCCTCATCCACGGCACTCATGCCCTGAAGGGGACACCCCGCGCAGTTGCGCAGAATCGGGGCGGCGAGATTGTCGAGGTCGGAGGCCCCCGGCCCCGGATGGGTCACCGTCAGGTCCACGAAGTCGGCGATCAGGGGAGACCCGT
>DATIWM010000218.1:0-11857 GCA_035519355.1 Thermoanaerobaculia bacterium | reverse complement strand
GACCGCTGGTTCGTCGACCGGATTGCCACGCGCGTCCTCGAGATCGGAGGCTCCCCCGGGGCGCGGACGATGGAAGACTTCGAGGGCAACTACAGCGAGTTGACGCGCCGCAAGAGAGACGAAGATTCTGATATGCGGCGGCTGCAGATGCAGCCGCCGATGGATGGAAACGTGCGCTCGGTCGGTCGGAGTCAAGGGCGCGCTTCGCGCGCCGCAGAGCGGTCCGGGACCCTTGACACCGGCCGACCGAGGGCTAAGCGCCCGGTCCGTGCCGCAGAAAGGCGGCGCCAGAAAGACGTCGCCCGGCTCGAGGCGCTTGAATCGGAGATCACGGGGCTCGAGAAGGAGATTTCTTCCTTTGAAGAATCCTTTTCGGATCCTTCCGTCAGCCGAGATGGTGACAGGGTTCGCTCGATCCGGTCGGAGATCGAAAGCAGAAAGAGAACGGTTTCGGAGAAGATGGCCGAATGGGAGGCGCTGCTTCGGAAGCTCCAGGAAGAGGAGTCGCCGGTCCGATGAGCGATGCCGTCTCCGCCACCGCCTCGATCCTCGCCGTCGGGAGCGAGCTCCTGGGGACGACCCGTCTCGACACGAACTCGCTCTTCCTGACGGGGGAGCTCGAGTCGATGGGGGTGAGGGTCGTCCGGAAGGCCTGCGTCGGGGACGAGTGGGAGGAGCTCGCGGCCGAGCTGCGCCTGGCGCTCGACCGCGCGCCGCTTCTCGTCGTCTCGGGAGGTCTCGGCCCGACGGCCGACGACCGGACGAAAGAGGTCCTCGCCGCGATCCTGAAACGCCCGCTCGTTCGCGACGAAGAGATTCTCTCCCGCCTCAAGGAGCGCTTCCGCCGCCGCGGGTTCGAGATGCCGAAGGTGAACGAGAAGCAGGCCGACGTCATCGAGGGCGCCGTCGTCCTCCAGAACACTCGAGGCTCGGCTCCGGGGTTTCTCGTCGAGGCTCCCGGCCGCACGGTGGTTCTTCTGCCGGGCGTCCCGGCCGAGATGAAGGAGATGTGGACGGCGGAAGCCGCGCCGCTGCTCACCCGCGTCTACGGGACCGCGGGCGTCCACCGCCGCGTCTTGAAGGTGGGAGGCCTCCCGGAGAGCGTCGTGGAGGAGCGGGTGAAGCCGGTCTACGCCGCACACCCCGACAGACCGGTCACGATCCTCGCGAACGCCGGCGAGGTGCAGCTCCACTTCGCGGCGCGCGGCGCGCCGGAGGAGGCGACCCGGGTGCTCGACCGGATCGAAGGGGACTTCCGGCGGGTTCTCGGCGAGGAGGTCTTCGGTCGCGACGAAGAGACGCTGGAAGGGGTCGTGGGGGACCTCCTCAGGACGCACGGACAGACGCTCGGCCTCGCCGAATCGTGTACGGGCGGGCTCCTGGCCGGCCGCCTGTCCGACGTACCCGGCTCCTCGGACTACCTTCTCGGCTCGGCCGTGACCTACGCGAACCCCGCCAAGATCGAGCTCGTGGGGGTTCTCGCCGAGACGCTCGAGCGCTTCGGGGCGGTGTCGGAGGAGACGGCGCGGGAGATGGCGATCGGAGCGCGGCGTCGTTTCGGAGCGACCGTCGGCCTCTCGGTGACGGGGATCGCCGGGCCGGGGGGCGGCACGCCGGACAAGCCGGTCGGCACCGTCCACATCGCCCTCGACGCGGAAAGCGGAATCCGCCGTCACCAGCGCTTCCAGTTCCCGGGGAACCGCACGCTCGTCCGCCGCTGGACCACGACGGCCGCCCTCGTCATGATCCGTCGGCACCTGATGGGATCGCGGGAGGGTGAACGGACGTGAGCGGACTCTGGCGCGAGGAGACGGCGCTCGTCCTCTCCTATCTCGTCGGCTCGTTGACTTTCGCGACGATCCTCGTCCGGCTGACCCGCGGCATCGACATCCGGACGATCGGTTCGGGCAACGCGGGGGGAACGAACGTCCTCCGGACGGCCGGAAAAGGCCTGGCGCTCGTCGTGGCCCTCCTCGACATCCTGAAGGGCGTCGTCGCGGTCCTCCTGATGAGATCGGTCACGTACGACCCGCGCTGGCTCGGCGCGGCCGCGGTGGCGGCGGTCCTCGGACACGTCTTCCCGGTCTTCTTCGGCTTTCGCGGCGGCAAGGGGGTCGCCACCGCCGTCGGCGCGTTCGCCGTCCTGTCTCCCGCGTCCGTTCTCGTCATCGTGGCGGTCTTCGTCCTCGTGGTGGCCGCCACGCGGTACGTCTCTCTCGGCTCCGTGACCGCGGCCTGCCTCCTTCCGGTCACGATGGGGTACGTCTTCCACGCTCCGGAAGGGGCGGTCGTCGCCGCCGTCGCCGCCGCCCTCCTCCTCGTCTTTTCGCATCGGGCGAACATCGGCCGGCTCCTTTCGGGGACGGAGCGCCGGCTCGGAAGGGAGGACGAATGACGAAGGTGGCGATCGTGGGCGCGGGGGCGTGGGGCACGGCCTTCGCGATGCATGCCGCCGGGGCGGGGCTCGACGTGGGTCTCCTCGGCAGCGGGCGCGATGCCGTCGAGACGCTGGCGGCGACGCGCCGGCACCCGGCTCTCGCCGGGGCTCCGGCGGTCCCCGAGGGCGTCTCGGTCACGGCCGACGCGGGCGCGGCGTTCGACGGCGCCGCGGCCGTCCTTTGGGCGGTTTCGGTCCAGGGGACCGCCGATGAAGCCGGGCGTCTTCGCGAATTCCTCCCGGCCTCCGTCCCGCTCGTGGCGATGTCGAAGGGGCTGGAGATCGGGTCGAAACGGCGGACGACGCAGATCCTCGGCGACGTCCTCACCCGGACTTCGGGGCTCGCCGTCCTGTCCGGGCCGACCTTCGCCGCCGAGGTGGCGCAGGGTCTTCCGGCGGCGGCGGTGGTCGCCAGCTCCGATCCGGAGATCTCCCTGTCGGTGCAGGGGCTCCTCTCCTCGCCCACGTTCCGGCTCTACGGCTCGTCCGACGTGGTCGGCGTGGAGATCGCGGGCGCCGCGAAGAACGTCATCGCCATCGCCGCCGGGATCGTGGACGGGCTGAAACTGGGGCACAACACGCGGGCGGCTCTCCTGACGCGCGCGCTCGCCGAGATCCGGCGCCTCGGGACGACGCTCGGCGGCCTGCCCGACACGTTCGCCGGCCTCGCCGGCGTGGGAGACCTCCTCCTCACGGCCACGGGCGACCTGTCGCGAAACCGGCGCGTCGGCCTCGCACTCGCCGCCGGCCGGACCGTCGCCGAGGCGCTCGCGTCGCTCGGGGGCGAGGTGGCCGAAGGGGTCGCGACGGCGGCCGTTCTCGTGGAGCTGGCCCGCTCGGTGAACGTCGAGATGCCGATCGCCGAGAGCGTCGGGGAGATCCTCTCGGGACAGGTTTCCCCGAAGGACGCGCTTCGCGCCCTGATGACGCGGCGGCTGAAGCAGGAGAACGTCTGACCCGGGCCGCCCGGGCAGAATATCCCCCCTCCATGGAACGTCCCTATCAGCGTGTCGCCAGCATCTGGGTCCCGCCGGGGCTCTCGCTGTCGTACGCGCGCGTCGACGCGCCCGGAGACGAGCCCGCTCCGGAGGCGGGGACGCTGGACGTGGCCGTCCTCGACATGCACCATGGCTACCCGAATCTCGGCCACCAGTCGATCGTCGAGACGATCCTGAACATCGCGCACCAGGAGCGGCTCGAGCGCGGCGGGGGCGTCCCGGGCGTCCGCGTGATCAGCTACGACGTTCGCGGACGCGGCGCGGTGCCCCGCTCCGCCGCCTCCCGCTTCGCCCTGGTCGTCGGCTCGGGCGGCCCGGGGGCCCTCGACCCCCGGCAGAACGACGGACGGTCGCCCGGCTCGCAGGGGATCCTGGAAGACCCCTCCTGGGAGGGGCCGCTCTTCCGCTTCTTCGACGACGTCTTCTCGACGCCGGCGACGGCACTGTTCGCCATCTGCCACTCCTTCGGCGTCCTCGTCCGCTGGGCGGGGATCGCCGAGGCGTTCCTCCGGAGCGAGCTGAAAGGGGGAAAGAGCCAGGGCGTCGTCGGAAACGTCCTGACGACGGACGCCCGTGACCATCCCTTCTTCTCCGGCTTCTGGAACGACAACGGCGGGCCCGACATCAAGGTGCTCGACAGCCGCCTCTACGACCTGGTCCCGACGGGTCGGCCGGGAACGCACTTCCTCGCCTTCGAGGCGCCGGGGCCGACCGGCCTCACGGACGCCGTGACGATGTGCGAGTTCGTCCGCCGTGCGGACGGCGTTCTGCCGCGGATCTGGGGCGTCAACTGCCACCCCGAGATCGGCGACAAGGGGCTCCAGCGCGAGCGCCTCGACCGGATGGCCGAGCGGGGCGAGGTGACGGAGGAGTGGATCCGCGAGCGCCGCAGCGCCCTCGCCGCGTGGGACGAGTCCGCCCACCACGAGCACTCCCTCCAGCGCACCTCGGCCTGGACCTTCGAGATGCCGGTCCGATCCCACCTCGGTCGCGCGCTGGACGAGCGGACGTAAGAACCGGCCCAGGGAGTGCGGGCCGCGACGCTCCCGGCCGTCTACCCGCGGAGATTCTGGGCGATGCCCTTTAGCGATTCGTGCTTCATGTTGGCCAGGTTAGTCAGGACGGTGGTCAGGTTACCGCTTCCGCCCGATACGGATGCGAGCGCGTCGTTCGTCAGCTCGACCGCCTTCGTGACTTCCGGGATCGCCCTGGTGTCCTCCGGAGCCCCCGGGTCCGACTTCTCCTTCTCGCCGTTCATATTGAGCCTCCGTCTCAAAAACTAGGGCTCGAATGCCGGGAAATCAAGGGAGAAGCCCTTCCGTCAAGGGGTATCGTGAGGACGGTCACGGGACCGGCGGCCCGGGCGTGACGGCGAAGGAGCTGGAGGCGGTTGGGAAGTTTCTTTTCGAAAGGTGGATGCCGGCCGGACCGCGGACCGTCCGCGTCGCCCGGGGGCGGCCGGTGAAGGCGCTCCTCGTCTCGGTCGAAACGGAGCGACTCGGCATGACCGTCCTGCCGCTGGGGCTCGGCATGGTGGCGGCAGCGGCCCGGCGGGCCGGCCACGACGTCGAACTCCTGAACGTCCCGGCCGGCGCCATCCCGGCCGAGTCCGTGACGGAGGCGGTGACGCGGTTCCGGCCGGACGTCGTCGGCTTCTCCGTCCGGAACGTCGACGACCAGAACATGCAGAGTCCGCGGTTCCTTCTCCCGCTCGTCGCGGAGGCGGTGGCCGCGTGCCGGGTCCAAACGGACGCTCCGGTCGTCGTCGGTGGAGCCGGGTACAGCATCTTTCCGCGGCAGACCCTCGCATACCTCGGAGCCGACCTCGGCGTTCGCGGCGAGGGCGAGGCGGCGTTCCCGGAGATACTTCGCCGGCTCGAGGCGGGAGACGACGTCGCCGGCCTTCCCGGCGTGGACGTGGCGGGACGCGCGGCCGGCCCGCCGCCGGCCCCGACCCGGAACCTCGATCTTCTCCCGTTTCCCGACGAGACGACTTGGCGATCGGTTGATCCCGGCGATCCGGAGCTGCTCCTTCCCGTCCAGAGCCGGCGGGGCTGTCCGCTCGACTGCTCCTACTGCTCGACGGCGAGCATCGAGGGGCGCCCCATCCGCTTTCGCTCGCCGGCCGCAGTCGCCACCCACCTGGCCCGGCTCTGCGAGGCCGGCTTCTTCCGGTTCTATTTCGTCGACAACGTCTTCAACCTGCCGCCCGGTTACAGCCTGTCGCTCTGCCGGGAGATCGCGGCTCTCCGCCTGCCGATCAGGTGGCGCTGCATCCTCTACCCCTATGCGCTGGACGGTGAGCTGGCCGACGCGATGGCGGAAGCCGGCTGCACGGAGGCGAGCCTTGGCTTCGAGAGCGGGAGCGTGGCGGTTCTCGTGGCGATGAACAAGCGCTTTCGGCCCGGCGACGTCCGGACCGTCTCGGAGGCGCTCGCCCGCCGCGGCATCCGCCGGAACGGGTTCCTTCTCCTCGGCGGCCCCGGCGAGACGCGGGAGACGATCGAGGAGAGCCTCGCGTTCGCCGACTCGCTCCGGCTGGAGAGCCTCAAGATCACCGCCGGAATCCGGGTCTACCCGGGAACGCCTCTCGCGGCGCAGGCGGTGGCCGACGGCCTGATCTCTCCCGGCGACGACCTCCTCTACCCGCGCTTCTATCTCGCCCCGGGCGTCCGCGAGGAGCTCTCGCGCCTTCTGGCGGGACGGCCGGGCTGATTGAGGCCGGCGGCGGCCTCAGAGCTTCCCGTGCAGGTCGCAGTGGTCGCCGTGGGGATGGTGGAGGGACCCTCCCACGGCGAAGTCGGTGTGGTCGCCGTGGGGGACCGGTTCGTGCCCGCATCCGGCCGCGTGCCGGTCGTTGCACTCCACCGGGGCGCAGGCGCCGGGGCGGCTCCGGTTCACGTCGAGGCGGTGCTCGTCCGCGTGCCCCTCGTGGGGGGCGTGGAGATGTCCGTCGTGCAGGTAGTCCGCATGGTCGCGATGGCGGACCTCCCGGTGCCCGCAGCCGGGGCCGTGCCGGTGCCCGTGATCGTCGTGCTCGGTGCAGGTCATCGTCGGACGGAGCGAATCGTCTCCCTTCAAGGAAACGGCGTCAACCCTCTCCGGCGGAGCTGATTCTGAGCGCCACGGCGAAGACGGTTGCGCTTGGGGAAACCGGGGCCGACCCCCGACAATGGGGGTGATGCCCCGCCTGGCGGCTTTCCTCACTCTCCTCGCGCTCGGCGCCTGCTCTTCTGAAGCGCCGGCGCCGCAGCGGACCGTGGCCGCCGCCACGATCCCGCCGCTCGCGGACCTCGTGGCCCGGGTGGCGGGCCCGGGCTGGGACGTCCGGACGCTCGTTCCCGCGGGCACGTCGCCCCACGTCTTCGAACCGACGCCGAGGGAAGTCCGCCTCGTCGCGCCGGCGCGCCTCGTGGTGACGGTCGGAGCCGGGTACGACGCCTGGGCGGCGAAGCTGGCGGCGGCCTGCGCCTCGCAGGCGCGGCTTTTCGACGCCGGCCGGGCGGCGGGGATCGAGGCGGCCGAGGGGGGCGAGATCCACGGAGGGCACGCGCACGGCGATCTCGGCCACGACCCGCACTGGTGGCTCTCGCCGCCCCTCGCGGCGAAGGCCCTTCCGTCGCTTGCCGACGAGCTCTCCGCGCTCGATCCGGACGGCGCGGCCGGGTACCGGGAGCGCGCGGCGGCGCTGGCCGCCTCGCTGCAGCGTCTCGACGCGGAGCTCGCGGAGACACTCCGACCCGTGGCCGGATCGTCCATCGTCACGGCGCACGCGGCCTGGGGCTACTTCGCGGACCGTTATGGCCTCAAGCCGGCGGCCGCCATCGAGCCCGCTCCGGGGCGGGAGCCGACGCCGCGGGAGATCCTGGATCTGATCCTCGTGGCGCGCCGCCAGGGTATCGGGACTCTCTTCACGGAGCCGCAGTTCCCGGAGGACGCGGCGCGCGTCGTGGCGGGCGAGGCCGGGCTCCGGCTCGCGACCGTCGATCCGATCGGGGGCCTTCCGGGGTGCGCCCGGTACGACGAGCTCCTCCGCTTCAATGCCCGCGCCTTCCGCGAAGGGCTGGGGGGCCTGTGAGCGTCGGAATCCGCTTCGAGGGAATCGGGGCCTCGCTCGGGGGACGGCGGATTCTGGAGAAGGTCTCGTTCACCGTGCCTCCCGGCGTCCGGACCGCCCTGGTCGGGCCGAACGGCGGCGGCAAGACGACGCTCATCCGCCTCCTCGTCGGGGCGCTCGAGGCCGATGTGGGCCGGGTCGCGTTCGTGGACGACGCGGGGCGCGAGGTGCCGCGGCCGCGGATCGGCTACCTCTCTCAGCGGTCGACGCTCTCGCCCCGCGCGCCGGTCTCGGGGACCGACCTCGTCGCCCTGTCGCTCGACCCCCGCCCCGGGCTCGGGCGGCGGGAGGCCGCGCGGGCCGAGGCTCGCGTAGCGCTCCGCCGCGCCGGACTTCCCGAGGAGACGCTGGATCGCCCGGTGGGGAAGCTCTCCGGCGGGCAGCGCCAGCGTGTTCTTCTGGCGCGCGCGCTGGCGGGAGGGCCGGCGATTCTCGTCCTCGACGAGCCGGACACGGCGCTCGACGCAAAGGGGCTCATGTCTCTCCGCCGCGTCATCGCCGAGGAGGCGGAGGCGGGGAGGACCGTTCTCTTCGTCTCGCACGACACCGACTCGATGGGAGGGGCGGACGCCCTCTTCCGCGTGGACGGCGGCGTGACGGAGGAGCCCGTGGAGGCGTCCCGGTGACGGAGTTCCTGGCCTTCCCGTTCTTCCAGCGGGCGCTTCTCGCGGGCGTCCTGGCGGCGGTTCTCTGCGGCGCTCTTTCGTTTTTCGTCGTCCTCCGGCGGCTCGCCTTCGCCGGGTCGGGCGTGGCTCACGCGGCCTTCGGCGGCGTGGCCCTGGCGACGCTCGCGGGCCTCCCGCCCGGCCTCGGCGCTCTCGCCGCGGCGCTGGTCGTCGCCGGGGCCGCGGCGCGCGCCTCGGACGCGTCCGGAATCTCCGAAGACGCCGCCATCGGCGTCACCACCGTGGCCGCGATGGCCGTGGGCGTCGTCGCGCTCGGCTTCGTGAAGACGAACATCGACCTGTTTGGCCTGCTCTTCGGGAACATCCTGACGGTCGCGCCGTCTGACCTCGCGCTCCTCGCCGCGGCCGCGCTGGCCGTCCTGGCCGTCTTCGCGGCCTGGTTCCGGCCGCTCCTCCTCGCGTCGGTGGACGAGGACGGGGCCCGCGCCGCCGGCGTGAACGTGGGGGCGATGCGCCTCCTCGTCCTCGTCCTGATCTCGGTCACGGTCGTCGTGGCGCTGAAGGTCGTCGGGATCCTCCTGGTCTCGGCCCTCCTCGTCCTTCCGGGAGCCACCGCGCGGACCCTCTTCGACCGGTGGCCGGGGCTCCTCCTGGGCTCGATCGCCGCGGCGCTCCTGATGGTCCTGGGGGGGCTCCTGATCTCGGTGGCTCTGAACGTGGCGTCCGGGGCGGCCATCATCCTGACGGGGGCCGTCGTCTTCATCGGCGCGTTTCTCCTCTCGCGCCGCGACTCGGGAGATTGATACGCGTTTGCTAGAATCCCCCGCCATGAGATGGTTCGGGCGACGGATCCTTACCGCGGGACTCCTGGCCCTCCTCCTCATCGCACTCGCAGGCGTGCACGTTCATGCGGCGACGGCGAATTCCCAGGATGGCGCGTGCCTCTCGTGCGTCCTCTCGAGCACGCATGAGGGAGTCGTCGGGCCGGCGATCGACCCCGCGCCGGATTCGACGCTCGACGTCCCGCCATCCGTTGACGTACCTCCTGCCCGTCCCACCCTACCGGATCTCACGGGACGCTCGCCCCCGCCCCTCCCGGCCGCGTAGACAAGAGACACGTTCGTCGTCGTCCGTGGTCCGGGAGGCCGCCCCTCGCAGCCTCCCTCCTTTTTCGCTCCTCGACAGGGGGCTCGAAGTCCATGACACTCTGGAACATCACGTGCGGAACCGGCCTCTCGTTCTCGTCCTCGCCGTAGCGGGTTTTCTCGCGAGCCCCGTATCCGCGGCCCCGGCACGCGTCGTGGCCGACACCGACACGGTACGGGTCCCCGGGAACGTCTCGCCGCGGATCTCGGGGGCCGTCGAGGTCGGACCGACGGACGGCACCCTGCCGGTCGAGAGGATGACTCTCGTGCTTCGGTCACCGGCCGGCGTCTCCGACCGGCGCGAGCGCCTTCTCGCGGAGCAGCTCGATCCCTCCTCGCCCAACTACCACCGCTGGCTGACGCCCGAAGAGTACGGGCGGGAGTTCGGGATCGCCGACGAGGACCTGAACGCCGTTCTGGACTGGCTCCAGCGGAACGGCTTCGCCATCGACAAGGTGGCGCCGGGGAGGGGGTGGATCAACTTCAGCGGCACCGTTGCGCAGGTCGAGACGACCTTCCGAACGGAGATGCGGGACTTCGTTGCCGGAGGAAGGCTTCACCATGCGAACGTCCGGGACCCCGAAGTGCCCCGGGGTCTGCAGGACGTCGTGTGGGGGGTCGTGTCCCTGCACGACTTCTTCAAGCTCTCCCGGCCGCGCTCCCATCCCTCCATCGTCTTTTCGGACGGGACCAACGGCCTCGGGCCCGCGGACTTTGCCACCATCTACAACACGGCCCCCCTCCTCGCCGCCGGGGTCGATGGCAGAGGGCAGACGATCGCCGTGGTCTCACGGAGCAACATCCAGATCGCCGACGTGCAGAATTTCCGGAGCTACTTCGGCCTGCCGGCTCTGGATCCTGTCATCACGCTCAACGGGCCGGACCCGGGGCTCGTCAAGGACGACGAGAGCGAAGCGGACCTCGACGTTCAGTGGGCCGGAGCGGTGGCGCCCGGAGCGACCGTCAACCTCGTCGTTTCGAAAGACACGCTCACGAGCGACGGCATCGACCTCTCGGCGCAGTACATCGTGGATAACAACCTCGCTTCGATCATGACGTTGAGCTACGGACTCTGCGAGAGCGACCTCGGAGCTTCGGGGCGGCATTTCTACAACGCCCTGTGGCAGCAGGCGGCCGCCCAGGGCATGACCGTCTTCGTCGCCTCGGGGGACAGCGGGGTGTCCGACTGCGACGATCCCAGCTCGAAATCGGGTTCCGGACGTGCGGTGAACGGGCTCTCGTCCACGCCGTACAACGTGAGCGTGGGAGGGACCGAGTTCGTGGACGCGAGCTCGTCCCAGTACTGGAGTACGCAGAACGCCCCCGGGACGCATCGCTCCGTGAAGTCGTACATTCCGGAGCAGGCCTGGAACGAGAGCGCGGCCGTGAGTGGTGGCTCCGAGCTCTGGGCGACGGGTGGCGGTCCGTCGGCCTACTACGCCAAGCCCTCGTGGCAGTCGGCGCCGGGAGTCCCGGGCGATGGCTTCCGCGACGTCCCGGACGTCTCCCTGAACGCCGCCTCGAACGTCGGCTACGTCTTCTTCCAGGAGTACGACCCCGGCGTGGGCTCCTTCTGGGTCTCCTCCGGAACCTCCTTCGCGGCGCCCTCCTTCGCCGGGATCATGGCGCTGGTCCTCCAGAAAGCCGGCGGCCGCCAGGGGAACCCGAATCCCGTTTTCTACCGGCTCGGGGCGGCGCAGTACTCGGGCGGAGGACCCGCGGTCTTCCACGACGTCACGGCCGGCGACAACGGTGTTCCCGGCGTCGCGGGATTCTCCGCGGGGCCGGGCTACGACCTCGCCACGGGGCTCGGCTCCGTGGACGCTACCGCACTCGTCAGCAGCTTCCCCGCGATATCGGGCCCCAGCGCGGACTTCACCTTCTTCTCGGCGACGCCGAAAGCAGGCCAGCGGGTGCAGTTCACCGACACCTCGACCGGTTTTCCCACGTCCTGGTCCTGGGACTTCGGGGACGGCGGGACCTCTTCCGTCCAGAACCCTGCCCATACCTTCAGCAAGGGCACCTATCAGGTCTCCCTGACCGCCTCGAATGGGGGCGGCTCGAATACCAGGACGCAGACCGTCGTCGTGAGCTGGGGCAACCCGATTGTTTGCGCACCGAACGCCTTCACGATGTGCCTGGTGAACGGCCGATACAAGGTGACGAGCCACTGGAAGAACCAGTACGCGGGGGGCGCGGAGGCGAATCTCCCGGTCGCGGCGCTGACGGACGCGACGGGCGCGTTCTGGATTCTCGACCCGGCCGATTACGAGTACCTGATCCGGATCAACACGGCGACGGACAACGGGAAGGCCTGGATCGCGATTCCGACGTTCACGGACGTGGAGTTCTGGATCGCGGTGTTCGACGTCGTCGCCGGGCAGTACAAGGAGTACCACAGTCCCGCGGGGAACCGGACCCTGATTTACGACCCGTACTTCTTCGTCTTCCCATGAAGGACCGCGCTTCGCTCTGTCGTAGCGTGAGACGGACAACTGAGACGCGCTTGCCAGACTCCGAGGCCCTGAGACGGT
>DATIWM010000217.1:0-9129 GCA_035519355.1 Thermoanaerobaculia bacterium | reverse complement strand
GCCTCTCCTTCGAAGACGGCGATGTCGTGCCGTTCGAGGTTCCGGCGGATCTGCCGCACCTGACCGTCGGTCACGGCCCGCAGCCGCCCGGAGAGTGTCCGGAGGCTCTTCTTCCGGTCGAGCGTCAGCGTCATCCCGTACAGCTCGCGCCGCCGGAACCCCGTCAGATAGAGCGCCGCCTCCCGGAGGGTCTTGGACGGCAGCGTCCCCGTGTGGACCGAGGCCCCTCCCGGTTCGGGCATCCGCTCGACGAGCGCCACACGCTTGCCGAAGTACGCCGCCTGGGCCGCCCCCTTCTCTCCCGCGGGCCCCGACCCGATGACGACGAGGTCGAAGTGGTCCCGATCCCGGATTTCGCCCATCCCGAATCCCCTTCCCTCGCCTACCGGATTCCGGCGAGCGCCCTCCGAATCCGGGTGATCCCCTCTTCCAGCCGTTCCATCGACGTGGCGAAGGAGAGGCGGACGCACCGGTCCTCGCCGAACGCGATCCCGGGGGTGACGGCCACGGCCGCCGACTCGAGAAGGGCCTTCGCGAAGGGGATCGAGCCGGCCAGCTCGATCCCTCCCATCTTCCTCCCGTAGTGCGCCGAGACGTCCGGAAAGGCGTACAGGGAGCCGCCGGGATTGGTGCAGCTGACGCCGGGAAGGGCGTTCAGCGCCGGCACGAGAAATCCGCGGCGCCGGGCGTACTCGCGACACATCTCGCGCGTGGCCGCCTCCGCCTCGTCGGGGCTCGTCAGGGCGGCGAGCGCGGCGCGCTGAGTGACCGAGCAGACGTTCGTCGTGGCGTGCGACACGATCCGCCCCATCATCGCGATCAGCTCCTCGTGCCCGAGGGCGAATCCGATCCGCCAGCCCGTCATGGCGTAGGTCTTCGAGAGAGAGCCGCAGACGACGAGGTTCTGCGGGAACGCGGCCGCGAGGGCGGCCGCGGAGAAATGCTCCCCCTCGTAGACGAGGCGGTCGTAGCACTCGTCGAAGACGACGACCCAGCCCCGCCTGGCGGCGAGCCGGACGATGGCCTCGATCTCCGAAGGCGAAAGGACGGCCCCCGTCGGGTTGTTCGGTGTGTTGACGATGACGCCGCGGGTCGCCGGCGTCGAGGCCGTCTCGAGTTCCGCCGCCGTCAGCCGGAAGCCCTCTTTCGCCGAGGTCGGGACGAAGACAGGCCGGGCCCCCGCGAGCCGGACCATCTGGGGGAACGAGACCCAGTAGGGCGATGGGACGAGGACCTCGTCCCCCTCCTGAAACAGGGCGAGGCAGGCCGTGTGGAGCGCCTGCTTTCCTCCCGCGGTCACGAGGACGTTTCGGGACGGCCAGGGGCAGTTCCAGGCCTTCCGGTAGTGGTCCGAGATGGCGAACCGGAGCTCCGGGATCCCCATCGCGTCGGTGTACTTCGTGACGTTCGCCCGGATCGCCGCGACCGCGGCCTCCTTGATGAACTCCGGCGTGTGGAAGTCGGGCTCGCCCGGGCCGAGGTCGACGACGTCGACGCCTCGCTCGCGGAGGGCCGCCGCCGCCCGAAGGACCTCCAGCGTCGCCGAACCCGGGATCGAGGCCGCCCGCGCCGCGAAGCGGAACGTCATCAGACCTTCGGCCCGGCGGCGACGATCTCGGCGGGGGTGTCGCCCTCGAACTTCCGGAAGTTCTCGATGAAGCGGGCGGCGAGCTGCCGGTACTTCTTCATGTATTCGGTCTTGTCGGGCCACGCCTCGGCGGGGCGAAGAACGTGGTCGGGAACTCCCGGACACGTCAGCGGGACCGCGAAGCCGAAGACCGGATCGACCTGGACCTCCACGTCCCGGAGCTTTCCGTCGAGGGCCGCGTTCAGGAGGTCCCGCGTGTACCGGATGCTGATCCGCTTCCCGACGCCGTACGGTCCGCCGACCCAGCCGGTGTTGACGAGCCAGCAGTCGACGCCGTGACGCTCGATCTTCGACCGCAGGATCTTCGCGTACGTGTAGGGAGTGTGGACCATGAACGGCCCGCCGAAGCAGGCGCTGAAGGTGATTTCGGGCTCCTTGCCGAGGCCGATCTCGGTCCCCGCGATCTTCGAGGTGTAGCCCGAGATGAAGTGGTAAAGCGCCTGGTCCGGCGTGAGCTTCGCGATCGGCGGCATGACGCCCGAGGCGTCGCAGGTGAGGAAGATGATGTTCCGGGGATGCCCGCCCATCCGGCTCTCCACGGCGTTCTCGATGAACTCGAGCGGGTACGAGGCCCGGGTGTTCTCCGTCCGCCGGTCGTCGTCGAGGTCGACGAGGCGGGTGACCGGGTCGTACACCACGTTTTCGAGGATCGTCCCGAAGCGGCGGGTCGTCGCGTAGATCTGCGGTTCGGCCGTCGGCGACAGGGCGATGACCTTGGCGTAGCAGCCGTCCTCGAAGTTGAAGATCCCCTTGTCGCTCCACCCGGCCTCGTCGTCGCCGATGAGGCCGCGGCCCGGGTCCGCCGAGAGGGTCGTCTTCCCCGTTCCCGAGAGGCCGAAGAAGAGCGCCGTCGCCCCGTCCTTCCCGACGTTCGCCGAGCAGTGCATCGTCATGACCCCGTCGAGCGGGAGGAGGTAGTTCAGGATCGTGAAGACCGACTTCTTGATCTCTCCGGCGTAGCCGGTGTTCCCGATGAGGCAGATCCGCCGCGCGAAGTTGAGGACGATGAACGTCTCCGACGGGGTCTGGTCGACGGGCGGGAAGGCCCTGAACCCCGGGATGCAGAGGACGGTGAATTCCGGCACGTGGCGCCGGTACTCGTCATGCGTCTTCGGCTTCAGGAACATGTTCCGGGCGAAGAGCGAGTGCCACGCCTGTTCGGTGACGATCCGCACCGGAAGCCGGTAGTCGGGATCGGCGCCCCCGAAGCAGTCCTGGACGAAGAGGTCGCGTCCCTGGAGGTACCCCTGCAGCCGCCCGAACAACTCGTCGAACTTCTCCGGGGCGAACGGGCGGTTATAGACACCCCACCAGACGTTCTTCTCGGAATCCGCCTCCCGGACGACGAACTTGTCGCTGGCGGCGCGGGCCGTGTGCTTCCCCGTATCGACGACGACCGGTCCCTGGTGGGCGATCCGCGCCTCGCTCCGGAAGACGATCTCCTCGTAGAGGGCTTCGGTCGGGAGGTTCCAGTAGACCTTCCGCAGATTCGAGAGGCCGAGATAGGCCAGGCCGTAGTCCGCCTTGACCGCCTGCGCCTGCGGCTCCGCCGGGGTCTTGATGTCGAGGATGTTGTTCACAGCCAGTCCCTCAGGAGCTTCCGTTCCCCGATGTAGATCTCGTTCGGGGACGAGGGATCGAGCGCCCACTTCATCCGCTCGACCCCTTCCGTGATCTCCTTCACCGTGCCCGAAACGGAGAGCCGGAGATGCCCTTCCATCCCGAACTCCCGGCCCGGCACCGTGACGACCATCGCCTTCCTGAGGAGCAGCTCCGACATCTCGACGGATCCCATCCGGTAGGCGCGGAGATCGGGCAGCGCGTAGAACGTCCCCTCGGGCTTCACGAGCTTGACGCCCTGAAAGGTCCGGATCTCCTGCATCAGGACGTCCCGGTTGTTCTGGATGGTCAGGCGAAGCGACTCGACGTAGCTCTGAAGACCCGTCAGCGCTCCTTCCGCCGCCGCCTGGCAGATCGTCGCCACGCAGGACGTGGTCTGCGCCTGGACGTTGGTCATGACCCGGACCAGCTCCTTGTTCGCGGCCACCCATCCGATCCGGAATCCCGTCATCCCGTAGATCTTCGAGACGCCGTTGACGACGATCACCTTCGAGCTCTCGACGTCCCGGGGCGTGTGCCGCCACGCGGGGACGGCGATCTTCCCGTCGAAGACGAGCTTGTGGTAGATGTCGTCGCAGATCAGCCAGATCCCCTTCTTCTCGCAGAAGGCGACGATCTTCGCGACCGTCTCCTCGGGGAAGATCGCGCCCGACGGGTTGTTCGGGCTGTTCAGGATGATCGCCCTCGTGGACGAGGAGACCGCCCGCTCGATCTCGGAGACCTGCGGAACGAAGCTGCCGTCCTCGGGCGTCACGACGACGGGCACCGCCTGCACCATCTTCACGATCTCGGGATAGCTGACCCAGTAGGGGGCCAGGACGATCACCTCGTCCTGCGGGTTGCAGATCGAGTAGAGGATGTTGAAGAGCGACTGCTTCGCGCCCTCGGAGACGATGACGTTCTCCGGAGCGAGGACCCGGTCGTAGTTCTCCTCCGTGTACCGGAGGATCGCCTTCTTCAGGGACGGGAGGCCGTCCGTCGGCGTGTACTTCACGTCGCCCGCGAGGAGTTTCCCCGCGGCGCCGAGGACGGCGCTGATGGGGGCCTTGTTCTTCGGCTCGCCGATGCCGAGATGGATGACGGGCTCGCCCCGTTCCCGAAGCAGCCGCGCCTCCTCGTTCAGCCTCAGAGTCGGCGACTCGAGAATGGAGCGGGCGAGGTGGCTGATGCTCATGCAGCCAGTTTATTCCGCGTCGCCCAAGGCGACCTGAAGCGAACGCATCAGGCCTCCTTCATTCCACGCCTGCCGGGTCCCCTCCCGGCCCCCGGAGCACCCGCCATGCGGCGACGACGGCGAGGGGCCGGCGCCGCCCGGCCGCGATCCGCAGGATCTCGATTCCACACCAGCCGGCATAGATCCAGAGCATCGTCTCGCGCGTCGAGGGAAAGAGGAACTGGGTCAGCCAGAAGACGAACAGGATCCCCGCCTCGTAAGCCTCCAGCTTCAGGTTGACGAGGAGGAGAAAGCCCAGAAGGCTCTGGAAGATGGTCAGGAGGATCTCCTGCCGCTGGTGGACGTCGAAGACGATGGCCGAAGGCTCCCCCTTCGACAGCGAGTAGATGACCGGGATGAGGCCCGACAGGACGGACCACTGGTTGATCGTCGAGGAGAGGAGGTTCATCAGCGCCATCGGCGCTTTCGAGATCTGGCGCGCCCAGTTGAAGGCCGAGAGCTTCTCGGGGAACTCCGAAAGGAACGGCGCGACCCACTGGACGAAGAAGAAGGGCGCAATCCCCATCGAGACGGCGAGAGCCAGCATCGACTCGACGAAGGCCTCGGCCGAGAAGTAGAGGACGAGTCCGCCGAAGAGGAAGAGCGCTCCGATGGCCCACGGCCGGCCTCTCGGACCGAACGAGAGAGCCCAGCGGGAGGCTCGCGGCAGATCCTCCATCTCCTCCTGGTCCTCGTCCCGGGGCGGCACGCGCGTGAGGAGCCAGAGATAGCCCGCGTACATCAGGACGAGGACCGCCGCGTCCCAGAGTCCGAGCGTCCCCTTCCACCAGATGACGCCGAACCACGCGAGGGGCGGGAGAAGGCTCATCACCTGGATGGCGTGCTCGTTCTCGAGCCGGATCTCCACCCAGGTCTTCCTCTTCTTCGTCCGCGCCGCGAAGAACGCGGCCACGAAGTAGACGAGCGGCCAGCCGAGGCCGACGAGGAGCCGGATGGAGCCCGTGAAGTTGGCGATGGCCAGGTGGACCCTGGCCGGATCCTTCCCCGCCTCCCACGCGATGACGGCCTCGACCGAGAATTCGGGGAGCGTCTGGAGCCAGGCCAGGATGGCCAGCGCCAGTCCCTGCGAGACGAGAAACTGCGCCGCCTCGGCGGCCCAGCCGATCACGAATGCCGAGAAGAGGATGGAAGGGAAGGTCCAGAGCGCCGAGATCGTCGCGGCCTTCGTGGCCACGGCCCCCGCCGCCGCCGCAGACTCCGCCTTCACCGCGACGTTTTAACACGGGGACGCAGCTGGGCTACGCTCCGGGCTGCCGATGAAGATCACCTCCACGTCGAACCCGCGGATCCAGGCGGCCCTCCGGGCCCTCGAAAGCGGCGAGAGAATGCTTCTCGAAGGGGTGCGTGCCATCGGCGAGGCTCTCGCTGCGGGAATCGTCCCTGAAGAGATCTTCTTGGAAGGTGAAGAGAGGACCGGAGGCGAGGGGAGCGTCCCGGCGATCGAGCAGGCGACGGAGCACGGGGCCTCGCTCTGCTTCGTCACCTCGAAAGTGCTCTCGAAGCTCTCGGATCTCCCTTCCGCGCGAGGAGTCGTGGCCCTGGCCGTTCCGCCCCGCCGTTCTCTCCCGGATCTCTACCTTTCGAAGAATCTCCCGTCGGTCCCCGTCCCCCATTCCTCTGCCTCTTCGACTTCCTCTTCGTCGAATTCGCTCTTCGTCCTCCTCGACGGCGTGCAGGACCCGGCGAACGTCGGGGCGATCGTCCGCTCCGCGGAGGCGTTCGGCGCGGCCGGGGTCGTCCTCACGCCCGACTGCGCCTCCCCGTTCTCGCCGAAGGCCGTCCGGGCCTCCGCGCTCTCCGCGCTGCGGGTTCCCCTCGCCACGGGTGTGACGCCCCGGGCTGCGGTCGCGTGGGCGGACGGACTCGGCGCGTCGCTGGCCGGGGCCGAAGCGCGGGGTGGCGATCCGCCGGCGTCGATCTCGGGGCTTCGGCCGCTCGTTCTCGTGATCGGCTCGGAAGGGCGCGGCATATCGGCCGTTCTCGAATCCCGCCTCGACCGTCGCGTGACGATCCCTCTGGCCGGCCAGGTCGAGTCGCTGAACGCCTCCGTGGCCGCCGGAGTCCTCCTGGCGCTCATCTCCGGGCGGGCCCTCTGACAGGCGGGACCGATCCGGCTACACTTTTCGCCATGTCGACTTCCTCCCGCGTCCCGTTGCTGACCCTCTGTCTCCTCGGTGCCGGCCTCGCGATCGCCCAGACGCCGTCGCCGGCTCCGGCCGGGAAGCCCGCGCCCGCGAAGGCGAAGAAGGTTCCGACTCCCGTCGCGTCGGCGGAGCCTTCGACCGAGCGGGAGAAGATCCTCTACTCGATGGGCGCGATGCTCGGACTCCCCGTTTCGAGCCTCGACCTGAAGGAGGAAGACGTCGTCTGGATCCAGCAGGGCGTCTCCGATTCGGCGGCCGGGCGGCCCCTTCGCGTCTCGCCGGATTCGTTCGCCCCGCAGCTCTCCGAGTTCACCCAGAAGCGCCTCGCCGAGGTGGCGTCCCTCACGCGGATGAAGGATTCGCCCGTCGTCCAGCGGGAGGCGGCCCAGCCCGGAACCGTCCGGCATCCCTCCGGGCTTCTCTACCGGGAGACGAAGGCCGGCACGAAGCCGGGCCCCGGGAAGACCGGAAAGGTGTTCGTGGCGTACACCGGGACCCTCACGGACGGGACCGTCTTCGACACCTCGAAGACCGTCGGGCGGCCGATCGTCTTCGACCTCGAGAAGGTCATTCCGTGCTGGCAGAACGCCCTGCAGCTGATGAAGGCCGGCGGCGAGGCGCGTATCGTCTGCCCGCCTCAGCTGGCCTGGGGGGACATCGGCCACCCGCCGCGGATCAGGCCGGGCGCCACCGTCATCTACGACATCGAGCTGGTCGACGTCGTGAAGTGAGCGGGATCATCCGGGCTCCCCGAACACTTCCGCGGTGAACGTCGAAACGGTCGCGGGCGGGGAGCCGTCCTCCTTCCAGGCCGTCTCGGGAAGCCCCGCCTTCAGGCAGACCTGGCGGAGAAACGTCTCCACGTCCCACGACCACTGGACCGCCACCTGCGGCAGGAGGAGCCCTCTCCGGCGCCCTTTCTCGACGAGAAGACCATGGACGCCGATCTCGATCGCCGCGGGGTCCGCCACGACGGTGAACGGAGAGAGGACCGAGATCTCGACGCGGTAGAGAGGCAAGTCCTTCGGAGTGGCGGGCGGGAAGCGCGGGTCCCGGAGAAGCGCATGGACGGCATTTGCTTCGACGTCGGCCCAGAGCGGCCGGATCGGCTCCACGCTGCCGATGCATCCGCGCAGGCGCCCGGCCCGCGTCCAGGTCACGAAGCACATTCCGGGCTCGGCGAGCCGTCCGACCGGCTCGGCCGGCGGCAGACCGGAAACGGGCAGCCCGAGCGCGGAGGCGCCGGCGCGCCTTGCGCGCGCGACCAGCTCGCTTCGCTCGGTCTCCGAGAGCGCCGGAATGCTCATCCGAATCTCCCTTCCAGGGCGCGGCGAAGGCCCTCCGTCGCGGCTTCCTCGAGAGCATCGAGGCGTCCGGAGAAGAAGTGGTCGGCGCCCGGAACGACCGCGAAGTCCCAGAGCCGCGCTTCGGCCAGGGCGCGGCCCTTCTCCGGCGGACTGTACTCGTCTTCCTCGCCCTGAATCCAGACGACCCGGATCGCCGACGGAATCGCCGGGGGCGCCGGGTACCGCCCCGTCGGCACGCCGATCAGGAGAAGCACGTCGGGCGTCAGGGCCGGCGCGGCGTCAAGGGCGCAGACCGCGCCGAAGGAGAAGCCGCCGAGGACGAACGGACCGTCCGGCTCCCGCCGGCGGAGCCAGCGGGCCGCCGTGACTAGGTCCTCCGTCTCCCCCGGCCCGCCCGAGTACTCCCCTCCCGAGCGGCCGACGCCCCGGAAATTGAACCGGAGCGTGGTCAGCCCGAACCGCTCCGAGAGAACCCGGGCCGCCCGGTGGACGACCTTCGTGTTCATCGTCCCGCCGAGCAGCGGATGGGGATGCGCGACGGTCGCCGCACCGGCCGGGGCCGCGGGATGACGGAGGAGCGCCTCCAGCGGCCCGCCTGGGCCCGGAATCACGGCCGGTTCGAGACGGACGTGTGCTCGCGCCGTCACGCCCCGACGTTAGCAGGACGGTTCGTCCCGGTTGAAGAAACCGTCCCCGCCGACTATAAGAACCTCACCATGAAGAACATCGTCCACATCGTCGGGACGGGCACGATCGGCGAGCCTCTCATCGGCCTCTTCACCGACTTTCACCACCACCTCGGGATCGACGAGGTGACGTTCCACAAGCGGACCCCGATGCCGACCGAGCGCGCGAAGGTGAACCACCTGATGGCGCGCGGCGCCCACCTGGCCACCGACGAGGACCAGGCGGCCGACTTCGAGGCGCTGGGACACAAGGTCTCCTACGGCGCCCGGCAGGCGCTCGAGCGCGCCACCGTCGTCATCGACTGCACGCCGGCGGGAAACGACAACAAGGAACGGCAGTACCGGCACCTCACGGGGCCGAAGGGTTTCGTCGCGCAGGGAAGCGAGTTCGGGTTCGGAAAGATGTACGCGCGCGGCATCAACGACGCCGCGCTCGTGCCCGGCGAGGACCGCTTCCTGCAGGTCGTCTCCTGCAACACGCACAACCTCG
>DATIWM010000216.1:0-14494 GCA_035519355.1 Thermoanaerobaculia bacterium | reverse complement strand
TCTGCCGCGGCTCGGTACCGGGAGCTCCTCGCCGACATCGGACCCGTGCTTCCGCAAAGCACGGCGGGATCGGAGCCCGTCTGGCACCTCTTCGTGATCCGGACGGGAGGGCGGGACGAGCTTCGAAGGCGGCTCGAGGCGAGCGGGATCGAGACCGGAATCCACTACCCGCTTCCCCTGCACCTCCAGCCCGCCTTCTTGCATCGGGCCGGGGGCGAGGGATCGCTTCCCGTGAGCGAGGAGGCGGCTCGTTCCGTCCTGAGCCTTCCGCTCTTTCCGGAGATCACCGACGGGCAACTGAGGCGGGTTCGGGACGCCCTCGTCGTTCACGTCGCGTCGTCGACGGCGCCCGGGCGCCCGTCCGGAAGGCGACGGGAGGCGACCGGGCGGTCTCCCGTCTGATTCGGAGCGAGCGCGGCCTCAGGCGATGCGATTCCTGAAGTTCGACAGGGTCCACCCCCGCGAGTTCCTTCTCCAGACGTGGAAGGGCTGGAAAGACCTGAAGACGCTCGACGCCGCTGCCTATCGGGATCGCATCATCTCCCTCCGGAGCAACTACTCGGATTTCTTCACGCATCACCTCCGGCGGCTCGGCTGGAACGCCGAAGAGTTCTTCCCGGCCGACGAGGTCTTCTGTCGCAAGATCGCCCGGGAGCTCCGACCGGGCGGCGAGGACCTTTTCTGGAGGCTGACGTCGGTCCTTCCGAGGAAGGCATGGCTGAGGAGCCCGAAGAGGTTCGAAGCCATTCGGCGTTACGTCGTGGGCGCTCGTCCGGACATCCTGTTCGTCCGGGAGTGGTCGGAGGTTCCGAGTTCGTTCTGGCGGTCGTTTCGCGACCAGTGCCTGCTGGTCGGCCGGCTCTCGGCGCCGAGACCGCCCGGCTGGCAGCCGGCCGACTGGGATCTCCTCTACACGAACGGGACCGGGTCCCACCGATCCTTCCGGGAGCAGGGAGTTCCAACTCTCGAAGCGTTGAACGGTTTCGACCGGCGGATCCTCGAGGAGACGGTCGACCGCGGACGGAGGATCGCGGTGGCGTTCGTGGGTGGCCTGGGGGCCTGGTTCGAAGGACGGACACGGCTGATGCGCTCCCTGGCGGAACACGGGCTCCTCGAGTGGTGGGGTTACGGCCTCCAGGAGCTCGACCGGCGGGATCCCCTTCGGCGCGTCTACCGCGGCCTCGCCTCCGGCCTCGCGATGTACCAGATCTACCGGGACTCCCGGATCGTCGTGAACGACTACATCGGAGTCGCCGGCGGGCTCGCCGTGAATCAGCGCCTCTTCGAGGTCCTCGGGGTCGGGTCGCTTCTCCTCACTCGCGAGGACGATTCACTCGCGGAGCGGATCCCCCGTGACTGCTTCGTCTCCTACCGGGACGAGGAGGACTGTCTGGCGAAGGCACGGAAATACCTCGCGGACGACGCGGGGAGAGAACGGATCGCGGCGCGCGGCCAGGCCTGGGTTCTGGAGCGGGCCGAGTACGCCCTCCTCATGCGCCTCCTCGCCCGCCAGCTCGAGGAGGCCTACGAGAGGAGATTCGGTCGGGGGCCCGGAGATGCCTCGATCTGACCGGAAGGGACGCGAAGAGCCGTCGGCCCGGCGGGGACCGCAGCGACTACTCCCATTTCGGCGGCCGCTTCTCGAGAAAGGCCCGGAGCCCTTCGGCGAAGTCGGGAGTACCCGCCAGGCGAACCGCCGCGTCCCGCTCGAGGGCCAGCGCGTCGTCGTACGGGAGGTCGAGCCCCAGCGTGATGCAGCGCCGGATGGCGGCCAGGGCCTCGGCCGGCTTCTGCGCGAGGGCCGCGGCGTACTGCTGGACCTCGTCGCGGAGTTTCTCGGGAGGGACGACGACGTCGACGAGTCCCATCGCGAGAGCCTCCTCGGCCGTGGCAAGAGCCCCCTCGTAGAGAAACCGGAGGGCGCGAGGGCGGCCGAGGAGCCGCGAGAGGGACTGCGTCGTCCCGACGGGAGGGATGAAGCCGATGTTGATCTCGGGCTGACCGAGCCGGGCATTGGCCGCGGCGAAACGAACGTCGCAGTTCAGGACGATCTCGAGTCCTCCGCCGACGGCCGTCCCGTGGATGGCGCCGAGGAGCGGCTTGTGGGCCTCGCGGATCTGGCGGACCAGGGCGTGGCAGATGTCGACCCACTTCTTCATCTCCTCCGGCCCCATGGCTGAAAGGACACGCAGGTCCGCGCCCGTCGAGAAGTACTTCTCCAGCGCGCTCGCGATCACGACGACGCGAACGCCGGGGTCCTCGAGAAGGCCCGTGAGCGCCACGGGGATCTCGCCGAGCATCTTCCAGTCGATGGCGTTGAGCGGCGGGCGCCGGTACTCCAGCCAGCCGACGCGATCCACCACGTCCGTATTCAGGAACTCGTAGCTCATGGCTCCCCCCTTCGCGGCCCGAGTCGTCCGGCCGGCGCCGCATTATCAGGGGGACTTGGGGAGGGCGATATCCTTCGGGGCTGCGGGTGGATCGGGTTCGAATCGGGTCGGGCGGATCCGACGAAGGGACCCGACTCGGGAGGATTCATGAGGCGGACCGCGCGCGGGTACGTTCTGCGTCTCCCGGTTCTCGGGGCGGCGATTCTCGCCGCCGTCGCGGTGGCGGTGCCGGAACGGGCGGCTGCCCAGGCCCCGGCCGCGCGCCCCGCCGTCCCGTTCGCCGTCGAGTACTACTACAAGGCGAAATGGGGCTTCGCCGAGGAGTTCGCGCGGCTCTTCCGGAAGAACCACCTTCCCGTTCTGAAGAAGCAGATCGAGTCGGGACGGATTCTCGAGGTGAAGGCCGAGAAGCCGCGCTATCACGCGACGGAGGACGGCCGCTGGGATTTCCGCGTGACGATCGTCTTCGTGAGCGCCGCCGCGGCGACGGACGGATCCGGAGAGGCCGAGATCGCAAGGCAGCTCTTCCCGGACCAGGAGACCTTCCGGCGGGAGGAGCAGAGGCGGTTCGAGATTCTCCTCGCGCACTGGGACGTCCCCGTAACGGCCGCTCGCGAGATGGCTCCGTAGCCGGCCCGTCGCTCGCCGGGCTGAAGGTAATCACGATGATCATCCACGAGCCGCGGGTGAGAGACGACCGGGACGAGGTCTCCGTCGAGGCCGTTGTCGACGTGGCGCAGCCGGGCGCGTCCGTCCCCGAAACTCTCTACTTCAAGTTCCCGGGGAGCTGCCGCGAGGTCATCACGAGCCGCGCCGACGGCTTCGCAGCGGCTCTTCTGCCGCTCGCGATGCGGCTGGGGGAGCGCCTGGAGATCCGCGGCGAGATCTCCGGCCGTCTCGCGCACGGGATGCGCGACTATCAGCGGATCCAGAGCGCATGGAACCCGGGTTTCTTCAGGTGCGTCGAGGTGCAGTGCGATCGCCTTCGGACCGAAAAGAGCGGCGAGACATCCGGAAAGGTCGGGGCGTCCTTCTCGGGTGGCGTGGATTCCTTTCACACCCTCTGGACGCACCTGCCGGACAACGAGCCGTATCCCTCCTTCAGGATCTCGCATTGCGTGACGATCAACGGCTTCGACAGCGACACGGATCTTGGCAACTCCGGATCGTTCGAGAAACTGCGGCGGGTCTACGAGCCCCTCATGAGGAAGCACAATCTCGAATGGGTGGTCGTCCGGACGAACCTGCTGCGATTCCTCGGTTTTGCGACGCAAAAGCAGTCGTTCGCGGCATTCGTCACGGCGCCCGCCCTCGTTCTGGGCCGGTTGTTCTCGCGCTTCTACGTGCCGTCGTCCTACAAGTTCTCCCTGCTGGGGATGTATCCCGACGGCTCGCACCCCATGTTCGATCACCTTCTCAGTACGGAGACGATGGAGACCATCCACGACGGTGCCCACCTGACGCGCGTCGAGAAGACGGTGGCGCTCTCGGAATGGACGGAAACATACGATCGGCTTCGCGTGTGCGTCAACGCGACGGGGGTGGACGACGAGACGAACGCCGTCAGAAACTGCTGCGCGTGCGAGAAGTGCCTTCGGACGATGGCGACGCTGGAGGTCGTCGGGGCTCTGAAGCAGTTCGTCTGTTTTCCGAAGCGACTGGAGCGGAAAAAGATCCGAAGCCTGGACTACCGGGACCGCGGGTCCCGGATCTTCGCCAGGGAGATCATCGAATTCGCCTCGAAGTCGGGAAGGAAGGACATAGCGAGGGATTTCCGCCAGGCCCTCGTGAGGACCGTCTGGCTGGGAAGGTTCTGGCGCCGGCCTCCCGTGCAGAGGATCGCTCGTGCCAGTTACCGGCTGGAGAAACGGTGGAAGCCGTATGCGGCGATCGTCACGCCGGCGAAGAGACTACTCCAGCGGTTGGGTTTTGGCCGCTTCATGTGGTCCTGATGGGAGCGGTCAGGGAAGGCCGATAGGGTGCCGCGCGTGAAGACCTCCGGAGGGCGGCTGCTCGTCCTCGGATTCACCGGTGTCCTGGTGCTTTCGAGCCTCGTCGTATTGGCCGTGAAGAACTTGGGGTACACGGGGATCTGGTGGGACGAGACCGCACAGTTCTGGGTATCCCAGGGTCTCGGCAACTACTCGCCTCCCTTCGCCGCGCCGCGGGGCGTGCGCGACGTCGTCCGGATGAACCGGGCCGAGAACCTCGACCCCGGGGGGTTTTCGGTGCTGCTGCACTTCTGGTCGGCGCACAGTCGGGGACTGAAGTGGGTGCGCGGCCTGCCGTTCGCGTTCTACCTTCTTGGCGCCGCCAGCCTCGGTCTTCTCGGATGGCGGCTGACCCGATCGGCTCACTTCGCGCTCGCGGCGAGTGCCGTGCCGTTCTTCTATCCAGCGGCGCTCTACTTCGGTTTCGAGATCCGTGCCTACAGCATGGAGATGGCCGGAGTCGCGATCGGCGTCCTCGCGCTGGTCCATGCGCTGGAGAAGCCCTCGGTGGGCCGGGCCTCGCTCCTCGGCGTGACGTGCGCCGCGTTTCTCACGTCGAGGTACAGCTTCGTTCTCTTCGCGGCGGTTCTTTCCTTCGTCTTCTGGCGCGCCTCGGGGCGGCACCCCGATGGCCGGGTGACGAGATGGCCGCAGCGGCTCGCCGTTCTTCTTCCCGTGCTTCTGTCCGCGGCGGCCGTCTGGTGGATCACGCTCCGCCACCAGCTGTGGGCGGAGATGGCCGGCGGGTGGCTCGGAATCGTCTCGCCGGCCTACACGCGAGGATCCGTTCTCGGACACGGCGCGAACGATCTCGACCTGGTGTGGCGAAACCTGTTCTCGCCGGCGGCGCTTCCCCTCACGGCCTGCGCGCTCTTCGTGGCGCTCCCGCGCCGTCGTCTCTACGCGACGATGCAGGGTCTTCCGGAAGCGGCCGAACTGAATCGCGTCCGGACCGTCTTCACGCCGCTGTACGCCGTGATCCTCGGCACCCAGGCTCTTTCGATCGTCGCGTCGCTGCTCGGCGCCTACCCGTGGGACATCGCCAGCCGGTGGAGCGCGTATCTGGTGATGGTGTCGGCTCTCGCGGTGATCGTCCTCGGCGCCGAGATCGTCGTCTCTCTCCGGGTCGTGCTCCCGGGCCAGGCCGGCCCTCGCTCGTGGGAAGGAGTCGCCCTGACCGGCACCGCCGTGGCGTTCCTGGTCGTGGCGGGCGGGTGGTTTCAGGCGCTCTCCTACCGCCAGACGGTCGATCCCCGACATGGGACCAACGTCGCACTGCAGGTCGACAGGCTGCCCGTGGCGTCGCTCCCGGACGGCGGCGTCTTCGTGGCGTTCTACGAGATTCCGGCTCTCCGCTACCTCTACGAATACGGGCCGTACGCCGGCCGCAGCGAGTATCCGAAGACGTACCGGTTCGAAAGACGCCCGGAATATCGGGACAATGCGCCCATCGACGCCGGGCGTGAGGGAATCACCTTCGTGGTTTCGAACTGGCCGCTCCCCAGGGCGCGTGCCCGGTTTCCAGGGTTCACGCTGCGGGCGGTGGCGCCCGACGAGAGCCGACTGCTCGCGGTGGCCTGTGCAGGACGTCCGGACGGGCCGTGAGGGGATGTGGGACGACGGTCCCGACGGAGAATCGCGCATTCGGATGAGGCTCCTGACCGGGGAGGGAGACTGAATGTGCGGGATTGCCGGGATCTGGAACACGGACGGCCGCCGGGTCGAGGAGTCCGAAATCGACCGGTTCACGGATGCGCTGCTCCACCGGGGGCCCGATGATCGCGGCGTCTGGCGGGAGGACGACGGCTCCGTCGCCCTCGGACACCGTCGGCTGGCCATCCTGGATCCGGGGGACGACGGCCGCCAGCCGATGTCCTTCGGAGACGGCCGATACGTCATCACCTACAACGGCGAGGTCTACAACTTCGTGGAGCTGCGCGACGTCCTGGAAGGAAAAGGACATCGCTTCCGGACCCGGACCGACACGGAGGTGATCCTCGCATCCTACGTGGAATGGGGCGAAGAGATGCTGCTTCGCTTCAACGGGATGTGGGCCTTCGCGATCTACGATCGCCAGGAGCGGATCCTCTTTCTGGCGAGGGACCGCTTCGGCGTCAAGCCCCTGCACTACCGAATGACGCGGGACCAGTTCGCCTTCGCGTCCGAGCTGAAGGCCTTCCGGCACCTCGATGGGTTCCGCCCGGAGCTCGATCGCGAGTCGGCCCGGCGGTTTCTCGAGGACGGGTTCGGCGTCGAGGGGACAGCGCGCACGCTGTTTCAGGGCGTTCTTCGTCTCCGGAGCGGCCACCTGGCGGTCCTCCGGAACGGCGGGATGGAAATCCGGCGCTGGTGGAACACGCTGGATCATCTCGTCTCTCCGCCGGACTCGCTGGAGGCGCAGGCCGGAGATTTCCGTGAGCTCTTCGACGACGCGGTGAGGCTTCGGATGCGCAGCGACGTGCCGATCGGGAACAGCCTGTCCGGCGGGTTCGACTCGGCGAGCGTCGTCTGCACCGTCGCGGGGATCGGGGGAATGCAGGCGGGCCCCCGTCAGGCGCCGGAATGGCAGCGGACGTTCGTGGCGACCTTTCCGGGTGCCTCGAACGACGAGCGGGCCGAGGCGGAGGAAGTCATCCGGTTCGCCGGCGTGAGGGGAAACTTCCTGCCGGTCGGAGGCGACGAGGCCTTGCGGGACCTCGATGAGGTCCTGGAGGACCTCGACGACGTCTGGATCAATTCGCCGAAGGCGCTCTGGCTGATCTACCGGGAGTTCCGGCGGGCGGGGGTGGTGGTCTCCCTCGACGGACATGGCGCGGACGAGCTGATGGGGGGGTATCTCCAGCCCGATTACCTCCTGTTTCACGACGCGCCGCCGCCCTGGACCGCGCCCCGGGAAAACCTGAAGCGCCTGGGGGAGTACCGGGACGTCCTGCGACGCTTCTCCCTCGGGCGGCTCGGCGTCTGGCGTGTCGCTCTCTCGGCGTTCCTTCGGTATCACCCGTCGCTGGCAGGGGCGCCCGACACCGGCACGGTGGCGAGGAGTTTCGCCCGGATCGTCCCGGGACTTCCGGAAGCCGAACCGGATGATCTCCGGCCGGATGGGAGCAACGACACCCTTCCTCCTGCGTGGGGCGACATGAACCGAAGGCTCCACCGGATGTTCCATTCCGATCTCCTTCCGTCGATCCTGCACGTCATCGACCGGCTTTCGATGGCGCACGGCGTCGAGGTGCGGATGCCGTTCATGGACTGGCGACTGGTCCGGTTCGTCTTCTCGCTGCCGGACGAGTCCAAGGTCGGGGCCGGCCTGACCAAGCGGGTCGCGCGGGTCGCGATGAGAGGCCGGATCCCGGAGAGCATCCGCACGGCCCGGCGCAAGGTCGGCTTCACGTCGCCGATGCCGGAGTGGTTTTCGGGGCCGATGAAAGGGTGGCTGCGGGACCAGGCGTTCCGTCGCGGGGTGATCGGACACGACCTCGTCGACGGCGCGCGCCTGCAGGCCGCCGTGCGCGCTCACGACTCGGGAAGGCCCTGGACCTGGCGGGAGTGTTCGGCCGTCTGGTCGGCCGTCCACCTGCTCTGGTTCGAGAGTCAGCTCGTCGCGTCCACGGGGGCGCCGGACGCGTCCGGCCGGCGGGCCGCGAACCGTGCCAGCTCCCGGCTGAGCGTCGCGCCGGTCTCGGAGGCGAACTCCCGGAGGTAGCCGGAGTGGTCGCCCGGAACCTCGACGACGCGGAGAGCCGGCGCGAGCCCTCTCCAGCCGTAGGACGGATCCGCGTTCCGCTCCTCCCGGCTGGCGATGAGAGTGACCGCGCTCGCGAGCGGGCGCGGGCGATAACGGGCCAGCGTCCACTGATACGTGATCCACTCCCGGCTCGCCCGGACGGGCGCCCTCGATTCCGGGATCGGGATCCATCGGGAGAGCCGTTCGTAGGAGCGGTAGGAAGGCGTGCCGGGACGGGCCGGGTCCTGTCCGTAGCAGGTCCCGACCGCCTTCAGAAGGAGACGCCGCAGGACGACGCAGAAGCTCCGGGCTCCGACGCTGACGGAGAGTCCGACGGAAGGCCGGCGTGAGTCGAGGAGGACCAGCGAGACCCGGTCTCCGGTCCCGTCGAGCTGGCGGGCGATTTCCCAGGCGAGGCTTCCGCCGACGCACTCTCCTCCGATCCGGTAGGGGTCGTGCGGCTGGATCCGTCGAATCTCGCGGATGAAGCTCCCGGCCATCTCCTCGACCGGCGGCGGGATCCGCGAGCCGCCCGCGGCGGGCTGCCAGACCATCCCGTAGATCGGCTGCGCGAGGTCGACGTACCGGGCGAGCCGCGCATAGACGAGCAGGGGGGCCTCGCCGCCGTCCCCGCCGGGCGCGAGGAAGAACGGGGGCCGGGAGCCCCCGGAGCGAATCGGGACGATCGAGAAGGGTCCCGGCGCTTCGCCGGACGGCGCGTCGTCGTTGCGGCGATTCATGACCTCTCGAGCGACGGCCCGGGCGGACGGGCCGGAGAAGAACGTCCGGACGGGCAACTCGACGCCGAAAGCCTCGCGGAGTCGGGCCAGAAGAGGAGGGACGAGAAGCGAGTGTCCCCCGAGGTCGAAGAACCTGTCGTCGGGCCCGACCTCCGGGCGGCCCAGGACCTCCGCGAAGAGACCCGCGACGACCACTTCGAGGGGGCTCTGCGTCTCCCGGGCGGCCGTCGCCCCCTGATCCGCCGCGGCCGGAGGCGGGAGGCGGCCCGTGTCGAGCTTGCCGTTCGGGGTGATCGGCAGCTCGACGAGAGGGACGAAGAACGACGGGACCATGAACTCCGGCAGCCGGGCCCGGAGAGCGGAGCGAAGGTCCTCACCCGAAGGGGAAGCCCCTCCCGGACGGGGGACGTAGTACGCGGCGAGGGCGATCCCGCCGGCGGGGGAGGGGACCGGAACGACGGCCGCCTTCAGGATGTCGTCCCGCTCGCCGAGGACCGCCTCCACCTCCTCCGGCTCGACGCGGTACCCGCGCAGCTTCACCTGCCGGTCGGTCCGCCCGAGGAATTCGATCCGGCCGTCGGGGAGGAACCGGGCGCGGTCCCCGGTCCGGTAGAGCCGGCCGCCGGTGGAGAACGGATCCTCCGAGAACCTCTCGGCGGTGAGATCTTCTCGCCCCCGGTAGCCCCGGGCGATGCCGTCGCCTCCCGCGTGCAGCTCGCCGGGAAGCCCGGGGGGGACGAACTGCCCCGCCGTGTCGAGGATGTAGACGCGGGTCCTGTCGACCGGGCGGCCGATCGGAACGGATCGGACGTCCGGCAGGCGGCCCGGGATCCTGCAGACGGTGGTGAAGGTCGTCCCTTCGGTCGGCCCGTAGCCGTTGTAGAAGGTGGTGTCGGGAAGGGCCTCCTGGGCCCTGCGGACGTGGGGAACCGACAACGCTTCCCCTCCGGTCAGGAGGCGCCTCACGCCTCCGAGGATCCGGGGATCGTCCTCGACGATCCGGTTGAACAGGGACGCGGTCAGCCAGAGCGTCGATACGCGGTGCCTTCGGAGCGTCTCGGCGAGGAGAGCGGGGTCGAATCGGCGGTCCGGATAGAGCACGAGCCGTCCGCCGTTGAGCAGGGCCCCCCAGATCTCGAACGTCGAGGCGTCGAAAGTCGGCGGGGAGAGCTGGAGGAAGGTCTCGTCCTCGTCGAGGCGGATCCACGATACGTTCGAGACGAGCCGCAGGATGTTCCGATGGAGAACCTCGACTCCTTTGGGGCGTCCCGAGGTGCCGGACGTGTACATCACGCAGGCGAGATCGTCCGGGAGCGGAGAGGAATCCGGCGGATCGGCCGGGGCGTTCCGGAGCAGGCCGGCCATCGCGTCGACGGCGATGACCCGGACGGCGGAGAGAGCCGGGAGTCCGTCCGGCGACTTCGAATCCGCGAGGACGAGGCGGGCCCCGGAGTCGGCGAGGAGGTACGCGTTCCGGGATGCCGGCTCCGACGGATCGAGGGGAAGGTAAGCCCCCCCCGACTTCAGGATCCCGAGAATCGACGGGATGAGGAGGGGGGAGCGGTCCAGGCAGAGACCCACCGGAACCTCTCGCCCGACCCCCTCTCCGACGAGGAATCGGGCGAGGCGGTTCGAGGCGAGGTCCAGCTCCCGATAGGTCGCCGATCCGTTCCCGGAGACGACGGCCGTCCGGTCGGGAAACCGGGCCGCCATCCGGGCGAAGGCCTCCGGGATCGAGGAACCGGCGGGCGGGCGGTCCGGAAGGTCGGGCTTGGAGAGCGCCAGGATCTTCTCCCGTTCCTCCGGGAGAAGCAGGGGCAGCCTGGAGATCCGCTCGGCCGGGTCGGACACGGCCGCCTCCAGGAGCCGGACATAGCGGGCCAGCCATCCTTCTGCGGTTTCACGGTCGAAGAGATCCGTGTCGTACTCCCACAGGATGGAAACGAAAGGGATCGCCCTCTTTCCGCCCGACTCCGGGGCTGGGTGACGGATCAGCGCCACCACGTTCAGATCGAATTTGGCCGATCCCGGATTCAATCCGAGCGCGACCGAGGTCTCGAGACCGGGGAGCTTCAGTTGGAGGCTGGGATCGTCCCAGGAGCTGAACAGCACCTGAAAGAGCGGCGCATGGCTGGTGGAACGGCCGGGACTCACCGCTTCGACGACCTGTCCGAACGGGACGTCCTGGTTGTCCTCGGCGTCGAGAACGACCCGCCGGGTCCGCTTCAGGAACTCGGAGAACGACGGATCCGAGCCCACCGGCATTCTGAGAACGACGGTGTTGATGATCATTCCGAGGAGCCCTTCGCTCTCGCGCCACCGGCGACCGGCGATGCCCGAGCCGATCGAAACGTCCTCCTCGCCGGTGAGCCGGTGGAGAAGCGCCGCGAACCCGGCCAGCAGGGTCATGAAGAGGGTGGCGCTCTCCGTTCGACCGAGGGCCGCGAGGCGCTCGGAGAGGGAGCGGGGAAGCTCGAGCCGGAGGAGATCCCCCCGGAACCGCTGGAGGGGGGGGCGCGGACGGTCGGACGGAAGTTCGAGTAGCGGGGGCAGCCCGCGCAACGTCGACTTCCAGTAGGCGAGCTGGCGGGAGGCCTCCCCGCCCTCCATCCACTTTCGCTGGGCCCGGGCGAACTCGGCGAAGCGGACGGGAAGCGGAAGGAGGTTCGGAGGCTCGTTCCGCCGGAGCGCCCGGTACTGCTCGAAGAGCTCTCTGAGGAAGACGGCGAAAGACCACCCGTCATGGACGAGGTGATGCTCGGCGTGCAGGAGGACGTGTTCGAGCGGCGAAAGGCGATAGAGCGTCCATCGGACCGGGGGCGCTTCGGCGAAGTCGAAAGGACGACGGGTCTCGGCCTCGAGGATCGCATCCAGGCGGCTACGGTCCGGGACGTCGACGACCGGCAGCGGCACCTCCCAGGGAGGATGGATGCGCTGAACGGGCGTTCCCCGGAGCGACGGGAAGGTCGTCCGGTAGATCTCGTGCCTCGCCACCATGGCGGAAAGGCTCCTCCGGAGAAGCTCAGCGTCGAGCGGGCCGTCGAAGGAGATCGTCGAATGGGAGCTGTAGGCCAGATTCCCCGGATGAAGCTGCTCCAGGAACCAGAGCCGCTCCTGGGAGTACGAAAGCGGGGCGTCGGCCTGCTCCGGAAGAGCTTCCCAGGAGAGCCCGGTCTTCGAGTCGGTTCGGGATCGAGAGAGCGCCTCGAGCGAACAGGCGAGACCGGAAACCGTCGGCTCTTCGAAGACGGCGCTGATCGGCAGCGAGATCCCGCAGGCCTCCCGGAGGCGGGCCACCACCTGCGTCGCGAGGAGGGAGTGCCCTCCGAGGTCGAAAAAGTCGTCGTCGGCGCGGACCTCGGGAATCTCCAGGAGCTCCGCGAAGATCCGCGCGACCGCCTGTTCCGTCGGTGTCCGAAGGGACCCGGAGCTCGCCTCGACCGACTCTCCGACGCCCGCCATCTCCCGGAGCGACTTCCGGTCGACTTTCCCGTTCGGCGTGAGGGGCAGGGACGGGAGGAGGTGAAAGGCCGACGGGACCATGTAGTCCGGGAGCGTGACGAGGAGAAACCGGCGCAGGTCCCCCGGGGTCGGTTCCGGTTGCTTCGCGGCGACCCAGAAGGCGTCGAGACGGTTCCCCGCGATGACACTCTCCCGGGCCGTGACGGTGCAGGCACGGACTCCCGGATGACGAAGCAGCGTTTCCTCGACCTCGCCGGGCTCGACACGGAATCCGCGGATCTTCACCTGGTCGTCGATTCGCCCCAGATATTCGAACTCTCCGTCGGGCAGAAGGCGGCCGAGGTCGCCGGAACGGTAGAAGCGCCCGTGCGCGGCGCCGGCCCCCGCCGGGAGGACGAAACGGGCCGCGGTCAGCTCGTCGCGCCCGAGATAGCCCCGGGCGACGCCCCAGCCGCCGACCCAGATTTCTCCCGGGGCGCCCGGGGAGACCGGTTCGCCGGATTCGCTCCGGATCTCCATCAGGTAGCCGGGCAGGGGGACGCCGATCGGGCTTCCGGCCCGTGTCGCGAGGTCCTGCCGGCGGATGAGCCGGTAGGTGACCATGACCGTCGTCTCGGTGATTCCGTACATGTTCACGAGACGGGGGGCTTCGTCCGGGTACCGGTCGAGCCACGGCCGCAGGCTCTCCACGCGGAGCGCCTCGCCGCCGAGGATCACCCAGCGAAGGGAGGTCAGCCGCGTCGCCCCGGAGTCCGCCTCCACCGCCATCAGGGCGCCGAACGCCGACGGCGTCTGGTTCAGCACCGTCACCGCTTCTCTCCGGAGGAGGGAGAGAAACAGATCCGGCGACCGGCTCGTCTCGCGCGGCACGATCACGAGACGCCCGCCGTACCGGAGCGCTCCCCAGATCTCCCAGACCGAGAAATCGAAACTGGCCGAATGAAAGAGGGTCCAGACGTCCTCTTGCCCGAAGTCGAAACGGGCGTCGGCGGCCCGAAAGAGCCCGGCGAGATTGCGATGCGTCAGCAAGGTCCCCTTCGGGGTTCCCGTCGAGCCGGAAGTGAAGATGACGTAGGCGAGACTCTCCGGCAGAGGGGGGGGAAGAGGGCGACGCGACGCGTCTCCCGTGCCGGGGTCCTCGTCCAGCAGGATCCGCCGGTCGGACGGAAATCCCGGTAGAAGCCCGGCGAACCGGGACTGCGTGACGAGGACCGGGCAGCGACATTCCTCCGCCATGAGGCGAAGCCGCTCCACGGGTGCCGCGGGGTCCAGCGGAAGATAGGCTCCTCCCGCCTTCAGGATCGCCAGGAGCCCGACGATCAGATCGATGGACCGTTCGGCGAGCAGCCCGACGATCGTTTCGGGACCGACTCCGAGGGCGACGAGCCGGCAAGCGAGCGTCGCCGCCCGCCCATCGAGATCTCCGTACGAGATCCGGTCCGCCTCGCAGGTGACGGCGATCGCCTCCGGACGGTTCCGGGCCTGTCGCTCGAAGTCGAGGAGGGTCGAATGGAGCCCGTCTGCCGATATCCTCTGGTTCGTCATCGCGGGGGGTGCCGAGGATAACGCGGCCTTGGGGAGCGGATACGCAGCCGGAGCCCGTCGGCGGTCCAGAATGAAGAGGTTGAACCCGTACGCGGAGGATGAGCTTCACGTCTGGCGGATCTCTCTCGAGGTGCCGCCGGGACGGCTGACGGCTCTGGCCGCCACACTCTCTCCCGTGGAGCAGAAGCGGGCCGAATGCTTCGGATCCGAGCTTCTGCGCCGCCGGTACACGGCCGGGCACGGTGCGCTGCGCGAGATCCTCTCTCGCTACGCGGGAAGGGCGCCCGAGGCTCTCCGCTTCGGGAAGCGGCCCGACGGCAAACCGGAGCTTCTGGACCCGCCGGGCTGGAGATTCGGCTTCTCACATTCGCTCGACCTCGCGCTGTGCGGCGTGACGCGCCGGCATGAAGTCGGAGTCGACCTCGAGGCTCTGCGGCCGCTGAGCGATCCGCTGGATCTCGCGGAGCGCTTCTTCGCGCCGGACGAGGCGGCGACGCTCCGGCGGCTTCCCGAGACGTCGCGACAGGCGGCCTTCTTCAGGTGCTGGACGCGCAAGGAGGCGATTCTCAAGGCCACGGGCGAGGGCCTTCTGGGCTCGCTTCGGGACTTCAGCGTGTCGCTCGAGGCGGCCGAACTGCCGAG
>DATIWM010000215.1:0-20316 GCA_035519355.1 Thermoanaerobaculia bacterium | reverse complement strand
GACCTGAAACCGGAGATGTCGGCCTACGAGGTGACGGAGAAGCTCCTCGCCGCCATCGCCGGCGACCGCTTCGACTTCATCCTCGTCAACTACGCGAACTGCGACATGGTTGGGCACACCGGCGACTTCGAGGCGGCGAAGAAGGCCGTCCAGGTCGTCGACGGCTGCCTCGGTCGGGTCCTGGCGGCCGTGAAAGCCAAAGGCGGCGCCGCCATCGTCACCTCCGACCACGGAAACGCCGAGAAAATGTGGGACGACGAGCGGAACGAGCCCTATACCGCCCACACCATCGGCCCCGTCCCCCTCATCCTCGCCCTCGCGCCCCCCGAGGCCGATTGCGCGAAGCTGGCCGACAACGGCTCGCTGGAAGACGTCTCCCCCACCCTCCTCGGCCTCATGGGGATCCCGCAGCCGAAGGAGATGACGGGGAAAGACCTGCGGGTGAATGTCGGCGGCGGCGTGTGTCAACTGGATTCGAAAGCGAACGAGAAGCAGACGCGATCCTGAAGGACCGCGACCCAGGTCATCCCGATCTCTGCGCGTTAGGTCGAGACGACCAGCCCTACCTCCCGGCTGGCGCGGTCTCGGCGGTCGAGAGAAGCGCCCGGGCCTCCTCGAGCGGGGCGTCGTCCCGGATCGAGTCGAGGGCAAAGCGGGCGAAGCGTGCGGCGGCGTGGCGGAGAGGGTGCCCGTCGGGCAGGCGGGAGGCCTCCGCGACGAGGAGCGCGGCTTCGAGGGCGTGGCCCACCGTCAGGGCGAATCGCCTCGCGCCGGCCTCGAGCGTCGCCGTGTCCGGGACGCGGGAGAGCCAGGCCGCGGCATGCCGGACCGCCGCCGAGATGCTCCGGGCCGCGGGACCGAGCGCTCCACCGGCCGTAGCGAGGCATCGTGAGACCTCGCGCTCGACGGGAGCGAGTCCCCCTCCCTTCGAGATCGCCCTGAGCAGATCGAGAGCAAGGACGTTCGTCGTCCCCTCCCAGAGGGGCAGGACCTGAGCGTCCCGGAGAAGGCGCGGGAGGCCCGTGTCCTCGACGTATCCGGCCCCGCCGAACGCCTCGAGGGCCTCGCTCGCGACGAGAATGGCCTGCTTCCCCGTCGTCAGCTTCGCGATCGGCGTCAGGAGGCGGAAAAGTCCGTCCTCGCCTTCTGCCAGCGCGCCGTTCTCCTCCCGCCCGAGGAGCTCCACGACCCGGAACGTCAGAAGGAACGCCCCGGCATAGAGCGCCTCGAGATCCGCGAGCGTCTCGGCATGGAGCGGCTTTTCGGAGAGCGGCGCCCCGAAAGCGACCCGCTTGGCCGCGTAGTCGCGGGCAAGGTCGAGGGCCCGCCTCATCCCGGAGACCGCGGCGACCGCGTTCCAGGTCCGCGTCATGTTCAGCATCGTCGTGATGTTCTTGACGCCGCTCGTCAGGCCCATCACGGGGACGGCCCGGGCCCCGACGAGGTCGAGCTCGGCGGTCGGCAGCATCCGCGTCCCGAGCTTGTCCTTCAGCCGGTGGATGAGGAGGCCGTTCGGGTTGCCCGATTCGTCGCGGGTCTCGAGATAGAAGAGGGCGAGGCCTTTCCCCCCCGGCGGGTTCCCCTCGGGACGCGCCAGGGTCAGAGCCATCTCGGAGGTGGTCGCCGATGTGAACCACTTGGTTCCGTAGAGCCGCCAGGCGCCCGCTTCCAGCCGGGCCACGGTTTCGCTCTCGCCCACGTCGGATCCCCCGATCCGCTCGGTCATCCACTGGCCCGAGGTCCAGGCGCCGGAGGGGTCGCGCGCGGTCAGGCGCGGCAGCGCCCGGGCGGCAAGGTCGGCGTTTCCGGAGACGACGAGCGTCTTCGCGGCGCCGTCGGTCATCGCGAGCGGACAGGAGGTGACCCCCGAACTGGGCTCGAAGAGGTGGACCAGCGCGAACTGGTAGAGGCGCGAGAACGCGCCGTGCCGCCGCTCGTACGGAAGGGCGACGAGGCCCGCCTCGGCCGCAATCCGGAGCGTCTCCTTCCAGAGCCGCGTCAGGTCGATCCGGTCGATGCGGCGTCCCCACGGGTCCCACGAGGTCAGGACGGGAATCGACGCCTCGTCCTCCCGGAGAAGCTCGTGGAGCGGCCCTCCCGAGAGGGCCCCCATCTGCCTCAGAGAGGGCTCGATCTCCCGGAAGACCTCGGCCGGGAGGCGGTTTTCGAGCCAGGTGCGGAGGAGAATGTCGCTCTCGTACGTGTTGCCGAGCGCCGGGGGAGCCTGGAGGAAGGACATGGTGCCGCTTACGTTATCCCAATTGCCCGGGTGAGATCGCGATCACGGAAGAGGCCGCGCGACCAGCGAGAAAGGCGCCGCCGGGGTCGCGTTCCGCGCCATCCTGAGACTGAGTTGCAACTGAAAGCCCGCCGGCGATAGGATCCTCCGCCGGAGGGATTTCGACATGGCCAAGCAGACGATGGAGGAGCTCCGCGGGGCTGTCCGCGGACAGATCATCGCCCGCGGCGACGCGGAGTACGACACCGCCCGCAAGGTCTACAACGGAATGATCGACAAGCACCCGAAAGTCATCGTCCGCGCGACGGACGCCGCCGACGTCATGGCGACCGTCGCCTACTCCAGCCAGAACGGCCGGATCCTGTCGGTCCGGGGCGGAGCGCACAGCGTGCCGGGCTTCGGCACAAACGACGACGGCGTCGTCATCGACCTGTCGCGGATGAAAGGGATCCGCGTGGACCCGGCGGCCCGGACGGTGCGCGCCGAGGGGGGGGTCACCTGGGGCGACCTCTTCCACGCCACCTATCCGTTCGGCCTGACGACGCCCGGCGGCATCATCTCGACGACCGGGATCGGCGGCCTCACTCTCGGAGGCGGCATCGGCCACCTGTCCCGAGGGCTCGGGCTCTCCATCGACAACCTGCTCTCCGCCGACGTCGTCACCGCCGACGGGCGCTTCCTGACGGCGAGCGAGAAGGAGAACCCCGATCTCTTCTGGGCGCTCCGGGGCGGCGGCGGCAACTTCGGGGTCGTCACGTCGTTCGAGTACCGGCTCCATCCGGTGAAGGACGTCCTCGTTGCCCTGGTCTTCTTCGAGCTGTCCGCGGCCCGGCAGGTGCTCGAGTTCTACCGTCAGTACATCGCAACGGCGCCGGAGGAGATGGGTGCGTTCTTCGGCTATCACCTCGCTCCGCCGCTCCCCTTCATTCCCGAGAAGCGGCACGGCGAGCCGTTCTGCGTGCTCGTGGCCTGCTGGGCCGGTCCGATGGAGAAAGGCGAACAAGCCATGCAGCCGATCCGGAAGGCCGGAGCTGTCGCGGCCGAGCTGGTGACGCCGATGCCGTTCCCCGCGCTCAACAGCCTCTTCGACGCGCTCCTGCCGCCCGGACTCCAGCACTACTGGAAGGCGGCCTTTGCGTCGGAGATCACGGACGGGGCGATCGCGGCGCACGTCGCGCACGGGCCGAAGATCCCCACGGTCAATTCGGCGATGCACATCTACCCGATCAACGGAGCGTGCAATCGCGTCCGCGCCGACGCGACGGCCTTCGCGTACCGGGACGCCCGCTTCGCGGTGAACGTCGCGGGAATGTGGCCGGACCCGAAGGACAACCAGAAGAACATCAAGTGGGTGAAGGACTACTACGCGGCGCTCGAGCCGCACTCGTCTCGCGGCGGGTACGTCAACTTCATGGCCGACGACGACCAGGGGCGCGTCAAGGAGAGCTACAAGGGAAACTACGACCGGCTCGTCTCGATCAAGAAGAAGTACGACCCGGAGAACCTCTTCCACATCAACCAGAACATCAAGCCGTCCTGAGGGCGTCGGGACGCGCGGCTCGCACCCTTTTTCCCGTGCGAGAATCCGCGCGTGCTCCCGAGACTGAAGCAGGATCTGACGCAGGCCCTCGGCGCCGCGTGCCGGACGCTCTTCGACCTCGACGCGCCCCGAGTCGTCCTCGAGACACCGCCGAAGGTGGAGCTGGGGGACGTGGCCTCCCCCGTCGCCTTCGACCTCGCGAAGCGGCTGAAGCGGCCGCCGCGGAAGATCGCGGAAGAGCTGGCGGCCGGCCTCTCGCTCCCCTCCGCGGTCGAGCGCGTGAAGGTCGAAGGGGGCGGCTACCTCAACTTCTTCCTGAAGCGCGCCGAGACCCTCTCCCGGATGCTCGTCCCTGCCGCGCTTCCCGAACCCGAAGGGCCGAAGATCATCGTCGAGCACACGAACATCAACCCGAACAAGGCGGCGCACATCGGACACCTCCGGAACGCGGTCCTCGGCGACACGCTCGTCCGGAACTTCCGGAGGCTGGGGCGCCGCGTCGAGGTGCAGAACTACCTCGACGACACCGGAGTCCAGGTCGCCGACGTCGTCGTCGGGATGACGCACCCGGAGGCGCTGCTCGAGCCCGGACGGGCACAGGAGCTGGCCGGACGGATCCGCGAGATCCTGGACGCCTTCCCGCACGACGCGCCCGGCGTCGCGCCCCGGGAGCTGGGGGACCTGGCCTGGGGCCTCTACGCCCTCGTCGGGAAGAGCTACGCGGCCGACCCGACGCTCGACGAGCTGCGCCGCAGCACGCTCCACGCCATCGAGAGCGCCGCGCTGGGCGAGAAAGCCGATGAGGACGCCGCCGCCGTGGCGGCGCTCGCGGCGCGGCTCGCCGAGGCGGTCGTCCGCTGCCATCTCCTGACGATGGGGCGGATCGGGGTCCACTACGACCTCCTCCCGCGCGAGAGCGACATCCTCGGCCGCCGCTTCTGGGCGACCGCCTTCGACCTCCTGAAGAAGGTCGGAGCCGCCGAGCTGGAGAGCGAGGGGAAGAACGCCGGCTGCTGGGTGATGCGCCTCGAAGGGGCCGCCGACTTCGAGGGGATGGAGGACGCCGACAAGGTCCTCGTCCGCTCGAACGGGACCGTCACGTACACCGGGAAGGACGTCGCCTACCAGCTCTGGAAGCTCGGCCTCCTCCCGGCCGACTTCGAGTACGAGCCGGTCCCCTACGTCGACATGTTCGGCCAGCCGGAGTTCCACGCCTCGGACGGCGTCTCTCCGCTCTTCCGGACGCGGCACGACGCGGCGGGCGCCGACCCCTCCGCGCGCGGCCGCTTCGGACGCGCCGAGAGCGTCATCAACGTCATCGACGTGCGGCAGTCGTATCTCCAGAAGGTCGTGAAGGAGGCGGTCCGCCGGGCCGGCTTTGCCGACGCCGCCGGGCGGTCGGTCCACTTCGCCTACGAGATGGTGGCCCTGACGCCCGCGTCGGCCGAGGCGATGGGGGTCGAGCTGTCGGACGAGGACCGCGGGCGGGCCCACGTCGAGATGTCGGGGCGGAAGGGGCTCGGCGTGAAGGCCGACGACCTCCTCGACCAGCTCGCCGAGAAGGCGCGCGACCAGATCGCGGCCCGGAGCCCCGGCGAGGCGCCGGACCTCTCCCGGATCGAGGCGATCGCGGTGGGCGCGCTCCGCGTCTACATGACCCGCTTCTCGCGGAACAAGGTCATCGCGTTCGACTTCGACGAGGCGCTCGCCTTCGAAGGGGACACGGGGCCGTACCTCCAGTACGCCGCCGTCCGGGCCGCGGGCATCTTCCGGAAGCTCGAGGAGCAGGGGCTGCCGGGCCGGATCGAGGATGAGGAATTCGCGGCCCTGGCCGCCCTTCCGGCCGGATCGCTCGACGACGGGCTCTGGGACGTCGTCCGGACCTGCGGACGGACGCTCGAGACCTTCGAGAAAGTCGCCGAGACGCTGGAGGTGTCGCTCCTGGTCCGCCACGCGCTGGCGGTGGCGGCCTCGTTCCACCACCTCTACCACACCCACCCGATCCTCCAGGCCCCGGACGAGGAGAGCCGGCGGGCGAGGCGGGCGGCTCTCCAGCTCGTGGCGCGGACGCTGGCGGACGTCCTCGACGTCCTCGGCGTGCCGGTCCCGGAGAGGATGTAGGAGGAGGACGCCGGTGCCTGCCGCCTCGCCCGCCACGGTCCGCTCGCACGGTCCTGAAGGAATCGTCGAGGCGGCGCGACTGGTCGAGCGGGTCTTCCATGAGGAATTCGACCTCCCCATCGCCGAATTCCTCGCCCGCGAGGTCGAGGCGGCACGCTGGGAGTTCGACGAGAGCCGCGACCTCGTCCTGACGGCCGAGACGGGGGGCCGGACCGTGGGGGCGCTCATCGCGATCCACGACGCGCCGGCGCCCGCGCCGACCGTCCTCTTCAGCTGGCTCGCCGTGGAAGGCGCGTCCCGCGGCCAGGGGATCGGACGGGACCTCTTCGGGAGAGGCCTCGAGACCTGCCGGCAGCGCGGTCTCGTCCGCCTCCGGGCCCGCTCCTTCGCCCTCGCCGCCGCCGCGCCGCACCTCTACTGGATGCACGGATTCCGCGTCGTGGAGCTGCTGCCCGTGGTCCTGGGCGGCCGGACGCGGGAGACCGTTCTCTTCGAGAAGCTCCTCACGTCGCCGACGGAATCCTGAAAACGAGAGAAGCCCCGGCGAGGCCGGGGCTCGGATTCCGGGGAGTTGACTCCCCTACTTGCCCTGGACGACGAACGCGATGACGAGCGCGTAGATGACGAGCGACTCGATCAGGACGAGGGCGAGGAACGCCATGCCCCGGATCTGCCCGGTGGCGCCGGGGTTCCGGGCGATGCCGTCGCAGGCGGCCGCGGCGGCCCGGCCCTGGGCGAGGGCGCCGAAGGCGGCGGCGAGGCCGATGGCGAAGGCGGCCGACACGTGGCCCCAGGAGACGCCGCCGGTGGCCGCGGCCTTGGCGGCCTCTTCGGCGAGGGCGACTCCGGGGACGAGGAGAGCGGCGGCCACGAGCGCCGCCGTGGCTGAAAGCTTCTTGATCATGTCTCAGGCTCCTTTCGAGATGGGAATCCGGTTCAGTGCGACTCGTGGGCGGTGGCGCCCCCGATGTAGACGGAGCAGAGAAGGGCGAAGACATAGGCTTGCAGGAGCGCGGCGAGGATGCCGAGCGCCTGCATCGGCCAGGGGACGACGATCGGGACGAGCCCCGAGAAGATCGAGTTGGCCATGTGCTCGCCGAAGATGTTCCCGAAGAGACGCATCGCCAGCGACAGCGCGCGGGCGAAGTTCCCGATCATCTCGATGACGAAGAGGAGCGGCGCCAGGGCGAGCACCGGCCCGAGGAAGTGCTTCAGGTAGCCGAGCAGGCCGTGCTCCTTGATCCCCGTCGCGTTGAAAAAGAGGAAGCAGGAGATCGACAGGGCGAACGTCGTGTTCAGGTTCGACGTGGGCGGCGACAGGAAGAAGAACCAGCCGAAGGAGTTGGCGATGAAGATGAAGAAGAAGAAGGCGCCGACGATGGGGAGGTACTTGTCCGCGTGATGCTCGATGTTTTCCTTCGCGACGCCGCGGAGGAAGTCGACGAAGACCTCCAGGACGTTCTGCGCCGGCTCCGGCGCCCCGCGCTTGTAGGCGCGGGCCATGAGCGGAAAGAGGACCGCGCAGATGACGAAGACGAGGAGCGCCATGCAGACGTGGTCCGGGAGCCAGGCGACGGCTGTCCCCTCTTCCATCGGGGCGCCGCCGGCGACGTGGAAGCCGCCGATCGTCACGCCGTCGCGCCACCAGGACGGGGCGTTCGACGGAGGGCCCAGCAGCAGCGCCAGCAGCTTGTTGATCGGGCCGTAGAGGATGGAGTGTTCGTGCGTCATCGGTCCTTCCGCCGCCTACGGTCCGGTCCGCCTCCCGGTTCCGTCCGCCTCACCGCCCCGCCAGCCCCTGCCAGGCGGCGGCGGCCACGGCGACCGAGGTGCCGACGAGAAGCCACGGGATCTCTTCCGGGAAGGCCCGGACCGCCCCGTAGATGACGAGGCCGGCAAAGCCGTAGCGGAACAGTCCCGTCGCAGCAATCTTCCAATTGAACCCGCTGGCGGCCGACAGGTCGGGCGCCCCGAAACGACGCGCGAGACCCGTCAGCCAAAGCGCGCCGACGATAGCCACAGAGGCCCCCAGAGTCAAGGCAACAGCGGCCCGAAATCGCCCCGTGGCGCCGAGGGCGGAAGCCAGGATCAGGCCGATCAGCGCGGCCTTCCGGAGGAAGGGGCCGCGCTCCGGGAGCGGACCGTCCGCCCCCGTCACGGCGGCGGGTCTCCGCCCGGCTTCGGCCCGCCGCTCCCGTGATCCTTGCCGAGCGCCGAGAGCTTCTCCATCTCCCGGTAGAGCTGCAGGACGCCCCCCGCGAATCCCGCGAGGCCGAAGACGAGGGTGACGACGGGGAGCGTGCCCAGGACGCGGTCCGCCAGCCACCCGAGCCCCGCGCCGACGGCGATCGAGGCCGGAAGGACCCAGCCGAAGCTCAGGACATCGGCCAGGAGGCGCGCGTACTGCCGGTCCGCCACCCTCCGCAGGACATTACTTCAGGAGACAGGACTGGGCGAAGCGGACGAAGGGCTGGGGCATGACGCCCATGGCCAGCGTCCCGGCCACGCAAACCGCAATGGCGGCGCTGACCGCCGGCTCTTCGCGCCAGTAGAGCTCCCCCTCGCCGTCGACGAGGTACATCGCCCGGGCGATCCGGAAGTAGTAGAAGAGCGACACGGCCGACATCAGGACCGCGAGAAGCGTCAGCCAGAACCATCCGGCGTTCATCGCCGCGGAGAAGAGGTAGTACTTTCCGATGAAGCCGGCCGTCGGCGGGATGCCGGCGAGCGACAGGAGGAAGAGGGTCATCGCCGCCGCCGCCCACGGGTTCTTCCGGGCCAGGCCGTTGAAGTCGTCGACCGATTCGGTGGCGTACCCTTTCGCCTCGAGGAGGATCACGAGGCCGAAGGCGCCGAGGTTCATCAGCGTGTAGGCGAAGAGGTAGACGAGGATGGCCCAGAGCCCGAAATCGGTCTTGTAGGCGAGGAGACCGAGCAGCGCGTACCCCGCGTGGCTGATGGAGGAGTAGCCGAGCAGGCGCTTCACGTTCGTCTGCATCAGCGCGCCGACGTTCCCGACGATCATCGTCATCGCCGCCGACGCGGCGATGACCGCGCTCCAGTCGCCCGAGCCCGGGCCGAAGCCGCTGAAGAAGATCCGGGCGAAGATGGCGTAGGCCGCGACCTTGGGCGCCACCGAGAAGAAGGCCGTCACCGGCGTCGGGGCCCCCTCGTAGACATCCGGCGCCCAGACGTGGAACGGCGCCGACGCGATCTTGAACAGGAGGCCGCAGGCCACGAGGATCACGCCGATCACGAGGAGGGTCGGCCGCGACGCCGACAGGAACGCCGCCGAGACCCCGGCGAGCGAGAGCGTCCCCGTCGCCCCGTAAACCAGCGACAGGCCGTAGAGCAGGATGCCCGAGGAAAAGGCGCCGAGGACGAAGTACTTCGCCGCGGCCTCGAGCGACTTCGACTCCTTCTTGAAGTAGCCCGCGAGGACGTACTGCGCGAGCGCCATGGTCTCGAGCGCGATGTAGATCGAGACGAGGTGGATCCCCGAGGCCATGAAGAGCATGCCGACGGCCGAGAAGAGGATCAGGCCGTAGTACTCGCCGCCCGGGTACGGCGACGTCCCGATGAACTTCAGCGAGAAGAGGATGATGACCGCGCAGGCGACGAGGATCAGGAGCTTGAAGAAGAGGCTGAAGCGGTCGACCGTCAGCATCCCCGCGCACGCCGTCCGCGGGAGGGGGCCGACGAGCTCGGCCGAGACGAACAGGAGGGCCACCGTGACCGCGATCGTCCCGAGCGCCAGCCGGGCGAGGAGCCCCTCTTTCGCCCGCGACGTCGAAGCGGCCCAGACCAGAAGGACCAGGGACGCCTGCGTCAGGAAGAGCTCCGGGAGGATCGCCCAGAGGTCCGAGAGCGGGAACGGGAACGCGCCCACGTCCTATTTCTCCGCCGGCGCGTGCCCCGCCGCCGCCCCGGCGTCCGGTGACGCGGGCGGCGCGACCACGGCGGCGACGGACGCGGGGGCGGGAGCGCTCGCCCCGGCGACCTTCACCTTCGACCCCTCGGTCCGCGCGGCGGCCGTCTGGACCGCCGTCACGATCTTGCCGGTGGACGCCGCCGTGATGTCGAAGAACGGCTTCGGGTAGAGGCCGATCCAGAAGCAGAAGACGATGAGCGGGACGAGGGTCAGGATCTCGCGGACGTTCAGGTCCTCGAGCGCCTTGTTCTCCTCGTGCTTCATCTCGCCGAAAAAGACGCGCTGGTAGAGCCAGAGCATGTACGCCGCGCCCAGCACGATGCCGAGCGCGCCCACGGCCGCCCAGCGCCAGTTCGTGAGGAAGGCGCCCTGCAGGATCGTGAACTCGCCGATGAAGCCGTTGAGCGTCGGCAGGCCGATCGACGCGAGCAGGATGATCATGAAGAGGGTGGCGTAGACCGGCATGACGCCGGAGAGGCCGCCGTAGTCCGCGATCATCCGGGTGTGGCGCCGTTCGTAGACGATCCCGACGAGAAGGAAGAGGCCCCCGGTCGAGAGGCCGTGGTTGATCGACTGGAGCATCCCCCCCTGGAGCCCCGCGTGGTTCAGGGCGAAGAAGCCGAGCATGACGTAGCCGAGGTGCGCCACCGACGAGTAGGCCACCAGCTTCTTCATGTCGGGCTGGACCATCGCGACGAGCGAACCGTAGACGATCCCCACGAGGGCGAGGGCCACGACGGCCCCCTGCACCCAGCCAACCTGCGAGGCGTCCGGGCAGATCGGAAGCGAGAAGCGGAGGAAGCCGTACGTCCCCATCTTCAGGAGGACGCCCGCCAGGATGACGGAGCCCGCCGTGGGCGCCTCCACGTGGGCGTCGGGAAGCCACGTATGGAAGGGGAACATCGGCACCTTGATGGCGAAGCCGAGGAAGAAGGCCCAGAAAAGCCAGATCTGGAGGTCGGGCGGGATCAGGGGCGCAATGGCGTGGTAGTGGAGGATGTCGAAGGTCGCCGGGTTTCCGAGGCCCTTCCACCAGAGGAGGCCGGTCGTGTTGAAGAAATAGAGGGCGATGATGGCCAGCAGCATCACGACCGAGCCGAAGAGCGTGTAGAGGAAGAACTTGATGGCGGCGTAGAGCTTCCGCGGGCCGCCCCAGACGCCGATCAGGAAGTACATCGGGACGAGCATGACTTCCCAGAAGACGTAGAAGAGGAAGAAGTCGAGGGCGCAGAAGACGCCGACCATGCCCGCTTCGAGCAGGAGGAGGAACGCGTAGTACTCCTTCTCGCGCTTGGTGACGGCCGTGAAGCTCGAGTAGACCGAGATGAAGCTGAGGAGCGTCGTCAGGAGGATCAGGAGCGCGGCGATGCCGTCCACCCCCAGCGAGTAGCGCGCCCCCAGGGAGGGAATCCAGGGGACGTCCTCGCGGAAGAAGAAGTCGCCGGACCTCCGGAACCCCTCTTCCATCCAGAGCGGGACCGAGAGGAAGAACTCGGCGCCCGCGACGGCCGTCGTCACGTACATGATCGCCTTCGTCTTCTCCCGCGGGAAGAAGAGGAGCACGAGGGCCCCGGCGATCGGCAGGAAGATCAGGAGCGAGAGAAGTCCGTTCATGCCGCGTCCTTGCTCATCTCAGGATGATCCAGAGGCAGACGGCGCCGAAGACGCCGGCCGCCATCGTGAGGGCGTAGTTTTCGGTCCGGCCCGTCTGAACGCGCCGGTAGCCGCGCCAGGCGGCCTGCAGCGTGTCGGCGACGCCGTTCACGGCGCCGTCCACGAAGGTCAGGTCGAACCAGGAGGAGATCTTCGAGATCTGGAGCGTGAGCCATCCCGTCCCGTTGACGCCGACGCCGTCCACGACGCGGGCGTCCACCTCCCAGAGGAAGCGGCCGAAGCCCTTGCCGAGCCCCTCGACGAAGACTTTCTCGTAGAACTCGTCCACGTAGTACTTGTTGCGGACCCAGCGGTAGAGATTCGGCAGCGCCGTGGCGACCCTTTCCGGGACGGCGAAGGGGTACGGGCCGCTGAAGAACCGCCACGCGAGCGCGATGCCGGTCAGCGCGACGAGCACGGAGGCGCCCATCAGGCCCCATTCGGTGGAGAGGGACATGTGATGCGCGTGCGGCGTCCAGTCGGGCGGCAGGGCCGGAATGGCCGGCTCGAGGAACCGCTCGAAGGGGTTCTCGCCGCCGAGGATGAAGTCGGGAATCCCGACCCACCCCACGAGGAGAGACCCGAAAGCGAGGATCCAGAGCGGAATCGTCATGGACGCCGGCGACTCGTGGACGTGGTGGAGCTGCTCCTGGGTGCCGCGAAACGGTCCCCAGAAAGTCATCCGCATGAGCCGGAACATGTAGAAGGCCGTCATCCCCGCCGTCAGGACGGCGAAGAACCAGAGGACCGGATGGCCGGCCGCGAACGTCTCGGCGAGAATGGCGTCCTTCGAGAAGAAGCCCGCGAGGCCCGGCACCCCTGCGATGGCGAGCGTCGCCACGAACATCGTCACGAAGGTGTGCGGGATCAGCTTCCTGAGGCCCCCCATCTTCGTCATCTCCTGCTCGCCGCCGAGCGCGTGGATGACGGAGCCGGACCCGAGGAAGAGGCAGGCCTTGAACCAGGCGTGCGTGAAGACGTGGAACATGCCGCCGGCGAAGGCGAGCACGCCGCAGCCGAGGAACATGTAGCCGAGCTGCGAGACGGTCGAGTAGGCGAGGACCTTCTTGATGTCCGTCTGCGCGAGGCCCATCGTGGCCGCGACGAAGGCCGTCGCGCAGCCGACGACGGCCACGACGAAGGCCGCGTCGTGGGTCAGGAGCCCCCAGAACGTGGCTCCCTCGCCCAGCGTTTTCGCGGCCCACTCGTGCGAGATCCGGTAGAAGACGTTGCAGCGCGCCACCATGTAGACGCCGGCCGTGACCATCGTGGCCGCGTGGATGAGGGCGGAGACGGGCGTCGGGCCCGCCATGGCGTCCGGCAGCCAGACGTAGAGCGGGATCTGGGCGCTCTTGCCGCAGGCGCCGATGAAGAGGGCGACGGCGACGGCGGTCATCAGGCCCCCGGCCCCGTAGAGCCCCGGGTTCTTCACGGCCGCGTCGAACATGGCGCCGAAGTCGGTCGTCCCGAAGAGCGCCGCGCAGCCGAAGATCCCGAGCATGAAGCCGAGGTCGCCGATCCGGTTCACGACGAAGGCCTTCTTGCCGGCGTCGGCCGCGAAGTCCTTGTCCCAGAAGTAGCCGATCAGAAGGTAGGAGCAGAGACCGACCCCCTCCCACCCGACGAAGAGGATCGGGAGGTTCGCGCCGAGGACCAGCGTCAGCATCGCGAACATGAAGAGGTTCAGGTAGGAGAAGTAGCGCCCGTAGCCGGGGTCGTGCCCCATGTAGCCGACGGAGTAGACGTGGATGAGCGTCCCGACGAAGGTGACGAAGAAGAGCATCAGCGCCGACAGGGCGTCGAGGCGGAGCGCGACGTCGATGGAGAGCACCTTCGCGCCGAACCAGGTCGGGTTCTCCCCCATCGGCACCCAGGTCCAGAGCGTCGCGACGAGGCCCTCGTGCCCGTGCGTCTCGGCCCACCACGAGCCGATCGCGAGGAGCGCGAAGAGGAGCGAGAGGCCGCAGGCGACCGGGCCGACGAGGGAGTGGAGCGCGGCGAACGGGATCGGCTCGTGGCCGCCGCCGTGCCCGCCGTGCCCGCCGTGCCCGTGACCCGCCTGGGCGGCCTGGTGGGCCGCCTGCGTGGCGGCGCCGTGGGCGTGGCCGCCGTGCCCGCCGGCGGGGTCTGAAGAGCCGTGCGGCCCCTTCGGCGCGTCCTTCCCGCCGAGCTTCGAGTGGGAGATCAGGTAGAGGAAGCCGTTGACGAGGAACCCGGCCAGCGGGAAGACCAGGATCCAGGGGAGCAGGGAGGTGGCGCGCATCAGCCCTCTATCCCTTCATCTCCGACGCCTCGTCGAGGTTCACGGAGCCCTTGAGCCGGTAGAGCGAGATCAGGATCGCGAGGCCGATCGCCGCCTCGCCGGCCGCCACCGCGATGACGAACACGGTGAAGATCTGGCCGCCGAGGTCGCCGAGCTGCCGGGAAAAGGCGACCAGGTTCAGGTTGACGGCGTTCAGCATCAGCTCGATCGACATCAGGACCGTCAGGAGGTTCCGCCGGGCGAGGACGCCGACGACGCCGAGGACGAACAGGAGGAAGGAGAGCGCGAGGTAGTGCGTCAGGGGGACCATCAGTCCACCTTCTCCATCGTCCGCTTGCCGAGCACCACGGCGCCGATCATCGCGACGAGGAGGAAGACCGACGCGACCTCGAACGGCAGGAAGTAGTCGCGGTAGAGCGCCCAGCCGACGGCCTGGCTGTTCCCCGCGACCGTCGCCCCGGCGATCGAGACCGTCGCCAGCTTCCCGGGGTCGGCCGCGCCGGCCGCTCCGAGCGCCGCGAGCTTCTTCGCCTCGCCGACGAGGAGCCCGCCGACGACCGCGTAGAACGCCAGGCCGAAGAGGATCGCGACGGCGGCCTGGCGGTGGAGGAACGGCTCCCGGGCCTGCCGCCGGATGTTGACGAGCATGATCGTGAAGAGGAAGAGCACCATGATGCCGCCGGCGTAGACGAGGATCTGCACCGCGGCGAGGAATTCCGCGTGCGCCAGGACGAAGAGCCCCGCCACCGCCACGAACGACAGGAGCAGGAAGAGGGCCGAGTGGACCGGCTGCCGCATCACGATGACGCCGACCGCGCCGATCACGACGACGGCCCCGAGGATCCAGAAGAAGATCAGGGCGGGCGTCACGGCTTCTTCTCCTCCTTCGCGGCGACGGGCTCGCCCGGCGCCGGCGGGATCGTGATCCCCTGCTGGACGTCCCACTGGGTCAGCTTGACGATGTCGAGGTAGAGGGCCTCGTTCCGCTCGTAGGCCCCCAGCTCGTAGCTCTTCGTCTTCAGCCAGATCGACTTCGGATTCGTCGGACAGGCGTCCTCGCAGAGGCCGCAGAACATGCAGCGTTTCAGGTCGAGGTCGAAGCGGTCGAGGACCTTCTCGGCCTTCCCTTCGGGGTTCTTCTCGTTGTGCCAGTCGATGAAGATGATGTTGATGGGGCACTCGATCGCGCAGAGCGTGCATTTGATGCAGCGCTCCTCGTCGAGCTTGAACATCCCCCGGAAACGGTCGCTCGGCTCGCGCCGCGCCTCCGGGTAGGGGACGGTGTCCTTCTTCCGCCACCAGTGGCGGCCCGTGATCTTCAGCCCCGTGAAGATGTCGAAGAGGAGGATCCGGTCGAGCAGGCTCATCGACCCACCCCGGCCGCGAGGACCGTCCGGCGCTGCGGCTCCGCCTTCCTCACGACGAGGAAGCCGGCGACGAGCGCCACCCAGAGGACGGCGGAGAGGACCCGGAGCCCGGGCAGGCCCCAGAGGGCCGCGAGCGCCACGAGGACGACGTTCGCGATCGAGATCGGGATCAGAACCTTCCAGCCGAGGGCCATGAGCTGGTCGAAGCGGTACCGCGGGAACGTGCCGCGGAACCAGATGTAGACGAAGAGGAAGGCCGAGACCTTCAGGACGAACCAGACGAGCGGCGGGATGATGTCGAGGAACGACAGCCAGCCGACGTTCGGGAAGGGACGGAGCCAGCCGCCGAAGAAGAGCGTCGTGGCGACCGCCGAGATCGTGATCATGTTGGCGTACTCGGAGAGGAAGAAGACCGCCCACCGGAAGCCCGAGTACTCCGTGTGGAAGCCGGCGACCAGCTCGCTCTCGGCTTCCGGGAGGTCGAAGGGAATCCGGTTCGTCTCGGCCACGCCGGAGACGAAGTAGAGGAAAAAGGCGATGACGCCCGGGAAGATGAACCAGAGGCCCGCGTCCCTCTGCGCCTCGACGATGCCGACGAGCGAGAGGGAGCGCGACATGAGGATGGCCGCCACGAGCGCGAAGCCCATCGGCACTTCGTAGCTGATGAGCTGGGCCCCGGAACGCAGGCCGCCCATGAGCGCGTACTTCGAGTTCGACGCCCAGCCGCCCAGGATGATCCCGTAGACGCCGATGGACGTGATGGCGACGAGAAGAAGGAGGCCGACGTTGACGTCCGTGCCGTAGAGGCCGGTCCGGATCACGCCGAGTCCCGGGATGTTCCAGGTCGTCTCGGGCCCCCACGGGATGAAGGCGAAGACGGTCAGCGCCGGCATCATGACGAGCAGGGGCGCGAGGAAGTGGATCCCCCGCTCCGCGTCGGCCGGGACGACGTCCTCCTTGAAGATCAGCTTGACGACGTCGGCCACCCACTGGAGGACACCGTTCCAGCCGACGCGATTCGAGCCCTGCCGGACCTGCAGCCGGGCCAGGACCCGCCGTTCGATCAGCGTGAGGATCCCCGCGACGGTCGCGACGACGAGGACGGCGACCACGGCCTTCACGGCCGGAATGACGACGTTGTAGAGGAGGGCCTGGTTCATCAGCGGTCCACCTCGCCGAGTACGATGTCTATGGTCCCGATGATGGCCACGAGGTCGGCCACGAGGTGCCCCTTCGCCATCTCGGGAAGCGCCTGCAGGTTGATGAAGGACGGGGGACGGACCCGGAGCCGGTACGGCTTGTTGCCGCCGTTCGACACGAGGTAGAAGCCCAGCTCGCCCTTTGGCGCCTCGACGGACGCGTAGACGTCCCCCGCCACCGGCTTGATGACGCGCGGCGTCTTCCCGCGGATCTCGCCCTCGGGGTTCTTCAGGAGCCAGTCGCAGCATTGCAGGACGATGCGCCGGCTCTGGCGGAGCTCGGCCACGCGGACGAGGTACCGGTCGTACGTGTCGGCGTTCGGGTACGTCGGGATCTCGAAGTCGAGCTCGGCATAGCACTCGTACGGAATGGCGCGGCGGATGTCCCACTTGAAGCCGGCGCCGCGGAGCGGCGGGCCCGTGACGCCCCACTCGATGCACTGCTCGGCCGTCAGGATCCCGATCCCGATCGTCCGCTGCCTCCAGATCCGGTTCTCCGTCAGCAGGTCCTCGTACTCGTCGACGTTCTTGTCGAAGGTTTCGGCGAACGCGCGGGCGCGCTCCAGCCAGCCGGGCGGCAGCTCCTCGAGAAGCCCTCCGATCCGCATGCAGTTGAGGGTCAGCCGGGCGCCACAGTAGTCCTCGAAGAGGTCGAGGATGACCTCCCGCTCGCGGAAGGTGTAGAAGAACGGCGTGATGGCGCCGAGGTCGATCGCCGCGGTCGCCAGCCAGAGGAGGTGCGACGAGATCCGCTGCAGCTCGTCGAGGAGGACGCGGATGTACTGGGCCTTCTTCGGCACTTCGAGGCCGAGGAGCTTCTCGACCGCGAGACAGTAGGCGTGGTTGTTCGTCGCCGCCGCCACGTAGTCCAACCGGTCCGTGTGCGGGATGACCATCGGGTACGTTTCGGTCTCGAAGAGCTTCTCCGTCCCCCGGTGGAGATAGCCGATGTCGGGCCGGGCGGAGACGATCCGCTCGCCGTCGACCTTCAGGACGAGGCGCAGGACGCCGTGAGTCGACGGGTGCTGCGGGCCGAAGTTGAGCTCCATCTCGCGGAGCCCGAGCATCGGCTCGCCCGAATCGGGCACGCTCCCGGCGGTTCCGGCGCGCTCCTCGCTCACGACACGACCTTCTTCAGGGGGTCTTTGACCGACGGGCCGCCGCCGTCGGGGTAGTGATCGGGGTAGATGGCCGCACCGGTATCGACGCCCTCGACCGGGAAGTCCTTCCGGAGAGGGTGACCGGCGAAGCCGTCCCACGTCAGGATGCGGCGGAGGTCGGGGTGTCCGGAGAACGGGATGCCGAAGAGGTCCCACACCTCGCGCTCCATCCAGTTCGCGGTCAAGAAGACGCCGGCGACCGAGGGACACGCGGCGCCGTCCGCCACGCCAGCCCTCACGCGGATCCGGGTCTCCCCTTTCGCGAAGGAATGGAGCCAGTAGACGACGTCGAACCGGGGGGCGCGGGCCTTCCAGTCGACGGCGGTCAGGTCGACGAGATAGGTGAAGGCTTCCACGTCCTTCAGGTACCGGAGAACTTCCGGGACCTTCTCGGGCGGCGCCTCGACGGTCACCTGGCCGACCAGCTCCTTCGCGGCGAGGACGGCGCCCGGAAGGGCGGCCGCGAGGCGCTGGACGACGGGATCGGACGAGGCGTCGTTGGCCGTGGGGCCTTTGGGCTTCGGCGGGGCCGCCGGCGCGGCCGGCTTGGCGGGCGCGGGCGCGGTGGGCTTCGCGGCTTCGGCGGCGGGTTTTTCCGCCGGCGGCGTCGTGTCGCCGGCGGGTGGCGGAGGCGTGGGGGGCTTCGTCTCGTCCGTCACGCGCTCTCCGTCCCCTCTTTTCTCAGGACCTTCATCTTCTGGATCTTCTTCTGCAGCTCCATCAGGCCGTAGAGAAGCGCTTCGGGGCGCGGCGGGCAGCCGGGGACGTAGACGTCCACCGGAATGATCCGGTCGACGCCCTGCGTGACGGCGTAGCTGCGGTACGGGCCGCCGCACATCGCGCACGACCCCATCGCGATGACCCACTTCGGGTCGGCCATCTGGTCGTAGAGGCGCTTGATGATCGGCGCCATCTTCTCGGTCACGGTGCCCGCCACGAGCATCAGGTCCGACTGCCGGGGCGAGCCGCGGAAGACCTCGGCGCCGAAGCGTGACATGTCGTGCCGGCTGTCGACCACGGCCATCATCTCGATCGCGCAGCAGGCGAGGCCGAACTGCATCGGCCAGAGCGAGTTCTTCCGCCCCCAGCTGATGACCGCGTCGACGGTCGTCGTGATGACGTTGTTCGGGAGCGCGTTCTCGATCAGGCCCAAGAGAGAGCCCCCCTCTTCCAGACGTAGATGTACCCGACCACCAGGATGTAGAGGAAGACCACCATCTCGACGAGCCCGAAGAGGAGGAGCTTGTCGTACATGACGGCCCACGGGAAAAGAAAGACCGTCTCCACGTCGAAAACGACGAAGAGCACCGCGATCAGGTAGTACCGGACGGAGAAGCGGTGGTCGAAGGCCTCGCTCGGCGCCGCGACGCCGCATTCGTACGCCGAGAGCTTCGTGGCGGAGGGATTCGACGGCCTGAAGAGCGCCATCAGGACGAGGATGACCACCGGCAGGGCGCCGGCCACGATCGCGAAATACAGGACTGGGAGATAAGCCGCCATGTCAGGCGCAGATGACACACATCCCCCTTCGGAAGATGAGCAGGCCGCTTTCGGCCGCCCCCAGGCTCACAACGCGCGTGATTCTCTGGTCCCCCCCCGAGGGAGTCAATGATTCGACGGCACTATTCCCCGTTCCGGCCAATGGACCCATCGCCCGGCCAGCTCGGGGTCCCGGGAGGCCACGAGGACGCGGATCGATTCCCCCATGCCGCCCGGGGCGACGAGCCCCCCGAGGGCGTGCCGCTCGACGAGACGATCCGACTCCGAGGGGAGCTCCTCGGCCGCGGCGATCTCCTCGGCGATTCCCGCCGCCGAAAGGAAGCGGGACTGGCTGACGAGATCCGGGACGGCGAGGCCGGCTTCCCGGAACGCCGCCCCGATCTCGGTGAAGTCGACCCAGGCCGTGATGTCGCGCGAGCCCGGATCCGTGAGGACGTCGCGAGTCACCCGGTGCGCCTGGAACGCCTCGAGCGTGCCGAACGAGCGGGCCGGACCGTAGAGCGAACGCGCGGACGCCCCGTAATCGAATACGAGAAGGAGACCCCGGGAGATCTTCTCCGAGAGGGAACGAGCGAGGGAACGGGCTGCCGGGCGGATCTCGAGAAGCTGGCCCGGGCGGAGGACGACCCCGCGGGCGCGGAGGCGCTCGAGCAGGTCGGCGGAGTCCGCGCATCGCAACTCGACCCACCGGAAGCCCCCATCCGCCGAGAGGCCCACGGCGCGCTCCACCAGCTCCTCACCTGCGAAGAGGAGCGCCCTCACGGGGAGCGCATCGAAGAGTTCGTAAGCGACGAGGAGGCCCGAGAACCGGGGGATCTCTTCGAGCGAGGACAGCCAGGCGGCCGACGGAGCCTTCTCGCGCGCCCGGGTGCGACGGGTGGCGGACCGCTCGACGCCCACGAGGTGGAATTCGTCTCCCGTGCCGCCGCCGCCCCGGAGGGCCTCTCCGATCGCTCCCAGAAGCTCGCCCTCTCCGGCGCCCACGTCCACGACGTGGATCGGCTCCCCGAGAGCGTCCCGGACCTGGCGGGCCACGCGGGCGAGGCATCGCGCGAACGCCGGATGCCACGTGGCGGCGGTCACGAAGTCGCCCCCCCGGCCGACGCGCCCGGGCCTCTCGTAGAAACCGCCGTCCGCGTCGTAGAGGGCCATCTCCTGAAAAAGGTCGAAGCGGAGAGGTCCTTCGCGCCGGATCCGCTCCGTCAGGCGCCCGGTCAGCCCATCCACGCGCCGCGAGGCTATCAGGCCCGCGGGTAAGATGGCCGACCGAAGGAGACTACCGACGTGCCGTATACCGTCGACGCGACCTCTCACGGAGTCGTCATCCTCCTCACCGCCAAGAG
>DATIWM010000214.1:0-8893 GCA_035519355.1 Thermoanaerobaculia bacterium | reverse complement strand
GGCAACCCGTCCGGCTATCAGCCGCCGCCGCCCCCGAAGAACTACGTGTTCCTGGAGGCGAACCGGATCGACCTCTACCAGAACACGCAGATCATCCCGGGCTACACGACGGCCGGCGCCTTCAACGGCGGCTGGATCGACATGCTCTTCCGCAACGACACGACGTACGTCTGGCCGGACAGCCTCTTCAGCCAGGCGTGGGTGGGCGTGCAGCACACGGGCCCCGGCACCCTGCTGAACGTCGGGCACGGCGCCCCGCTCTTCCAGACCGGGTCGTATTGGGACGGGTTCGATTACACGCAGGATTACACCTGCACGGAGTTCTTCCTCATTACGGGCAAGTCCCCCCCCACGAAGCCCGTCAAGTAATCCGGCTCTGAATCCGAGAGGCGGGCGGCACCGGGCCGCCCGCCTTTTTCTTTGCCCGGGGCCTTCCGGAGGCGAAAGATCCCGGGGCATGGCGTCACTTCAGGAAAATGGCCTCATCGGCCGCTTGGGTCTTGTGTTCAGCCGAAAAACGCCTCGCTTGCAAAGAGGAAAAGGACCGGATAGCCTCAGGCGTTATTTTTCGGCCCCGGGGCCCGAGGCCGGGGGTCCTTAAGTTTGAGGGGATCAGGGGGTCTCACATGCTGGGTCTGAACCGTCGACTTGCGGCGTCCGCGTCCGTGCGAAGACTGTTTTTCGCCGTCGGCGCCGTCCTCCTCTCGGTCGGGGCCGCCGGGCCCGCGGCGGGGCAATGCTCGCTCGTCACCGGCCCGACCGCCATCACCTGTCCGGACCTCGGGAGCGACGGCTGCTGGGGAAACCTCAGGCTGCACCCCGACTCCGTCACGCTCTACACGAACGGCGTCGGCGGTCAGGACCGGGTCATGTTTCCGCTGAACTACGGACACGTCGTCTACAGCCTGTCGAACCCGGCCTCGCCCGCGTACCTCGCCGTCGGCGACATCCGGCTCCCGCCCGTGGGCCCGATCGGGGGCGACGGCCAGACCTTCATCGCGGGGGTCGGAGCATCGGGCGACGGCCAGCGGGCCCTCCTGACGATGGACGTCACCAACACCGGCGGCACGCAAGTCGCCAAGCCTTCTCCCGCGGCGTTCCTGCCCGCGGCCAGCACGGGGGTCTACCGCTCGAACCGGGGACTCATCGTCCAGAAGAACGGGAGCCGGTACATCGCCTACGGTCTCAACAGCGGGGGAAACCTCTGGGTGTCCGACGTTACGACCCTTCCGGGCGCCTACGGCTCCATCACCTACGAGGCGGGTTTTTCGGGCCTCACGTCGGGCGCCAGCGCGATGAGGCTCGCCGAGGGGAACGGCTTCCAGTACATCTACTGGACGAGGAACGGGAGCATCGTCCTGGCCGACGCCTCGAGCCCCGGCCCGGCCGGGTCGATCACCGCATTGATGCCGGCGTGGACGATCCCGCTGGGCGACTGGGGCCGGCCCGCCGGCGACACCCTGAAGTCCGCCTCGCTGGCCGTCGATCCGCAGTCGTCGCAGGGGAACGCCTACATCCTCGGCGCCTTCGAGTCCTCCTCGGGAGATGTCGGCTTCTCCCTTCTCAAGTTCAACCGGACGAGCCAGAGCTGGTTGCCCAAAGTCGGGGACTTCACGCCGGATCTCGGGTACACGGTGAACCCCGGGGGCCGCCTGGTCCACGCGGCGTACAACAGCTACAGCAACGACGTGGACATCTTCATGTGGACCTCGGCGGCGGGACCGACATCGAACGGCCCCAAGGGAATCCTCCGCCTCTACGCCACCTCCGCGCGCAACTTCGGGGCGCAGATCAGCCAGACCGTCGACTTCGACAAGAACCTTCCCGGCACGCCCCAGATCGCCAACGACATGGCGTTTCTCCGGAAGAGCGCGAACGACGTCTACGCCTACATCGTCGACACCACCGTGGCGGTGGCCGTGAGGATGAACTGCCAGAGCGGCCCCGCGCCGGCGTCCGGCCATCTCGCCGTCACGAACACCTCGACCGGAACGACGCTGGGGAGCGGCGACGTCGTCTTCGTGGGCGACACGCTCAAGATCACGCCGTCGATCACCCCCCCGAACTCCATCGAGGCCATGGACAACTGGAACCTCGACCTCGACTACCATGCGGCGACGGAGACGCTTTCCAGCGGCTACTTCAACCTCAAACACCCCGACGCCTGCTACGCCCTCTGCTCGAATCCGTATCCGAGCAACCCCGACCCGCCGCAGTTCACCATGAAGGGGCCGTGTGACCCCTTCGCGGGCGGGAACCCCCCCTCCGGAGCCGGCTGCTGGAGCTCCGTCGTTTCGAGCGGGGACTTCCCGGCGGCGCCGGCGGCAGGGGCAACGCATACCCAGTCGATCGGCTTCGAGGCGAGGAACGTCGACCCGGGCACGACGCAGCCCGTCCCGCTCGCCACCTTCGCCGTGACCTGGAAGGTTCCCGTCGTGAAGGTCCAGAACCTCGCGGCGCTCCTGAACGTTTCGAACCAGGCGACGTTCACCAGCGCCTCGGAAGGGCACCCGCTCGGGACCGCTTTCAAGTGGTACTTCGGGATCGATCCCGCGGCGCCCTCGAGCGAGACCTTGAATCAGGATTTTGGCTGCACAGGATCTTCGTGCCAGCACCCCTTCACCGCCGGGAAGGGGACGTACAACGCCTGGCTGACGGCGACGTACCCCGGTGAGTACGTTTCGCCCGACTGCGGCCCTTCTCCGTGCTCGCTTCCGATGACGGGGTCGTTCAAGGTGAACGTGACCGACTTCGTCGCGGCCTTCACGGCGCCCAGCACGGCCTTCATCGGCGGGAGCCCGATCCACGTGACGAATCAGTCGACGTTCGGCAGCGGGATCACGCCGACCTATTCCTACAACCTCTGCGACGCGACTTCGGGCTCCTGCTCGGCCGGGAGCTACGTGGCGCTCACCGGCGCCGGACCGTGGGACATCACGGTCCCGTCGCCCGCGGCGACCTACTGGCTCCGGATCCGGGCGACGTATACGCCGGGACCCTACGCGGACTGGCTGCCGAACGTCGTGAGCGACCCGACGGCCTGGCCGATCACGGTCAACAACACCCCGCCCTCGGTCAGTGTCACGGTCAACCCGAATCCGGCCAACGTCAACTCAGCGGTCGCCTTCACGGCGACCCCCTCGAACTTCCCGGGGTCTGTCACCTCCTCCTCGTACTCCTGGAACTTCGGGGACGGAGGGACCCAGAGCGGCGGTGCCTCGGCCTCGCACACCTATACGCTCTCGGGGAACTACACGGTCCGGTGCACGGTGACGGACGACGCGAGCAACCAGGCCGTCGGCATTCGCGTGGTCATCGTGAACGGAGCGGTTCAACCGCCCGACCCGCTGTCGGTCTCCGTGACCGCGAACCCCAACTCCACCACGCCGAACACGTCGGTCTCCCTCACGGCTTTCGCCTCGGGAGGCTCGGGAAGCTACACGATCTACACGTGGGACTTCGGCGACGGCAGCCCGCTTTCGCCCCTGACGATTCCTTCGACCACGCACCCATACGCCGCCGTCGGCACGTACCACCCGTCATGCACGGTCAGAGACTCGGGCGGCAATCAGGCGACGGGCTCGACGACGGTGACGGTTTCGACCACGGGGAATCCGAGTTGCACGTTGACGAGCATCTACGTCTACGTGAGCGGAATCCTCGTCGGGACCTCCGGAGGCGGCGCGGTCTCGGTCAGCGCCGGATCGCCTGTTCTGCTCGCCCCGCAGGGAACCGGCGGCTCGAGCTGGTCCTGGAACTTCGGGGACGGAAGCCCGGTGGACGGCACGAACAGCCTGAAGAACCCGACCCACACGTACGCCTCGCCGGGCACCTACACGGCCCAGGTCGTGGGGGACGGCGGCGCCTGCACGGCGAGCGTCACGCTGATCGTCACGGGCGTCGCGGTCACCCCCGACTTCAAGCTCGGCGAACCCGGCGGAACGGACGCCCCCCTCGGAACCGACGGGAGCTACCTCGCCCCGGTCGGCCAGCAGGTGACGTTCCGCGCCGTGAACGCCGCGAACGGGCAGACGCTCCCGGCCTCGACGTCCGCCACGTGGGATTTCAGCGACGGGACGCCCTGGGTCACCGGGGTGACGGTCCCGAAGACATGGCCCAACCAGGGGAGCTTTCCTGTCAAGCTCACGGTCCCCGGCAAGTCTCCGGTCCTTCACCAGGTCAACGTCGTCGGCGGCATTCCGACCGCCGCGTACGACTTCTCCTACAGCAACAACGGCCAGCCGGGGGCGCCCGTCGACCCCAACAAGGTCTCTCCCGGCGCCGGGATTCTCTTCCGGTCGACCGGCCCGCCGGGAGCCGAGTACTACTGGGACTTCGGCGACGGGACCCCCTGCACCTCCGCCACGCCTCTCTCGGATCTCTGCCGGCTCTCCGTGACGGCGCACGGCTACCCGGGGACCGGGGCGTACACGGTCGTCCTGACGGTGAAGCTGGGGGGGAACACCTTCCGGTCGCCGGCGCCGACCACGTTCCACGTGACCGAGCCGCCGCGCTGGGTCCTCCCGGGTCTCACGTACACGTCCGGACAGGTTTCCGGGACGCTCAACACGTCCGACGTCCTGATCCAGAACACGAGCGCGCTGGGCTGGGCGGCCTTCTCGGTGGCTCTGCTCGACGGGCAGGACCCGCCGGCCTGGAAGCCGCTCCCGTACTTCCAGCCGCTCGAGAGCCGTCGCATGACGAACGTCCTGAGCAGCATTTTCGGAAAGAGCGCCGGGGGGCCCAACGATCCGTCGGTCGCGATGCTCGTCCGCGGCGACAGCGTCCCCCCGGACGGAGATCCATCCATCTGGGCCTTCAGCCTCAACAGCAATGCGTCCGACCCGTCCCGTGGAACGTACGGGGCGGCGTTCCAGGCGGTGCCGGTCTCGACGGCCGTCGGTTCCACGACGCCCGGCGCCAACCGCGAATTCCCCGGCCTGCGCGACGTCCCGGCGGGAAGCTCCTCGAGTCTCCCGCCGGCCTATACCAACATCGGGTTCGCGAACCTCGGAAACATACCGGCGACGGTCAACATCAGCTTCCTGACCCGGACCAGCGGCCCGGTCATCTTCGGCAATACGTTCCCGCTCACCGTCGGCCCGAACCGGTCGATGGAGATGGCGAAAGCGCTGAGGCCGGCGCTCGTCGGGACGGGACAGCCGTACGAGACGTTCCTGGCCGAGAGCTACTACATGCTCTTCGAGGTGGTGGAGGCGGGCGCCCGCGTCGTCCCGTACGCCTCCGTGACGGACGCGACGTCGGGCGATCCGATGTTCCTGACGCCGCCGCCCGTCGGCGAAAGCCCGGTCCGCGTCCCGTTCGTCGTCCGGAACAGCTCCACGGGGGAAAAGACCCGGAGCCGGCTGTTCATCTTCAATACGTCGGGCCAGTCCCGAAAAGTGAGCCTGACGCTCTCGTACCGTCGATGCGCCGCGGGCCAGGCGTGCAGCGACCGGGCTGAGACGAGCCTCACGCCGACGCTCGACTCGGGAGGAACGATCCACACGGAAGACCTCGTCCACGACTGGTTCGCGAATCTCGGCGCCTCGATCAACGAAACGGACATCTACAAGGATGGCTACGTCGACGTGGCGCCCGGCGACTCGAACACGGATCCCCTGATCGTCCGGGGCGAGATCTACAACAGCCAGCCGAACGGGAACTTCGGCGCTCCGGTGCCCGGACTCGTTCCGGCGCTCCATGCCGCAACGGCCGGCAGCGCGCGGACCCGCCTGACGCTTCCCTACGTGGTGCCGCAATCGGGCCAGAGCGGCTACCGGACGAGCGTGGCCTTCGTCGCCCTCGGAGATACGTCCGAGCCCGCCCAGGCGACGGTGACGCTGCACCAGCCGTACGTCGGAGTGGGCTATCCGCTGGCCGAGGACCGGGCCATCACGGTGGACGACAAGGTCCTCCAGCTGTCTCTCGAGGAGCTCTTCCCCTCGCTGGCGAGCTTCCCGGCGTATCCCTGGGGCTACTACTCCCTCGAGATTCGGGTCACGAGCGGAACGCTCGCGGCCTTCTCCCTGGTCGGCGACATGGTCTCGAGCGACGCGAACCTGATCGTGGCGCGGCCGCTGCCGTAAGAACGCCTTCCCAGGCCCGATTCGATCGGGCTTACCCCTCATTTCGGCCCGGGCGCCCGCCCGGGCCAATTTTTTTCGATACCATGCCGGCGATGGGCGCCGACGGTCTCCGGTTCGCGGGAGTGAGCAAGGTCTACCGCCTCTACGCGGCTCCCCGCGACCGGCTGCTGGAGGTCGTGACGGGAAAGCCCCGGCACGCCGAGGTGCACGCGCTCCGGAACGTCTCCGGGGGGGTGGCGGGGGGTTCGGTCCTCGGGTTGATCGGGGAGAACGGCTCCGGAAAGAGCACGCTCTTCAAGATCCTCGCGGGCACGACGACGGCCACCGCCGGGGAGATCTTCGTCCCGGGCCGGGTGGCCTCGGTCCTCGAGCTCGGCTCGGCCTTCCACCCGGAGGAGAGCGGCCGGCGAAACGTGATGCTGCAGGCGGCCTTCAGCGGCCTGACGCGCGACGAGGTCCGCGCCGCGCTCCCCGAGATCGAGGCCTTCGCCGAGCTCGGGGAGTTCTTCGACCGGCCCGTGAAGACGTTCTCCTCGGGCATGCAGATGCGGCTGGCGTTCGCGGTCGCCACGGCGGTCCTCCCCGACGTCGTGATCCTCGACGAGGCCCTTGCCGTGGGAGACGGGCGCTTCCAGAAGAAGTGCATCGACCGGATCCTCGAGCTGAAGGCGTCGGGGCGGACGATCTTCTTCTGCAGCCACGCCATGTACTACGTCTCCACGATCTGCGACGAGGCGATCTGGCTCCGCGCGGGCGAGGTGGCCGCCTCGGGAGATGCGCGGAAGGTCGTCCTCGCGTACGAGAAATACCTCGCCGGGAAGGAGGAATCGCGCGGGCCCCACGCGGGACCGCACGGGGGAACGCATGCGCGTTTTCTCGATGTCCGCGTCGTCGGAGCCGACGGCTCGCCCCGCGCCGAGTTCCGCCCCGGCGAGCCGTGGGCCGTCGAGCTGTCGTTCGCCCCCGACGAGCCGTCGCGGCCGCTCCAGATCCACCTGGCCGTTTCGACGCGGGACAACGTCGTCTGCTTCTCGGCCGACTCGCGCCTCGACGGCACGGGGCCTTTCACCGGAAAGGAGCGGTACCGGGTCCGGGTCGGACTCGACACGCTTCCGCTGGGGAAGGGCGAGTTCGTCGTCTACGCCTACATCGGAGACGAAAACGCGCTCGCTCTCTACGACGCCCGGAGCGACCAGACCTTTCACGTCGAATCGCCCTCGTGGCGCAGCGGCCTGATGGCGGTTCCGGCGACCTGGACGCGCCTGGGATCGGAATGAGAATCGTCTACGTCCTCGAGTCGCTGGAGATCTCGGGCGGCGTGAAGGTGGTCGTCGAGCAGGCCGAGGGGCTCGCCGCGCGGGGGCACGACGTCGTGCTCGTGACGAAGGACGCGCGGCACGACTGGATCGGAATCCGCGTGCCGGTCGTCGAGGTTCCACGCTTCGACGCCTCGACGCTTCCGGCGGCCGATGTGCACGTCGCCACCTGGTTTCCGACCGTGCGGCCGACGGTCGCGGCCCGCCGGGCTCCGAAGATTTTCCATTTCTCGCAGGGGTACGAGGCGCCGCACCCCCACACGCGCGACCGCATCGGGGAGATCGAGGAGGCCTACCGGCAGCCGGTGCCGAAGATCCTCGTCTCGGCGCACCTCCTGCGCGACCTCGAAGGGCGGTACCCGGGGCCCTTCCACGTCCTTTCGCAGGCGATCGACGCGGCGGCCTTCCGCCCGCGGGGGAGCGATCCCGCGGCGGCGCGGCGGCCCGCGACGATCGGCGTCGTAGGGCCGTTTCTCGCCGAGAAGAAGGGGATCGTCGTGGCCCTTCGCGCGGTGGCCCGGCTCCGGAGCGGCGGGTGCGCCCTCCGTCTGCACCGCGCGAGCCACATGCCCGAGGCTCCGGACGAGGAGGCGCTGACGACGATCGACGACTACGTCCACGGAAGACCGGCCGCCGAGATGCCGGCGTGGTACCACGCGCTCGACCTCCTGATCCACCCGTCCTTCGACGCCGAGGGCTTTCCACTCCCCCCTCTGGAGGCGATGGCGTCGGGGGTGCCCGTCGTTCTCACCGACATCCCGTCCTACGCGCCGATTCCCCGCGACGCGGCCGCGTTCGTGCCCGAGGGCGACGACGCGGCGATGGCCCGGGAGGCGGCTCGGCTCCTCGAGGACGGGGAGCTCTGGCGGCGCCGGCGGCGCCGCGGGCTCGACGTCGCCGAAACCTTCCGGCTCGAGCCGGTCCTCGACCGGCTCGAGGCGATCTTCCGGGGCTAGAAGATCTCGTGGTCAGCGAAGCGGTAGTCGAACGCCCGTCCGGCCGCCGGTGCGTCGACCGCGGGGTCGAGCGGGCGGATCTCGAAGTGGCAGTCGGAGGCCTCGGGAACGAAGCCGAACTCGCCCGCGAGCCGGGTCGCGAGGCGCGAGGGGGACGCGGCGCGAAACTCCATCCGGGAGGCCCCCGATCCGTCCAGGGCGGCGCGGACGGCCTCGAGGAGGTCTCCGACGTCTCCCGACGCCTCGTTGCGGACCTGAAGGTCGACGAGGAGCGCCCGCTCCCCGCTGAGCCGGACGGCGGCGTAGCCGCGCGAAGCGGCGCGCCCGTCGAGGAGCTCGACGATCCGGTACTCCGCGCCGGCATGAGGCGCGTATCGCCAGTCGAGCGTCGTCCGCGAGCGATCCGTCCGCCATCCCGGGCGGGCGTGCAGCCCCTCGGCGAGCCCGTCGTGGCCCGCGGAGAAACGCGTGCCGGTGCGGGGGCGGAGCCAGCGGCGCCGGATCCGTCCGAGCAGCGACGGAGAGCCGACGG
>DATIWM010000213.1:0-6357 GCA_035519355.1 Thermoanaerobaculia bacterium | reverse complement strand
GATGGAGTTCACGATCTTCGTCTTCTCGAGGTCGAGAAGGAGGCGGTTCACGCCGCCCCCCATCAGCGCGTACGCCTGACGGGCGATCTCCTCCCCGCCGGCGTTGTTGATGTAGCCGTCGGTCCTGAGGACCGCCACCGCCGCGTCCGGCCGCTCCACCGTCACTTTGAGGATCTCGCTCATGTCCCTCTTTCCCGCGACCTCCCCGTCAGCGGTATTTCCTCATGATGATGCGCGTTCCGCGCGCGCCGCTCTCGATCCGGACGTCGTCCATCAGGCTCTCGATGATCTTGATCCCCCACCCCCGCTTCCGGCGCGACCGGAGCTTCGCGGAGATCTCGGGCGTCTCGAGCCGCGAGGGGTCGAAGCCCCGGCCCGCGTCCGACACGTCGACCTCCAGGTAGGGCCGCCCGTTCGCGTCGCTTTCCGAGCCGATCCGGAACTCGATGTCGACCTTCCGGTCCGGCGTCTCGCTGTGCTCGAACGCGTTGATGCAGGCCTCGGCAACGGCCATCTTCACCTCGTCGATCTTGTCGCGGCCCATCTCCATCCACTCGCCGAGAGCCGCCACCTGCGCCATCGCCGCAATCTCCATCTCCGGCGCGATGGGGATTGTCAGGTGCACTTCGCGCCTGGAGGACATCGCGTCGTGAAACCTCGCTCTAGAAAGTCAGGAGCGCGCGGAAAAGCGTGATGACGGCCGCGGGGATCTTACCCGAGGCGCCCGCGAGGGCGAAGGCGGCCGCCTGCAGCGAGAGGAGCCCCAGCAGCGCGCCGCTCCCCGCCGAGTCCGACGAGGAGCTGCTCCGCGTGCCGGCATCTGAAAGGCAGGGATCGGCCCCCGACCCACTGGCGACGAGCTGCAGCCCGCCTTCGGTTTCGTCCATTCGCGCTCCTGCTTTTCCTCGACAGGTGACAGCAAGGCTCAGACCACCAAGCATCGCGCGCAGGATGAATTCGATAAGTTATTTTGTCAGAAAGTTTTGAGTGACTATTGCCACCTCTGAAGGAATGGCAAGAGAGCGCGAAAAAATGGCACAGTTCCTTCGAGAAAGACACTGCTCTTTGAAAAGATGCTGAAAACATGGGAGTTAACACGGTGTGCGCCAGAAAGGCGCAAAGCGACACTTAGACACGCTTTCGGTAGAGCGTTCTCCGGCTCACGCCGAGGATCTTGGCGGCGCGGCTCTTGTTTCCCTGAACCGAGGCGAGGATCCGCCGGATGTGCGCCTGCTCGACGGCCCTGAGGTCGGAAGAGCCGGCGGACAGCCCCTCGGAGCGGGCGGCGCCGAACTGAAGGTCGGCCGAGGCCAGCGTCCGGCCTCCGGAGAGCGCCACGGCTCCCTCGAGGAGGTTTTCCAGCTCGCGGACATTCCCCGGAAAGGGGTAATCGAGGAGCGCCTTCACGGCGTCCCGGCCGAGGATCGTGGGCGCTTTCCCGTCCCGGCCGGCGATGCGCGCCAGGAAGTGGGCGGCGAGGCGGGGGATGTCCTCTCGCCGGTCTCGGAGGGCGGGCAGGCGGATCTCCACGACCCGAAGGCGGTAGAAAAGGTCTTCCCGGAAGCGCCCGCCGCGGATCTCCGCGGGAAGGTCGGCGTTCGAGGCGGAGACGACCCGGACGTCGACCGGGATCCGGTGTCGGCCCCCGACCCGCTCGATCTCCCGTTCCTGCAGGACGCGGAGAAGCTTCGCCTGGATCGCCAGCGGCGCGTCCGCGATCTCGTCGAGGAAGATCGTGCCGCCGCTGGCCAGCTCGAACTTCCCCACGCGGGCCTCGACGCCCGTGGCGACGCCCCGTTCGATGCCGAACAGCTCGGCCTCGAGGAGCGCCTCCGGCACCGCGGCGCAGTTGAGCGCGAGAAACGGCCCGTCCCGGCGCGGCGAGGCGGCGTGGAGGAGCTTGGCGACCAGCTCCTTGCCCGTACCGCTCTCGCCGGTCACGAGGACGTTCACGCGCGACGCGGCCGCCCGCGCCACCATTTCCCGCACCCGCCGCATCTCGGCCGAGTCCCCGATCAGGACGTCGTCGATGGCGAGCGTCCCCTTCAGGGCGCGGTTCTCCTCGCGGAGCCGGTCGAGGTCGGCCGCGAGCGCCTCGAGCCGGCGGATGCCTTCGAGGGCCGGCGAAAGGAGCCCGGCCAGCGACCCGAGGAATCGACGGTCGTCCTCGTCGAACGGTGCGGCCCGCCCGCCGCGGGCCTCGCGGTCCGTGACGACGAGGACGCCGAGAACGCGCTCTCCCAGGGCGAAGGGGACGCCCGCGGCGCTTCCGGCGGCGCGGCCGAGGACCGACTCCGATGGGCGCGCCAGCGGCGCCCGGGCGCGGCAGAGGTCGAGGACGAAGGGATCGCCGCCCACCGCCAGGACCTCGGGAACCGGCGCGAACCCGACGGCCGCGACGCGGCCCGCCTCGCGCTCCGTCTCGAACAGGGCGGCGAAGCCCCGGGCGGCGTCCAGGACCGCCACGGCGCGCCCGAGCACGTCCTCGAGAAGCGCCACCTCGTCCCGCGCCGCCGGCAGGGACCGGCCCACGTCGTAGAGGGTCTCCAGGCGGAGGACCTTCTTCCGGAGATCGAACGCCTCGTCGGGGCGCGCGGTTCGGGGCCGCGCCGTGCTCATCTCAGGAGCGGGGCGCCGCGGGCGTCCCACCCTTGAAACGGGCCAAAAGGTCCACGGCCGGCTGGAATTTCGGGTTCCGCGACAGGACCGGCTTCAGCGCGGCCTCGGCCTCCTCGCTCCGGCCGAGGGCGGCGAGGTTTCGCGCCAGGAAGATCTGAAGCATGTCCCGCTCCGGAAAGTAGCCAAACCCGTATGTGGCCGGCGTCTTCGGTATCGCCAGATGGAACTTCTCGACCGCTTCCTCGTGCCGACCTTCCCGCTCCGCGATGACGCCCTCAATGGCGGCGACTCCCTGATCGAATCGGGCCTTCTCCTCCTGAGACAGGTCGCCCGTCAGGGGAGGAAGGGCCTGCAGCCCGGCCGCCGCTTCACGCGTCCGCCCGACGAGCGCAAGAATGGCGCTGCGATGAAGGCTCTCGGCACGCTCGCGCCTCGTTCGCCCGGTCTCGTTGCTTTCCGCCTTCATCGGCGGCCACTTCTCCATCAGGGACACCGCCTCCTCGCCCCGTCCCGCGACGGCGAGGGAGAGCGTCGCGCTCCAGAGCCACTCGCGACGTGCGCCCGGCGAATCGGTCTCTTCGGCCGCGCTCCTGAAGCGCTCGGCCGCGGCCGGAAGGTCTCCCCGCGCCACGTCGAGCGTCCCGAGGTGAGCGACGGAAAGATAGAAATCCGGCTTCACCTGGAGGGCTTTCTTCAGGCTCTCCTCGGCTTCCTCGTACCGCCCGGTCGAGATGTAGAGCTCTCCCAGCGAGTCGTACGGGTTCGCCTGGTCCGGCGCGAGGAACCGGTAGCGCTTCAGGTACTCTTCCGCCTTCGCGTAGTCCCCCTGACCGAGCCAGTAGTATCCGAGCTCGTTGTAGGCGAAGGCATTGTTCGGGTTGAGGGCGATGACCCTCTCCAGGTCGGCCATGGCCTGCGGCATCCGGTCGGTCATCTTGTAGAGCGCCGACCGAAGGAAACAGCCGTCCGGATCCTCCGGGAAGCGGCGGATGTACTCGTCGAGGACCGGCTCGACCTCCTTCGGTCCCTTGTGGTCCATCGACATCTCGAACAGCCGGACCTGGTACCGCTCCCGCTCGGAGATGGAACCGGTGAAGGGGCGAACGCCGTTCAGGAGGGCCCGCGCGCGGTCCGGGTCGCGGTCCCAGAGCAATCCGGCAAGTCGGACCGTGGCCATGACGAAGTTCGGGTCGCGCTTCAGGGCCTCGGCATAGGCCGCCATCGCCTCGGGGTAGTACATGTTCCACTGGTTCTCGCGGCCGAGCCGGTAGAACCTGAGGGCTTCGGAGGACGAGGTCGTGACCTCGCGTCGCCCGAAGACGGTGTACGCGCCCAGAGCGACGCCGGCCGTCAGGACGAGGCCGAGCCCGGTGAAGAGGAGGCGGCGGCGCAGGGTTCGGGACATCTGGGGACCCCTTCCTTTCCATGATACGCAGGGCCCCCCCCCGGGGTTCTACCGGGGGCCCGGCGCAATTCGCATCAGGACAAAGGTTTCGTCGTCGTACTGCTCCGCCCCGTGAGTGAACTGCCGGACGTCCTCGAGGAGCTCGTCCGCCAGCTCCGCGAGCGGAAGGGCGGCGTGGCGGACGAGGGAGGCCTTGAGCCGGTCGTCCCCGTAGGGGCTCGCGTCCTCCGACATCGCCTCCGACAGCCCGTCCGTGTAGAAGAGAATGAGATCTCCCGGGGAGAGGTACGAGGTCACGGCGTCGTACGGAACGTCCCGGAAGGCCCCCAGAGGAAGCCGGTTTTTCGGCGCCGGAATCTCGACCGCTTCGGCCCCCCTCCGGACGATGAGAGGCGTCGGCTGACCCCCCAGGGCGTACTGGAGGGAGAGCGACCGGGGGTCGAAGAGGAAGTAGCCGAGCGACACGAACATCCGCCTCTTGATCTCGTAGAGGCGGCGGTTCGCCTCCCGGAAGACGACGGCGGGGTCGGGGTCGAACATCGCCCGGGCGTAGACGATTTCCTTGGCCGCGACCATCAGGAGCGCCGCCGGGATCGACTTCCCCGAGACGTCGCCCAGGACAAACCCGAGACGCCCGCCGCGGCCGTCCACCTCCAGAAAGTCGTAGAAGTCTCCCCCCACGACGCGGGCCGGGCGCGAGACGCCGAAAAACTCCGCCCCGGCCACCGTCGGGAGCCGGCGGGGGAAGAGACTGACCTGGATGTCCCGCGCGATCTCAAGGTCGCGCTCCACCTCCGCCTGGCGCGTCAGCTGCTCGTGAAGGCCCGCCGCTTCGAGGCCGAGGGCGCCCTGGTTGGCGATGGTCGTCAGGTGGTCCAGGTCCTCCTTCGAGAGCTCCTCCTCGGATCGCTTCGGCCCGACGGCGAGGAGCCCGAGGAGCTTTCCGCGGGTCGCCACCGGCACGAGGACTTTCACGCCGCGACGGGACTCCGTCTCCAGGAACCGGCGCGACGGGTCGTCGAGCGTCCGGGCGTCGAGGTCGGCCAGCCGGAGAGGCGTGGTCTGCCGCGCGAGGAGCTGCGGCAGGCGGCTTCCCATCGGAAGCACGGGCCGCCCCTCGCCTCGCGCGTCGGTGAACGCACCATCGATCGCCCGGGGGACGAGGAGGTCGAGGCTGCGGAGGCGGAGCAGCTCGGCCGTCCGCTCCGTCATCAGCTCCCGGATCTTCTCGCGTTCGAGCTGCGAGACGACGGAGCGGCTCATGTCGAGGATGGCCTGCTGGAAGTCGGCCCGGTCGCGGAAGAAGACCCGGTCCACCACCTTCTGCGCGCGGCGGCGGAGCGGGTCGAAGAGGAGAACGACGGCGAGGCCGAAGACGAACGCGAACGCCGGGGACGACGTCACCGTGACGGCCGAGAAAGAGGAGAGGAACGCGTTTCCGGCCACGACGGCGAGGGCGTAGAACGCGGTGACGACGGCCGTCAGGACGCCGTAGACGAGCGACTTCCGGACGATGACCGTGACGTCGAAGAGGCGGAACCGGACGATGGCGTAGGCGAAGGCGAGCGGGATGAGCGCCATCGGCACGACGCCCCAGGCGAGGTACGTCTCGTCCCGGAACAGGGAGGGAAAGAAGACCGCGAAGACGACGAACGGGACGATTCCGGCGATCGTGCCGAGCAGGAGGATCAGGATCGGCGGCCGCGCCTTCGGGTCGACGTTCGTGAAGAACGAGTGCGCCAGCGCGAGAAGGCCGAGGATCAGATAGTCGGCCAGGAGGATCCAGTTCAGCGTCGGCGCGCCGTAGATGAGGCGCCGGGGCGCCCCGACCCGATGGGCGGCCATCTGGAGGACGTAGAGGATCGGGGGCAGCGTGTAGAGGACCGTCAGGAAAAGGGGCGAGCCGTTGAGGAACGCCTGCAGGCCGGCGAGAGAGCCCGGCGCCGACGGTCCGGCGAACCGGAAGACCTTCCGCTGAGGAAAGAGGAGGAAGAAGTGGAGAAAGACGGCCGGCAGGAGGAAGAGGGCGAGCGTGCCGGCCACTTGGACGAAATAGTCGATCCAGTAGTAGCTCGAGGGCCGGAGCCGGCAGACGAAGAAGAGCATGAAGAGGATGCAGAGGAGGTAGAAGACGCCGACCGCCGGATCGTCCGGCCGCCGGGACACCACGAAGATGCCGAGGCCGAAGAACAGGGCGCCGAGGATCGCGAAGTAGAAATAGGCGTAGGAGCCGAGACGGAACGGCGAGAGGACCACCTTCGTCTCGAACACGTTCCCGTCGCGCCGGACGAGGTAATCCACGGACTCGCCGATGCGGTGGCGGCGCAGCTCCG
>DATIWM010000212.1:0-9381 GCA_035519355.1 Thermoanaerobaculia bacterium | reverse complement strand
CTTCAGCCCGGCGAGCCGCCGCTCCGTCTCAGCCGACCGGTCGGCCGCGGCCTGGGCCGCCTCCCGCTGCCGGGTCAGATCGCTCCGCGTCTCCTCGAGCGCGGCGAGGCGCGCGTCGTAGAAGCCGTAATAGACGACGAGGACGGTTGCGCTCACGAGGAGAAGGACTCCGAGAGCCGCGAAGAGCGCCGCCCGGCTCCGCCAGAGCGAGCGGGCCCGCGGATGCGAACCGTTTCCGCCGCCGACGGGCGTGAGGCCGATCACCGCGCCGCCCCCGTGTCGCGGTAGAGGACGCCCATCTGGATCCGCCGCCCTTCGGCGGGACGACGCTCGCCCCGCTCCTCGACGTGCGGCATCGGACGGTCGAACCACGGCGAGCCGTAGAACGACCGGATCGCCTTCGTGAGGCCGGCCGGATCACGGGAGACGAGCGTCAGCTCGACCCAGAACAGCTCGTTCTTCCCCGCGCCGGTCCTCGCATCGCCCCCTTCGGCGCTCGAGACGTTGATGGCGGAGATCCGGGCGTCGGCCGGGAGCGTCTTCTCGAGCCGGTCGAGAAAGCGCGTCCAGGAGAAGGCGCGACGGCGGGCGAGCCGGTTCGCGTCGTCGGCCGCGGCGCGCATCTCGTCGACGTCGTAGCGCGCGATGCGGGCGTCCGCGGCCCGCCGCGCCTCGTCCAGGCGCGAGATGTCCTCCCGGAGCGCCGCAATGCCGTCGCGCGTCTTCCGGGATCCGTCGAGATAGCGGACGACCGTCCTCACGCTCACGTAGGAAAGGACCGCCACGACGACCGCCAGGACCCCCGCCGCCACGTTGACGGGGCGCGTGTCAATGAAGGGACGCCGGGCGAGGTTCAGGCCGTGCGCCATCGGTCAGTCCCCTCCCGCCATCGCGCCGAGCGCGGCGAGGAGCTCGGCTCCTTCGGCCCGGCCGGAGGCCACGCGCGTTCCCGGGAGGAGCGTCCCGAGCGACAGCGAGGCCAGCGGCGGCCCTCCGTGCTCCGAGCGGAAGGCGGCGAACGCGTCGACGACCGGCGATCCCGGGGGACCGGCCGCGCAGGGGATTCGAACCGCCGGAGGCTCCCCCCCCTCCTCCGGAGCGCCGGCGCCGGCCGCCGCGACGAAAGAGGCGGTCAGCCGAAGCTCCTGGACGGCCGACAAGGCGTCCGCGGCGGCGCGGATCCGGAGAAAGCGGAGAAGCCCCTTCTCGAAGTGGGCCACGGTCGCCGTGCCTCCCCGGCTCCAGAGGACGAGACCTTCTCCGCCGACGGAGGCGGCGCCGAGCGAGGAGACGGCGAGCGCCTCGATCTCGATGGCCCCGATCCGGACTCCGGCCTTCTCGAACGGCCCCTCCCACGAGGCGACGGCCTCCTCGGGCGCGGCGAGGGCGAGAACGCGGGTCCCGGTGGCGCCCGGACCGGCCGGGCGCCACGAAATCCGGAGCGGGGGGGGCGGATCGCCGAAATTCCGTCCGAATTTCCAGGTCAAGATCTCCTCGACCTCCTTCGCATGCCGCTCGGGCTCTTCGACGTCCACGACGAGGACCCGGACGAAGTCGTCGGGGACGACGAGCGACGCCGCCTGCATCTTCACCGCGGCCTCGGCCAGGAGACGGGACAGGGCTCCCGCGAGCTGGGCCCCCGCGACCGGAGCACCCGAGGCCCCGTCCCGGAACGCATCGGCGGGGAGGGGGCACGAGACCGCCCGCACGGCGGGGGGCGTCCCGGCGGCGATGCGCCCCGGGTTCTCCGGGCCGACGTAGGTCAGCCGCGCCCGGGACAGGACGAAGGCGTGCGCCGGCCGCTTCGTCCGGAGTCCCGGGGCCCGCCGGAGGAGGCTTCTCAGGTCATTCAACGAAAGTCACCTTGTTGATCTCGCGGAGCGTCGTCTGGCCCAGGATGACCTTGGCGAGCGCCGACTCCCGGAGAAAGGTCATCCCTTCCTCCTTGGCGGCCTTCTTGATCTCCGCGGCGGGACGCCGGTCGAGGATGAGCCCCCGGATCCGGTCCGACAGGTCCAGCAGCTCCGTGATCGCCATCCGGCCGTAGAAGCCCGTCCCGTTGCACTCGAGACAGCCGCGTCCCTCCCAGAGCGTGACGCCGGCCAGGTCCTCGGCGGCGAGGCCCGATTCCTCGAGGAGCTTCGGCGTCGGGACGAACTCGGCCCGGCAGTGCGGGCAGATCTTCCGGACGAGCCGCTGGGCGAGGACGCAGTTCAGCGCCGAGACGAAGTTGTAGAGCTCGACCTTCATGTTGAGGAACCGGCCGAGAACGTCGACGACGTTGTTGGCGTGGACCGTCGTGAAGACGAGGTGGCCGGTCAGCGCCGCCTGGACCGCGATCTGGGCCGTCTCCTCGTCGCGGATCTCCCCGACCATGACCTTGTCCGGGTCGTGGCGGAGAATCGACCGGAGGCCCCGCGCGAACGTGAGCCCCTTCTTTTCGTTGACCGGGATCTGCGTCACGCCCCGGAGCTGGTACTCGACCGGGTCCTCGATCGTGATGATCTTGTCCTCGACGCTCTGGATCTCCGAGAGGCAGGCGTAGAGCGTGGTCGTCTTGCCCGAGCCGGTCGGGCCCGTCACGAGGACCATTCCGTAGGGCTCGCGAATGAACTTCCGGAGACGTCGCGTCGTCTCAACATCGATGCCGAGGACGTCGAGACGGAGATTCTTGAACTCGGCGTTGGCCGACTCCTTGTCCAGGATCCGGATGACGGCGTCCTCGCCGTGGACGGTCGGCATGATCGACACGCGGAAGTCGATCGTCCGCCCCTTGACGCGGATCTTGAAGCGGCCGTCCTGCGGGATCCGCTTCTCCGCGATGTCCAGCTCGGACATGACCTTGATCCGGCTGATGATCGTCTGGTGGTGCTTCTTGTCGATCGGCTCCATCGCGGGGTAGAGGACGCCGTCGATCCGGTATTTGATGACGACGACGTTCTCCTGCGTCTCGATGTGGATGTCCGACGCGCGCCGCTGGATGGCGTTGAAGAGCACCGAATCGACGAGCTTGATGATCGGGCTCGCGTCCGCCGCGATCCGGTCGATCGTCAGGACCTCCTCACCCTCCTCGTCCTCGCGCACGACCTGCATCCGGAAATCCTCGGTGGCCTCTTCGAGCACGCGCTGGGTGCTCTCGGATTTCTGGAGGATGTCCTGAAGGGCCGCCCGGGAGCCGACCTTCACCTGGAGCGGCCTCTTGAGAAGGAGCTCGAGCTCGTCGCGCTTGACCACGTCGCCCGGATCGGCCATCACGACCGAAAGAGCCCCGTCCTCCTCGCGCTCGGGGACGAACTCGAACCGGAGCATCCAGTCGAGCGGCGTCGCCCGGAAGACGGCCGGGTCGACCCGGAAGGTCCAGAGGTCGACGTAGGGGAGCCCGAGACGCTGCGCCGTCTGGCGGGCGCGGGTCTCCTCGGAGGCGGCGTCGAGGAACTGCGGGAGGGGCTCGGCGGCGTTTCGGCTCATGCTCAGGTCCGGATGTTGGAGAGAATGGTGAACATGGGGAGGTAAATCGACAGGAGGAGCGTGGCGATCACGCCGCCCATGACGACGAGGATGATCGGTTCGATGAGGTTCACGAGCCGCTGGAGAGAGGCCTCGATCGCTTCGTCGTAGAAGTCGGACACGTTCGTCAGCATCTCCTCGAGAGCGCCCGTCGCCTCCCCGACCTTGATCATCTCGACCGAGAGCGACGTGAACTGCCCCGTCTGCTCCAGGCTCATCCAGAGTTCCGCCCCCTCCCGCACCTTCGGCACGACCGTCTGGACCGCGTCCGAGACCTGGCGGTTCGCGACCGCGCCCGCGGAGATCTCGAGGGCGGGTACGAGCGGCGTCCCGGCCCCGACGAGAGTGGCCAGCGAGCGGGCGAACTGCGAGAGGGCGAACTGGTGGAGGATGCGTCCGACGACCGGCAGCTTCAGCAGGAAGCCGTCGAACGCAAGGTGCCCGGCGTCCGTCCGCCGCCACCGCGCGACGAACCACCAGACGGCGGCGATCCCGAGGACGACGAACAGGAAATTCGCCCGGAGGCTGCTGGCGAGGGAGATCACGATCCTCGTCACGAGGGGCAGTTCCGTCCCGAAGCCGGCGAAGAACTCCACGAACTTCGGAATGACGTAAGTCATCAGGACGGTGATGAGCCCGGCGGCGAGCCCCATGAGGACGGCCGGGTAGACCAGCGCGCCGATGACCCGTCGCTTCACCGCGGCGAGGATCTTCTGGTACGAGAGATACCGGCGGAGTACCTTCTCGACCTCGCCGGAGCGCTCGCCGGCCTTGAGCGAGGTGCCGTAGAGGCGCGGAAAGACGTCGCCGTGGGAGAGGAAGGCGTCGGAGAGGGCGACGCCGGAAACGAGCTGTTCGCGGATTCCGGAGAGAATCTCCTTGAAGCGCGCATTTTCCTGGCGCTCGAGGAGGATGTTGAAGCCCGCGACGACCGGCAGGCCGGCCTTGAGCAGCGCCACCAGCTCCTGGTTGAAGATGAGAAACTCCTCGGTGGAGACGGCCCGCCGCCTTCCGAGGAGCCGGCCCAGCGACTCGGCGCCGGCCCGGAGGGACGCCCCGCCCCGCGGGCCGGACTCATCGCTCCGCCGGACCGAGAACAGCCGGCTCCCCTGGCGCGCGACGTCGGCGCGGAGAGAATCCTCGTCGCTCGCGTCGAGGGTCCGCGTCGCCACGATCCCGTCGGGCGTCCCGATCCGGCAGACGAAGGTCGCCATCAGTTCTGTCCGCCGAGTCCCGGGCCCGGAACGACCACCTTTCCGTTGAAGACCAGGATCAGCGCGCCGGCGGCCGCCTCGTCCTTCCCCACGGCGAGGATGTACGGCTGTCCGATGGCGACGTTGATGGTCGTCCGGAGGATGTCGCTGCGGACCTCGGCCACTCCGGGTCCCGGAGCGCGGCGGATCCGCTCGAAACGGAGGCCCTTGAGCCGGACCTGCTGCGGGTCTCCCGCCGGGTCGATCTGGAACTCGAGCCGGTAGCCGCCCCCCAGGACGTAGGCGACCGTCTGGCCCTCGACGCCCTGGACCACGGCGGCGTCCAGCCGGGCGTACTCGGTGAACCGGAAGAGCTTCCGGAGACGCTCTCCGACGCCCGGGATCTGGTCCGCGCCGTCCGGCACCCCCGGCGTCCGGCTCCGGCCGTCGGTCGAGGCCCGGAGGAGAGTGACCGTCAGGTCGATCCGACGGGGCGGAAGATCCCATGCGGCGAGAGTCTTCGCCGCGCGCTCCACCGCGGCCGCGCTGTCGCGGACCGTGAGAGTGTTTCCCGTCGCCTGCACGACGACCGAAGCCCCCTCGGTCAGAAGCGGCCGGACGACGACGAGCGCTTCCTCCGGAGAACGGTGCTTCAGCGTGAAGACCCGCACGACCACCTCGGGCACCGCGGCGACCGGCGGCCTCCCGGATCCGGCGAGGGCCAAGAGGAAGGCGATCAGAACCGGCTTGAGCATTCCTAGAGGTCCGCGTCGGGGTTCGCGACGAAGACGACCGTCGGCTCCTCCGGTTTCGTCGAAGCAAACTCGTAGACCCGCGCGCCGGGGCTTCCCATCTCTTCGATCGGGGGCCGCGCCGCCGCGCTATGGACGACCGTCACGGCGGGCTGCGGACCCTCTCCGGCCGGCCGGGTGAGAACGAGAACTGCCGCGAGGCCCGCGGCGAGAAGAACGACGGCTGCCGCCTTGAGCCACGGCCGGGAGAGGGCCGCGAAGCCGTCCGGGCGACCGCCTTCGGCTGCCCGAACCCGGAGGGCGGCGAGGACGTCCACGGCCAGACGATCCGCTTCGGAGCGCTCCTCGCGGTGGAGTCGCGCCCCGCGGAGAGTCGCACGCGCCGCCACGTCCTCCGCCTCCGCCGAGGCCGAAAGACGGGTGAAGAGAAGCGTCGGATCAACCGGGACCGCTTCCGACAGGCACGCCGGACAGGAGGCGAGATGCCGCGCGAGGTGCGCCTCTCCGGCCGCATCCAGCCCGTCCGCCGCACGGAGGGCCACCAGCCGGGACGTCGTCTCCCGCTCGGCGCACGGCCGGGGCGGCTGGAGGGCGTCGTTCATCGCGATGTCTCCCTCCCGCCGCGGACGAACTCCGGATAGCGCCGCCGGATCTCGTCCCGGAGGAGACGCCGGGCCTGGAAGAGGTGATTCCGGACCGTCGACTCGCGGCAGTCGAGGAGAAGGGCGATCTCCCGGCTCTCCCGTTCCTCGAACTCGTGGAGGACGAAGACGAGCCGCTGCTTCTCGGAGAGGACCGTGGCGCATTCCTCGAAGATCCGGCGGATCTCCTGCCGCTCGAGTCCCGCGGGACCTTCCGGCTCGGACGAGAGCCCTCCCCGGAGGAGGCGGAGGTTCTCGACCTCGGTCCGGGCGCGCGAACTCCTCGACCGGAGCGCGTCCACGGCGAGGTTCGAGGCGATCCGGAAGAGCCACGTGGAGAACGCCCACGACGGGTCGTAGCGGTGCAGGTTTTCCCAGGCGCGGACGAAGGTCAGCTGCGCGACGTCGCGCGCGTCCTCCGCGTCACCGAGGAGTCGGCGAAGGAAAGCGAGGAGTCCCGGAGAGCGGCGCCGGACGATCTCCGCGAACGCGTCCGTATCCCCGTCGCGCGAGCGCACCACGAGGAGGCTGTCGGGCGCCGGCGTCTCGCCGACGCCCACCGGCGCCGGTGGGACCGGGCGCAGAGAGGACGCCTGCATATCGTCGACGTCTTCTACGTTTCCCGGCTCTTCTTCGTCTACCACCCGGCTCCCTGTCCAGGCCTCCGCGGCGAGAAAGGTCTTCGCCGCTGCCCGCCCGGCGCCAGTATAATCCGCCAAGGCTTGGAGATCGCCGCTAAGTCTCTGCCATCAGACAACTTGTGGATGACGGGCGCCGGAGGGCCGGCGGACGCTCCTCGAGCCGGTGTCCGCGTTCCCCTTCTGCCCCTGCTCATTGAGCGCTTCCTCCCACGCCGCGATCCCACCCCGGCCGACGTCTGGATCCAGGCCGTCTCCGTCGGAGAGATCGAGGTCGCCGCCACGCTCGTCGCGGCTCTTCGCCAGCGGGCTCCGGGAATCGCGTTGCTCGTCTCGGCGACGACTCCGGCGGGCATGGCGCTCCTCCCCGCCCGCTTCGGCCCCGCGTCCGGCGTCTCGCTGCGCCCCTTTCCGCTCGATTTCGGCGCCTCCATCCGGCGCTTCTTCGACGCGGTCCGGCCGGGCCTCCTCGTCCTCGTCGAAACCGAGCTCTGGCCCCGCGCGCTCGCCGAAGCGGGCCGCCGCGGTATTCCGGTCGTCGTCGTGAACGGCCGCCTCTCGGAGCGCTCGCTCAGGGGCCTCCGCCTCGTCCGGCCGCTCGTCGCGCGCGCCCTGGACGCCGTCACGCACGTCGCCGCCCGGACTCCCGACGACGCCGCCCGCTTCGTGGCGGCCGGCATTCCGGCCTCCCGCGTCGTCGTGGCGGGCGACCTGAAGCTCGACCGGCCTCTCGCTCCGGAGCCCGCCTTCGCCGGGCGCCTCCGAGCCCTCGCGGCCGGACGTCCGGTGGTCGTGGCCGGGTCGCTCGCCGATACCGAGATCCCGGTCCTGCTCGCCGCGCATCGGAGCCTTCGCGCGGCCGGAGGGGACGCCTTCCTTCTGGCCGCGCCGCGGCAGCCGACCGGCTTCGACGAGGCCTGCCGGCGACTCGTGGAGGGCGGCCTCGCCGTCATCCGCCGGACCGAGCCGGAGAAAACGAACGAGAGGGCCGACGTCTTCCTCCTCGACACGATTGGCGAGCTGGCCTCGGCCTACCGCGTCGGGGACGCGGCGCTCCTCGGCGGGACGTTCGCTCCGAAAGGAGGACACAACGTCCTCGAGCCACTGCGCGCCGGGCTTCCCGTGGTCCACGGTCCCTCCGTCGGGAACATCGCCGCCGCGCTCGAGGCGGCCCGGGGCGCCGTCTTCCCCGTCCGGGACGGCGAAGAGGCCGGGCGCCGTCTCGCCGATCTGCTCCGCGACGGCGGAGCCCGCCGTCACGCCGCGGAGACGGCGGCGGCGCTGTTCGAAAGCCACGCCGGGGCGACGGCCCGCGCCGCCGAGACCGTGCTCTCGCTCCGGAGAGGGGCCGCGTGAGGCCCTCCGCCGCTCTCCGGCCGCTCGCCGCACTCTACGGAGCCGGGGTGGGCGCGCGTCTGGCGCTCTACCGCGCCGGCTTCCTTCGCGTCCGCCGCGCCGCGCGGCCGGTCGTCTCCGTCGGGAACATCGCCGCCGGGGGAACCGGGAAGACGCCCTTCGTCCGCTGGCTCGCCGGGGAGTTCCTCGCCCGGGGAGATCGTCCCGCGATCCTGACGCGCGGCTACCAGCGGGAGAGCCGCGGTCTCGTGGTCGTCTCGGACGGCGCCGGCGCCCTCGCATCGGTCGCCGTCTCGGGAGACGAGCCCGCCGTCCTCGCGCAGGCGCTTCCGCGGGTCCCCGTGATCGCGGGCGCGCGCCGCATCCGTGGGGCCGCGCGCGCCCTCGAGATCGCGCCCGACGTCTCCCTCTTCCTGCTCGACGACGGCTTCTCGCACGTCGGCCTCTTCCGCGACGCGGACGTCGTCCTGCTCGACGCGACGGCGCCCGACGCGGGCGGCGCGCTTCTTCCGGAAGGACGGCTGCGCGAGCCGCTCGGGGCGCTGGCCCGCGCGGACCTCATCGTCGTCACGCGCTGCGAGCAGGCGGATCCCGCGGCCGCCGTGGCTCTCGCCGCGCGCCACGCACCCGGCGTGCCCGTCTATGCCGCCGAGACCGAGGTCCTCGGCCTCTCGGGCCCCGAGAGCGCCCCGACCCGCGCCGCCGACCTCCAGGGAGCCCCTTTCGTGGCCGCCGCCGGGATCGCCCGTCCCCAGGCCTTCGAGCGGACGCTCGCCGCGCTGGGCCTGGCCCCCGCCACTTTCCTGGCCTTTCCCGACCACGTCCGGTACGGGCTGACGGAGATCGGGCGGATCGTCCGGGCGGCCGAGGCCTCGGGAGCCGGGGCCGTCGTCACCACGGAGAAGGACGCCGTGAAGCTCGAGAGCGTCTGTCCGCTTCCCCTCTACACGGTCGCGGTCCGGATGCGGGTCCTGGAACCCGCATTCGTCTCCGACCTCGTTGCGCTCCTCTCGAGGCGGCCTTCCTGACATGGCGAAACGGCGATCGAACGTCCGCAACCGGATGGAGCTCGCGGCCGTCCGCCTTCTCCTGGCGGTGGCCCGGAGCGGGTCCCCGGAAGGTGCGGAAGCGGTCGGCCGCCGTCTCGGACGGCTCTATCGGACGCTCGACCGCCGCCGGCGGGAGCTCGCGGAGCAGAACCTCGTCCGGGCGTTTCCCGGGAAGCGCCCCGACGAGATCGAGGCCCTCTCGATCGCCGTCTTCGAGCATTTCGGGGGCGTGGCGGCGGACCTTC
>DATIWM010000211.1:0-9477 GCA_035519355.1 Thermoanaerobaculia bacterium | reverse complement strand
CCGGTCGATGTACGTCGCGTAGTAGGGGGCGGCTTCGGTCCGTTCGGGTCGCTGCGCCATCCGGTGAGTCTGTCGCATCGCGGGGGCGGAGGGCAAACACCCCGCCACCCGCCGCGCCCTCACGGGGTTCCCAGCGCCTCCTCCACGATTTCCTTCAGCCGTCGGGCGTGGGGTCCCCACCAGAAGACCCGGCGACAGGAGGCGCAGGCGAAGAACGTGTCGTAGTGGAGGCGCGTCTCGTCCGGGACCCGCTCGAGGACTTCTTCCTTCGGGACGGCGGCGAGCCGGCCGTTGCAGGAGAGACAGCGCGTGAAGGGGGCGGCCGACCGGGCCAGGTCGAACCGCCCGACGACCTCCCGGAGCTGCCGGCGCGGGTCGGTGGCGCGGACGGCGGCGGCGTGAGTCAGTTCGCGCCGCTTCAGGAGGCCCCGGTCGCGCGTCAGCAGGATCCTTCTTTCGGAGAGCGAGATCCCGACGAGCTCCTCGTCGGCGGCGTCCCGGTCCCAGAGTGCGTCGAACCCGAGGAGGCGGAGCCGGCGCGCCAGCTTCCCGAGGTGGACGTCGAGGACGAAGCGCGGCTCGCGAAGAGGACGCGGACGGAGTCGGATGAGCGGCGTCACGTCCAGCGCCTCGAACACCGGGTAGACGCCGACCCGGTCTCCGTCCCCGAGCCGGTGGTCGAATCCGACGGACAGGCCGTTGACGAGGATCAGCTCCACTTCGGTGTGCGGCACGCCGCAAGCCTCGATCTGGTCCTTGACCGTCGGGGTGTCGAGAAAGCTCCGGACGACGTCCCGCTGCCTCCGGGCCGGCCGGAGGAAGTCGTTCAGCTCGGCGTAGAACCGGAAGGTGGCATGGCGCATGTCAGGACCGCCCCCCCCGGGAACGTAGGGCCTCCGGGCCGGCTTGGCAACGGGCCACTGACGGTGAGAGGCTTGGCCCCCGAAAGAAAGGGGAACCCATGAACAGCCGCGAACACTTCGTCAAATGCCTGAAGAACGAGGTGCCGATCTTCGTCCGCCTCTTCAAGGCCCTGCCGGCGGACCAGCTCGACTACCGGCCGCACCCGAGGTCCACCTCCGCGAAAGAGCTCGTCTGGCTGCTTGCCGGAGAGCTGAAGGACGCCGCCGTCGTCGCCCAGAAGCACGAGGTGAACTTCTCCATGCCTCCAGCCCCCTCCTCCCTCGCGGAGCTGATCGCCGCCTACGAGAAGAACGCGGCCGCTCTCAAGCGGAAGCTCGCCACGCTGGACGGCGCGGCGTGGGCGAAGCCGGCGAAGTTCCTCATGGACGGTAAGGTGGCCTGGGAGGCTCCGCTCGGCGACATGCTCTGGGGCTTCCTCTTCGACGCGATCCACCACCGGGGCCAGCTCTCGACGTACATCCGGCCGATGGGCGGCAAAGTCCCCTCCATTTACGGCCCCTCGGCGGACGACCCCGGGCACTGAACCGGGCCGCTACCCACTAGACTCGGGGCGTGAAGACGCTCCATGCCCTTCTTCTCGCGGCGGCGACCGGCACGGCCGCCGCCGCGGCCCCGCCGCCCCTTCCCGTCGCGGCCCCGGCGGCGGCCGGAATGTCGGCCGGGCGCCTCGCCCGGATCGACGAGGCCGTCGCGGAGTCGATCGCGAAAAGGGAGTGCCCCGGCGCCGTCGTCCTCGTCGGGAGGCACGGGAAGGTCGTCTACCGCAAGGCATACGGGAACCGCGCCGTCGCGCCCGTCGTCGAGCCGATGACCGTGGAGACGGTCTTCGACGTCGCCTCGCTGACCAAGCCGGTCGCGACCGCCACGAGCGTGATGGTCCTGGTGGAGGAGGGGAAACTCCGCCTGGCCGACCGCGTGGCGAAGATCCTTCCCGAATTCGCCGCCGGCGGCGGCGAGCGCGACCGCGTCACCGTGGAGCAGCTCCTCACGCACCGGGCCGGCCTCGCGGCCGACGACCCGATGGCTCTCTATGTCGGATCGCCGAAAGAAATCTTCGAAAGGAAATACAGACAGCCCCTCGTTTCGGCACCCGGCTCCCGCTTCCTCTACTCCGACGCCGGCTTCGAAGTGCTCGGCGAGCTTGTCGCCCGTGTTTCCTCTCTTCCCCTCGAAGAATTCGCGCGACGGCACGTCTTCCTTCCCCTCGGAATGACGCAGACCGAGTTCCGGCCCGGCGGGAAGGGGCGGATCCCCGTCGCCCGGATCGCGCCGACCGAGAAGATCTCCGGGGCGTTCCGGCGGGGCGAGGTCCACGACCCGCGGGCCTTCGCCCTCGGAGGGGTCGCCGGGCACGCCGGGCTCTTCTCCACGGCCGACGACCTGGCCCGCTACGCCGCCGCGATGCTGAAGGGCGGGTCGCCCGTCCTCTCGCCCGCCGGCGTCGCGGCGATGACGCGGCCCCGCTCGTACGGCGACGCGGACCTCCGTGCTCTCGGCTGGGACGTGGCGACGACCTACGCCTCGAACCGCGGCGATCTCTTTCCTCCAGGCTCGTACGGCCACACCGGGTGGACCGGGACCTCCCTCTGGATCGACCCGACGACGCAGACCTTCGTGATCCTCCTGACCAACCGGAACCACCCGGACGAGTCGGGAAACGTCGTCGCCCTCCGCGGGAAGGTCGCCTCGATCGTCGCCTCGGCGATCTCGGACGCCAACCCTGAAGAGCTTCGAAGGGCTTCGGAAAGAATTGCGGTTCTTTCGGCCGCCGGCTCGCGCACCGGGACGCCCGGTGCGCCGTCGGCGAGACCTTCGAAAGAGAAGGAGCGGGCCGTCGCCACGGCTCGTGTTCCGGGACAAGTCCGGTCCGGCATCGATTCACTCGAAGAAGAATCCTTCGCCGCCATCTCCGGATTGCGCGTCGCCCTCCTGACGAACCAGACGGGGTTGACCCGGGACGGCCGCTCGACGATCGACGTTCTCGCTTCGGAGAAGGCGAAGAAGGCCGGGGTGACGCTCGTCCGTCTCTTCTCCCCCGAGCACGGGATCCGCGGCCTCCTGGACGAGAGAGTCGACGATGCGACGGACGAGAAGACGGGGCTCCCGATCCGGTCCCTCTATGGCGACACGAAGGACTCACGACGGCCGAAGCCGGAGGATCTGGCCGGCCTCGACGCGGTCGTCGTCGACCTGCAGGACGCCGGTGCTCGCTCTTTCACCTACCTGACGACGATGGGCTACGTGATGGAAGAGGCGGCGAAGTCGAAGGTGAAGGTCGTCGTCCTCGACCGCCCGAACCCGATCACGGCCGAGAAGCCGGAGGGGCCGCTCGCCGACGACGACAAACTCTCCTTCATCGCCTACCACGCGGTTCCGGTCCGGACGGGCATGACGATCGGCGAGCTGGCGCTGCTCTTCAACGCCGAACGGAAGATCGGCGCCGACGTCTCGGTCGTGAAGCTGGGGGCCTATTCCCGCGACCTCTGGTACGACGAGACCGGCCTTCCCTGGGTCAACCCCTCGCCGAACCTCCGCTCGGTCACCGGGGCCGCCCTCTACCCCGCCGTCGGCCTCCTCGAGGCGACGAACGTCTCCGTCGGGCGCGGGACCGACGCTCCCTTCGAGCTGGTCGGCGCCCCCTGGATGGACGGCCTTCGGGTGGCTTCCACGCTGAATGCCCGCGGCCTTCCCGGCGTCCGGTTCACCCCGGTCCGCTTCACCCCCGCGTCGTCCGTCTTCAAGGGCGAGGCCTGCTCCGGCATCCGGATCACCCTCGTCGACCGGGGCGCGCTCGACGCCGTGGCGCTCGGCGTCCATTTGATGACGGCCCTCCGCGACCTCCACCCGAAGGAGTGGGAGACGAAGAACGCGAACCGGCTCCTCGTCTCTGAGGCCGCCATGACGCGGCTGGAACGGGGAGAGACGGCGGGCGAGATCGTCTCCGGCTGGACCGCTTCGCTGATGGAGTTCGAGAGGCGCCGGGCGGCGTTCCTGCTCTACTGAGCCTTCAACCCTTCGGCGGGGCCTTCAGGTTCTCTTCGAGGAACCGGATGACGTGACCAATCTCGAGAACGAGGTTCGCGCGCTTGGAGGCGCCGTGCCCCTCGTCGGGGAAGAGAATCAGCGGTGAGGCGACGCCCCGTTTCTCGAGAAGGTCGTGGATCTGAATCGCCTCGCCGGCCGGTACGCGCGGGTCGTTGACGCCCTGAATCACGAGGAGCGGCGCCTTCACGCGGTCGAGATAGGTCACGGGCGAGAGCTTCCGGAGCGTCTCGGCGTCCTTGTCGGGGTCACCGTACTCCGAGATCCGGAGAATGCGCCGGTAGGGCGCCGTGTTGCGGAGAAAGGTCTCGAGATTGCTGATCCCGACGACCGCCGCCCCCGCGTCGTACGTCCCCGCGAACATCGTCATCGCGACGAGCGTCGAGTAGCCACCGTAGCTCCCGCCCGTGACGCCCACGCGCGGCGCCTTGCCGCTGCGCCCCCAGCTCCCGCGGATCCACTTTCCGGCGTCGTCGATGTCCGTGATGACGTCGAGGCGCTTCGCCCCGTCGTCGGCGTCGAGCCACTTCTTGCCGTAGCCGTCGCTCCCGCGGACGTTGGGCTCGACGTAGACGAAGCCCGCGTCCACGAATATCTGCGCATACGGCGAGAAGCCGGGCGTCGCCTGCCCCTCCGGACCCCCGTGGAACTCCACGACCACCGGGCACGGGTCCAGGCCGGGGTTTTCGCCCGGCGCACAGCCCTTCGGGAAACGGACGAACATCGGAATCTTCGTGCCGTCCCGCGCGGGATACGTCATGAGCCGCGCCGGGACGAACGTCGAGAGATCGACCTCGGGAGCCGACGGGAGGACCCACTGTGTGAGCGTCTTCATCTTCCAGTCCCAGACGTAGCTCGTCCGCGGGGCCTGGGCCGTCTCGACGCCGAGCGTTATGAATCGTCCGTCCACCGTCGCGAAGCCCGCGTAGACCTGCTCGGCGTCCTTTGGAAGGGGAAGCTCCACCGGAGCGAATGTCTTCGCGTCGAGGACCTTCAGCCGGGAGTAACCACCGTCGTTCAACGCCGCGTAGACGTGTCCGCGCGCCGCATCGATCGAGAAGCCGGAGACGTCCATTCCCGCGGGCGCGAGGACCTCGCGGAAGCTCCTGGCTGTCGCGTCGCCGCCGATTTTCCACCGGTAGAGTCGCCGGAACTCGCCGAACTTGTTCGTCCGGACGAGAAGCTCGCCCGGCTGCGCCGCGTAGGCCGCGTCGTACTCGGTCGCCTCGCCGGCCCCGAGGAGAGGCGTGAATCTTTTCGTGGCCGGGACGTACTCCGCGTACTCGGTCGAGAAGGCGCCCGTCTCCTTCACGAGAAGGAGGCGCAGATCCGCGCCCTGGCCCACGTGGTCGCCGACCGACCAGAGGCCCTTCTCGCCGAAGACGAGCGTCTTCGTTCCCGACGCGAGGTCGAACCTGTAGATCGCGTAGCTGTCCGGGGCGGCGTCGTTCGCGTGAAAGTAGAGCTCCCTGCCGTCCTCGGTCACGAAGTCGAGGAATGTCTGGACCTTCGGGACCTTCTGGACGGTTCTGAGCGGCCCGCCGTCGACCGGCTGCAGATAGAGTCCCGGGTTTTCTTCCCCACCGACGTCACGCGAGAGGACCAGCCACTTCCCGTCGGGCGTGATTCCCACGAGACCCGTCCGGTCCTCGCCGCCCGTCATCTGGACCGGGAAGCCCTTCGGGGCGCTCAGCCGGAAGACCTGCGGCGTCCCCGTGATGCGCCATCCGAAGTAGAGGCGTGATCCGTCCGGCGCGACGAGGCCAAGGCCCGGGGCCCGGACGTCGAGCATCGTCTGGATGCGCCGCGAGACGGCGGGAAGGAGCGGCGGCGGCGCGTATTTCGCGACGAGCCCGGGAGAGACGCTCTCGGTGCCCAGGCCCGAATAGGACGGCTGCTGGGAGAAGGCGGCCGAGGCCGAAAGCAGCAGGAACGCGCCGACGCGGAAGGTCTTCATCTCTTCGCCTCCTGGGGCATGCGGTAGGGATACGCCGGGATCAGGCGTTGGGTTTCCCCGGCCCCGTATCCTCCGCCAGAGCCCCGTGGCCCCTCTCACTCCCGTGTCCCCGACTCCTCCACCTTCCAGAGCCGGTACGAGTAGACGAACGGGATGAGGGTCGTGACGGCGAGGACGGCGATGGCGGGAACGAGGAACGCGCCGCCGAGCGCGCCGCCGAGGGCGAGGGCCAGGCCTCCCGCGACGAAGAGCGGGCCGGCGAGCCGGTGGGTCTTCCTCCAGTTCTCGTCGCTCGAGAGCGTCCAGGGCGTCCGGTAGCCGACGAAGTAGTTCGGGCGGACCCGGGTCAGAACGTTCCCGATGAAGGCCGTGAGGAGGCCGACGCCGACCGGGATCCACTGCCCCGTCCGCGAGGTCCAGCCGAGGCTCGCACCGAGGACGGCGAGGTGGACGGCCAGCATGAAGACGTTGAGCCCGGACACGATCGTCCAGTAGGTTGAGCTGTGCCGGTCCCACGAGGTGCGCCGCGGATCGATCTTCGGGATCGCCCAGAAGAGAAAGAGGTCCGCGAGCATGAGGGCCGGCAGGAGCCAGAGGGCGAACCCCGGGGAGCCCCAGCCATCCACCTCTCCGCGCAGGTTCCAGTGAATCGGAACGCGCTCGGGGATCCGGAAGGAGGCCCAGATCGAGACGAGCCACGCCGCCAGCGTGGCGAGAGCGGCCGGCATCAGCTTGCGCACGGTCTCATCCCCTTTTCCTCGGGCGCGGTCCGCGCCGCCCCGAGAGTTCCATCAGGTGCGCGAGGACGTCCTCGAGCACGGTCGTGTCGAGCGAGTACCGGATCTGCTGTCCCTCGCGGACGGCCAGGACGAGGCCCGCCTCTCTCAGGATGCCGAGGTGGTGAGACACCGACGGCCATGCCATGTCGAAGCGCTCCGCGATCGCCCCGGCCGGAAGGTCGCCGTCCCGGAGGAGGGCCAGGATCCGGCGGCGGGTCGGGTCCGCGAGGGCCCGGAAGGTCCGGTCCATATTTAGAAGTTTACCTAAATATCTCTGCATGTCAAGGACGGCGGGCCGGAGCGAGAATCCCGGTGAGGAGAGTCCGCTTCTTCGACGCCGTGGCGGAAGCGACGTGACATGGCCGCGCCCATCTCCCCCGAAACGCTCCACCTTTCCGTCCACGAGCTTTCCGGAAAGATCCGGAAGAGGGAGATCTCTCCCGTCGCTCTGGCGGCGGCGTACCTCGACCGGCTCGAGAGGGTCGGCCCCTCGCTCGGCGCCGTCGTCACCGTCACCCGCGACCTCGCGATGGACGAGGCGAGAACGGCCGAGGCCGAGATCGCGGCCGGAAATTGGCGCGGCCCGCTTCACGGGATCCCGTACGGCGTGAAGGACCTCCTCGCCACGAGAGGGATCCCGACGACATGGGGGGCCGAGCCGTTCCGCGAGCAGGTCTTCGATGACGACGCCACCGTCGTCCGGAGGCTCCGCGAGGCGGGCGCCGTCCTGATCGCGAAGCTCGCCATGGTGGAGCTGGCCGGGGCCCTCGGCTACGCCAACCCCGACGCTTCGTTCACCGGCCCCGGCCGGTGCCCATGGAACGTGAACTTCTGGTCCGGCGGCTCCTCAGCCGGCCCCGGCGCCGCGACGGCCGCGGGGCTCGTCGGCTTCTCGATCGGATCGGAGACGTCGGGATCGATCATCACCCCCGCCGCGTACTCGGGGGTCTCGGGCCTCCGTCCGACCTACGGGCGCGTCAGCCGGCACGGCGCGATGCCCCTCTGCGGGACGCTCGACAAGCTGGGGCCGATGTGCCGGACGGCCGTGGACTGCGGTCTCGTCATGGCGGCGATCGCGGGAGCGGACCCGCTCGACCCGACGACGGTCGACCGCCGGTGGAGGCCGCCTCACTTCGCCCGCCGGTTCCGGATCGGCGTCCTCAGGGGCGCAGCCGAGAACGCCCAGCTCGAGGTGAGGAAGAACTTCGAGGAGGCGGTGAGCGTGCTCCGGTCGTTCTGCGACGTGACGGACGACGTCCCGTTCCCCGACTTCCCGTACGGCCCGGCCGTCACGACGATCGTGGAAGCCGAAGCGGCTTCCGCCTTCCGCGACCTGATCGAGAGCGGCGGGACGCGGAGGCTCCGCGCCGTGAACGACAAGCGGGGCGGCTTCGCCGGCTCCAGGGTCCTCGCCGTCGACTACCTGCAGTCGATGCGTCTCCGCGCTCCGGTCCAGGAGGCCCTCGACGAACTTTGTAGTCATTACGACGCCGTCGTAGCTCCGTCCCGCCAGACGGTCGCAAGCCCCGTCGGCGTCGATTTCGACCGGGCTTATCCCGGGATCGGCGGCGGCCCGGAGGTGATTCCGGCCGGAAATCTCGCCGGCCAGCCCGCGATCTCCGTCCTCAGCGGCTTCGGCCAGAACGGCCTCCCGACGGGCATCCAGTTCCAGGGCCGCGCCTTCGCCGACGAGACCCTCGTCGCCCTCGCCGCGGAGTACCAGCGACGCACGGACTGGCACACGAGGCGCCCGCCGGTCTAGCCGGTCAGCCCTTCGGGAAATTCATCCGGCGGCGGAACTCCTGCCACCGCGGGTCGGTCCTCCACGGAAAGTCCACGTCCATCAGCTGCATGCCCCAGGGCAGGAAGACGTGGCGGTACTCGAACGCCGCCGCGAGGTCGCGGAACGTCTCCTCCTTGTTTCCGAGGATCATCCGGAGCTGGAAGAGCCAGAAGGAGTACCGGGGGTAGTCCTCGCGCTCCATCTCGGCGATGAGCTTCAGCGCCTCGTCCCTCCGCCCCGCCACGGCGTACGACCCGGCGAGGTTGAACTTCCAGTCGGGGCTGACGGCCACGAGGCGCTTCCCGGTCTCGATGGCCTCGTCGAACATCTTCTTTCCTTCGTAAGCGCCCTCGAGGACGTTGAGCGCGCTCACCGAGTTCGGTTCGAGCTCGAGCGCCTTCCGGGCCCACACCATGGCCTCGTCGAGCTGTCCGAGGTTCCAGCACAGCCAGCCGACGTTGGCGGTGTACTCGGCCGTGAGGGGATCCAGCTCCACCGCCTTCTTCAGCTCCGCCATCGCCTCTTCGTTCCGGCCGAAGAGATGGTGGACCCAGCCGTAGTGAAAATGGGCCTCGACGAAATTCGGATTCAGCTCGAGCGCCCGCCTGAACTCCCGGTCCCCGCCGGCCCAGTCCCAGTCGAAATATGTCTTGACGGCCGCAAGGGCCAGGTGGGCGTGGGGCGAGCTTTCGTCCAGTTCGAGGGCCTTGAGCGCAGCCGCCCGCGCGCGGGGAAAGCCCTCCTTCGGAGTAACGAAGCCGCTGACAGCCACGCCGTGGTAGACGATCGGGTAGGCGAGCGCGAGGCCCGCGTACGGGAGCGGGTCCGTCGGGTCGAGGTAGGCCGCCTGCTGGAGGATCGCCATCCCCTTCTCGAACCCCTCGGGCGTCTTTCTCCAGAGCTGGGCCATCCCCTTCAGGTAGGCGTCGTAGCTGTCGGGATTCACCGTCCGGGCCCGGGCGAGGCGGGTCTTCTCCTCGGGCGTCAGGCGC
>DATIWM010000210.1:0-17830 GCA_035519355.1 Thermoanaerobaculia bacterium | reverse complement strand
TCCTTCGCCGTGTTGCGGGAGATCTCCCGGTCGAGGAACGGGTTTCCCACGGTCTGCCAGAAGCTCTCGCCTCCCATGACGATGCGCCGGTAGAGATCCCCGACACGCGGCTCGTCCGGCGTCTCCTCGCCGTGCCCGAGGGCCGAGATCACGTCCTGGGCCTGGATGACGTCGCCGTCGCACAGGGCGTAAGCCGTCGTGACGACGCTCGTGAGCTCCCGGACGTTCCCGGGCCAGGAATACGCTCCGAGAATCCGCAGGGCGTCGGCCGAGACGCTCTTGACGACTCCGTAGCGCGCGCGGAGCCGTCCGAGAAAATGGTGAACCAGGAGCTGCCAGTCGTCTCCGCGGCTCCGAAGCGACGGAACCTCGATGAGGAAGTAGCGGAGGCGGAAGTAGAGGTCGTGCCGGAAGGCCTCGCGGGAGACGAGCTGATCCAGCGGGCGGTTCGTGGCGGCGACCACCCGGACGTTGACGCTCTTCGTCGTCTCGGAACCCACGGGCTGGAACTCGCCCCGGGCGAGGGCCCGCAGGAGCATCACCTGGGCGCTCATGTGGAGGTCGGCGATCTCGTCGAGGAAGATGACGCCGCCGTTGGCGGTCTCGAAGCACCCTTTCCGGTCGGCCGAGGCTCCCGTGAAGCTCCCCTTCTTGTGGCCGAACAGCTCGCTCACCGTGAGGTTTCCCTCCTGGTATTGCGGGCAGTTCACCGACACGTAGGGTTTCCCTCGCCGGGGACCGAGGAGGTAGATCGCCTGCGCGACGGCTTCCTTCCCCGAACCGCTCTCGCCGATGATGAGAACGGGCTCGTCGAACGAGGCGACCTTCTCGGTCTTCGCGAGGAGGGAGAGGAATCCCGGGGCCGAGCCGACCATTTCGATGGCGCGGCGCTCTCCCCACTCCTCCATGGAGAGGGAAAAAACACGGTGAGCGATGTCGCTCATCACGGGACGCGATTCTTGAACCATGATTCGGACCCGGAAGCGGGATTCTACTGCCGGAAAGAGGGCGAGGCGTCGGAGGGACGGAGGAGGTCTTTCAGACTCGTCCCCTGGAGGACGCCGCGCTCCTCGCGCGTGGCGCGCGAAAAGACCTCGCGAAGCGTCGCGGCGACCGGGTCGTCCTCGCCGGGCACGGTCCGGGGCGCCGACTCGCCGATCGCCCGGGCGACGGCCCAGAGCGAGATCTCGTCCGGCGACCGCGTCAGGGCGTACGCCGCCTGCTGATCGTCCCGCCGCGCGAGCCCGTCCACGACGAGGCGTGCGAGAACCGTCTCCACGTCGGCCTCGGGGCGACCCGCCGCCTCGCTGAGGGCGCCGATCGAGCGCGAGGCGCGGTCGTTCTCCCAGGCCGCCGCGAGGGGCAGAAGCAGTCGCACCGCCTCGTAGAGCCGTCCGCCCCGTCCCGTCCGCGCCGGGGCGTCGTGCCCGAAGAGTTCCACGCGAAACTGAAGGGCGTGAGCCAGCGCGATGCCGAAGAAGAGGATCGCGAACGCGATGCCGACGGCGAGGACGAAGATGACGGCGGCCGATATGGATCCGTAGATGACCGACAGCGTCGTGCGGAACGAGGTCAGGGACCGCGCGCCGCGGGCGAAGAGCAGCCGGACGGCCGTGAGCCCGAACGCCGCGACGACCGCCGCGAGCATGGCCGGGCCCCACCGGACGCGCGCTCCGGGGAGGATCCGGTAGAGGAGGACGAGGAGGGCGAACGTCGTCACGAGGCCGAGGGAACGGAACTCGGTGAACGAGGCGCCCGACTCGAGGAGGAACGACGTCAGCACGCCGACCGCCACCGGGCCGAGGACCATGACCGAGATCGCCACGCCGAGGCGGACGAGGAACGGCCGCGGGTGGACGGTCGTCCCCCACAGGTTCTTGGCGGCGCCCTCGATCTGGAAGAACGTCCGGACCGAGGCGACGAGGAAGAGAAGGGTGGCCGTCCCGGCGAGCGTCGTGGCCTGATGCGCAAAGGCCTGGATGGCGTCGAGGACGTCGCGGCCCGCGCCGGGGACGACCCAGCGGATCACCCGGTAGAGGCCCGCCCCCGTCTCTCCGAAGACGTTCGAAGCGAGGAAGGTGACCGCCGCCATCAGCGGCACGATGGTCAGGAGCGACGCGTAGGCGAGCGAGGCGGCCAGGTCAAACCCGCGCGCGTCCAGGAAGCGGCGGATGGCGCCGCGCAGGACGGTGCGAAAGAGGTCGAAAGCGTCCCGGGGGGAGGTCATTCGCCCCGATCGTAGCGCCGGCACGGCTTCGCTCGCCGCGCGGGGTGTGAGAACATTCCGGACCGTCGACAGGAGGTTCTTCCATGGGCGAAACCCCCAACCTCGAGAACGCCGCCAAGATGGTCGAAGAGAAGATCGACGCGACGCGCGAGTCACTCGGCGACCGGGGCGTCCGGCTGAAGGCGAAGCTCGGCGACGTGGCCGACGACGTGAAGCAGAGGGCCCGCGACCTGCGCGAGAAGTTCGCCGACACGTCGTGGGACGACGTGGTCGACAAGACGTCGAGCTTCGTCCGGGATCATCCCGCCAAGGCCGTGGGCATCGCGCTCGCCACCGGCTTCCTCCTCGGCCTCCTCTTCCGCCGGAGAGACGACTGATGGGAGCCCCCGAGATCCGTCCGCCAGCCCCGCACGGCGCCTCGCCGGACGGGCCGGTGGGCGGAGCCACCGGCGCCTTCGAATTCCTCCCGAAGGATTTCGACTGGAAGGGGAGCGCGCTGGCCACCGTCCGGCGCTATCCGCTTCCCTGCCTTCTCGGCGCGGCGGCGGTCGGCTTCTGGCTCGGCCGGACCCGCGGCCGGGCGATCGCGGGGGCGGCGGCCGGCGTCCTGGCCAACCTCGCGATCCGTCAGATCGCGGGCGCCGTCGAGACGGGCGAGTTCTGACGCGGACCCGCTCCGGCGGCCGGTTCCGCCTCCCCGACGGCGTCGTAGACTGTCGGCATGGAGCGCGTGACGCGCACGCACCCGTCGATCCTGGCCTTCGCCTCGTCGGCGGGGTGAGCGTGCAAGCTGGGTCAGTCTGACCTTTCGAAGGTCCTGAAGGACCTGCCGCGGGTCTCGGACCCGCGTGCTCTCGTCGGGTTCGACACGTCCGACGACGCGGCCGTCTTCCGCCTCGGCGAGGCGGCGGATCCGGAGGCCGAGACGATCGTCTCGACGATGGACTTCTTCACGCCCGTGGTCGACTCGCCCTTCGACTTCGGCCGGATCGCCGCGGTGAACGCGCTTTCCGACGTCTACGCGATGGGGGCCGAGCCGCTCTTCGCCCTGAACATCGTGGGCTTCCCCGTGAAGGCGCTCCCGCTCGAGGTGCTGGGCGAGATCCTGCGGGGCGGCGCGGCCGCCGCGGCCGAAGCCGGCATTCCCGTCCTCGGCGGACACTCCGCGGATTTCGACGTGCCCGTCTACGGGATGGCGGTGACCGGTCGCGCGAAGGCCTCGCGGATCCGGCGAAACGTCGGCGCCCGCCCGGGGGACGCCATCGTCCTGACGAAGGGCCTCGGCACCGGGATCCTGACCGCGGCCCTCCGGGCGCGCGTCCTCGCCGGGGCCGTGAAGAAGATCTTTTCGAAGGAGGGCGCGCCGGAGCCCGGCGAAGAGGCGGCGGCGGTGACCTCGATGACCCGGCTGAACCGCGAGGCCTCCCGCGTCGCGGCGCGCTTTCCGGTCTCCGCCGGCACCGACGTGACCGGTTTCGGCCTGCTCGGGCACCTCCACCAGATGCTGCCGACGGCGGGACTCGCGGCCGAGATCTCTCTGGCCGCCGTTCCGGTCCTGCCGGGGGCGCGCCGGCTTGCGGCGGAGGGACGCTCTCCCGAAGGGTCCAAAAAGAACCTCGCCGGGGCGCGGGCCTGGCTCGAGGCGGGCGGCGCGACGGAGACAGACCTTCTCCTGCTCGCCGACGCCCAGACCTCCGGCGGCCTCCTCCTGACCGTACCCGACGCCGAGGCGAGTCGTCTCGTGGCGGCGCTTCGCGAGGCCGGCGATGCCGTTTCGGCCCGTATCGGCCGCATCCTCCCGGCGGGGGAACGCCCCGCGGAGACGATCCGCATCATTCCCTGAAGGAGGGGCGACGATGACGAAGGACGAAGAGACCTGGGTGCTCGCGAGGGCAGTCGCCAACGAGGCGGACGGCGCGTTCGTCGCGGGCTTCCTCGAGGCGCACGGCGTACCCGCCCGCGTCGTCGACGAGGGCTTCAACCTGACGCCGATCCCCGACGAGCGCTGGGAGTTTGCGGTCGTCGTCCCGGAATCGCGCCTCTCCGAGGCCCGTGAGGCGCTGTCGCGGCGCGAAGCGGAATTCCGGACGGTCGAAGGAGACGAGGACGCGGTTCTGACCGACGAGGGGCCGGCGCACGTCGATCCGGATGCCCCGGATGGCGAGCCGGGGCCCGACAGATAGAATCCGCGCCGGGCTTTGCCGGAGATGTTGCCGGAACGGATCGGGCGCTACGAGATTCTTCGCGTCCTGGGGAAGGGCGCCATGGGCGTCGTCTACCTGGCACGCGATCCCCAGATCGAGCGCGAGCTGGCGCTCAAGACGATCCGCTTCGACCACGCCGAGGGGAGCTTCAACCCCGAGGAGGCCAAGGCGCGGTTCCTGAAAGAGGCGAAGATCTCGGGCCGTCTCCAGCACCCGCACATCGTGACCATCTTCGACGTCGGCGAGGACGGCGGGATGCTCTACCTCGCCATGGAATACGTGCCGGGGGGAAGCCTCTCGCAGCGTCTCGCCGATCCCGACTCGCTCTCGCTGTACGACCGAGTCCGGGTCATCGCGGAGGTCGCCGAGGCGCTCGGGCACGCCCACGAACGGGGCGTTCTCCACCGGGACGTCAAGCCGGCGAACGTCCTCCTGACACCGCACTTGGACGCGAAAGTCACCGACTTCGGCATCGGGAAGCTCCTCGCGGGCGACTCGGACCTGACGTCCACGGGTCAGATGGTCGGCTCTCCCGCCTACATGTCGCCCGAGCAGATCAAGGGGGAAAAACTCGACGCCCGGACCGACATCTTCTCGCTCGGCGTCGTCCTCTACCAGGCGATCACCCTGCGCAAGCCGTTCCCCGCCGACACCCTGACGACGCTCGTCTACCAGATCCTGCACGAGGAGCCGCCCGACCCGCAGGCCCTTCGGGCCGACCTGCCGCCGGAGTACTCGCCCATCGTGAAGAAATGCCTCGCGAAGAAGCGCGAGGAGCGCTACACCACGGCCACCGAGGTGGCGGGAGACCTCCGCGCCGCGCTGGGCGAAGCGCCCGTGACGCGGACCAGCGGCCTGGCCGCCAGCCGGGTCGAGGCGATCCGCGCGCAGGCCGGCCCCTCCGAGGCCGTCACGCAGCCGAGCCCGGCCGTCGACCCGGAGTCCCCGACGATCACGACCGGCCGCCGGATGGGCGACGCCGCCCGGCAGGCGGAGGCCGAGGCGGCGAAGAAGGTTCAGCTGGCCGGCGCCGCCGCGACCGGAGGGAAGAAGAAGACCGGCCTCCCCGTCGGCGCCCTCATCGGCGCCGCGGCCGTCCTGATCGCCATCGTTGCCGTATTCGCGCTGCGGCGGAGCGGCCCCCGCGAGGCGGAGAAGGTCTATGAGAGCGTCCCGTCGGCGGCCCTGGCGACGTCGGCGGCGGCACCGGCGGCTGCGGCCGTGCCGTCTCCCGCCGCTCCGGAGAGCCGGACGGCCGCGGCGCCGCCCCCCGCCTCCGCGGGCCAGGTTCCGGCATCCGACGTGACTCCCTCGCCCGCGACCCGAAAGACGCCCAAGCCGAAATCGACGACTCCGCCGGCCGCCACCGCGCCGCCGGCGAGGGCCGCCGCCGCGGCACAGGCGGCGGCCGCCGCGGCCGCCGCGGCCCCGACACCCGCGCCGAAGGTCGATGCGACCTACACCGTCAGGCGACTCGTGAAGCTGAACGTATCGCCCATTCAGGCGCGTGTCTTCCTCGACGGGAAGTACATCGGCATCTGCGACGACTGGGACGGCGCGGGGGGCGGCGCCCTGCTCTACTTCCACGCCGAGGGAAACCACCGGGTCCGCTTCGCCTACCCGGGCTACCGGGACCTCGTCGTCGACCTTCTGGTCCGCTCGAACGCCGCGGAGGACAAGATCGAGGTCGAGCGCGACATGGAAAAGGGAAACGGCGAGGGACCGCCCGGGCCCACCGGTCAGTTCCGGCGGCCGCACTACAAGACGGTCAGCGGTGTGACGTTCAACGTCGATCCTCCGGACGCCACGGTCACCCTGGACGGCAAGGAGATCGGTCCGGCGTCGAAGTGGGCTTCCGAGGAGCTGGCACTTGGCGGCCCGGCCGTCCACGACGTCGTTCTCAGCGCACCTGGCCGCGATCCGATGGCCCTCCGTATCCTCGCCTCCCAGACGGCCGGCGAAGTCCGGGCCAACGTCAAAGAGAAGCTGAAGAAGCTGAACTGAGAGCGGAGGGAATCCGGGGGGACGACGCGCGAGCGTCGTCGCAAACTGCTGGTTCAGCCCGGTTCATCTCAGCCCGGACCGGAGAGGATCCGGAAGCCCGCCGCCTTGCGGAGCGCTTCCTCCAGCCGCCGCGCCAGGACGATGGCGATTCCCGCGAGGAGCGGTGCCCCCTTCTCGTCGCCGGTCTCGAGCAGCCGCCGGAACACCTCCGGGGAGAGGACGTAGACGGTCGCCGGCCCGTTGTGCGCGTAGACGCTCGCGGAGCGGCGCGCGTCGTCGACGAGGGACATCTCGCCGACGACTTCGCCGGGCCCGAGAAAGGCGAGGGCCTCCTCGCCGGCGCCCGGAATCGCGACCGAGACCCGAAGCCGCCCCTCGGCGACGATGGCGGCCTCACCCCCCGGCCCGCCCTCGGCGAAGAGGGTGGCGCCGGGCATCAGCCTCCGCGCCGTGAGGCCGAGGGCGGGAAGAAGCGACGGGTCGAGCCCGGCCGCGTCGAAGAGGGCGCCCGCGTGCTCGGGATCCACGGGCCGGTCGTCGACGGGGGGCGGGTCCACCGGCTCCGGGGCGGCCGCCGCGGCGCCGGCCGGCGGGTCGAAGAAGCCGGCCAGAGAGGCGATGGTCGTCCGGAGGGACGCCGTCAGGCTGCCCAGCGCGAGACGGCGCAGTGCCGCGCCGTCGGCGCCGGGCGCGAAAAGGAGACGGTGGGCCTCCTCGGCCGGGATCGGCGCGGCCCGGGTCGCCGGCAGGGGCAACCCGCGACAGACGCCCTCCCCGCCGCCGACGGCCACCCGGAAGTCGAAGAGAAACGGGGCGGTGAGCTCGCCGACCGGGTGCGGGCCGAAGGGCGTCTCCGTCTCGAGGCGAAGGCCCCCCTCGAGAATCAGATGGAGGCTCCGGCGGGCCTCGCCGGCGTCGTGCAGCACGTCGGCCGCGGTGAGGGGGCGCACGGGCCGGCCGGCAGCGATCCGGGCCACGTCGTCGGCGAGGAGATCCGTCATGCGGTGCCATTATCCCGTTCCCTCTGTTGACGCGGGAGAATCGCCGTCCTATCGTTCGGCGCACCTCGAGCATGAGCGCCCCTTCCGAAATGCCGCTCAAGCGGACGCCGCTGTTTGACGCCCACAAGGCTCTTGGAGGGAAGATCGTCTCGTTCGGCGGGTGGGAGATGCCCGTCGAGTACACGGGACTCTCCGAGGAGCACCGCGCCGTCCGCGAGCGCGCCGGCCTCTTCGACGTCTCCCACATGGGCGAGATTCGAGTGAAGGGGCCGGGGGCGCTGGCCGCCGTCCAGTCCCTGACATGCAACGACGCCTCCGCGCTCGTGGACGGCCAGGCGCAGTACTCGGCCTTCCTGACGGAGCGCGGTACGTTCGTGGACGACCTCCTGACCTACCGCCTCGCCGCCGCCGACTTCCTCATCGTCGTCAACGCCGCGAATACTCCGAAGGATGCCGCGTGGGCCCTCCGCGCGACGCGCCCGGACGCCTCGATCGAGGACGAGTCGCCGAAGTGGGTGCAGGTCTCCCTGCAGGGACCGCTCGCGCTCCGGATCCTCCAGCCGCTGACCGACGTCCCCCTCGAGCCGATGAAGTACTACCACTCCGCGACGGGGAGGGTCTGCGGCGTGCCGGCCCTCGTCTCGCGCACGGGCTACACGGGCGAGGACGGCTTCGAGGTCTACGTGGAGCCCAACGCCGGCCGGAAGATCTGGGACGCGATCCTCGCGGCCGGTCGCCCGCACGGCATTCTCCCGGCGGGCCTCGGGGCGCGGGACACGCTTCGCCTCGAGGCGAAGATGGCGCTCTACGGGAACGACATCGACGACACGACGACCCCGTGGGAGGCCGATCTCGGCTGGATCGTGAAGATGAAGAAGGGGGAGTTCAGCGGCCGCGCCGCGCTCGAGGCCCAGAAGGCCGCCGGGGTGAAGCGGAAGCTGGTCGGCTTCGAGGTGACCGGGCGCGGCATCGCGCGCCACGGCCACACGCTGACCGTGGACGCGACCGGGAAGACCGGCCTCGTCACGTCGGGGACGCAGACTCCGACGATCGGCAAGGCGATCGGGCTCGCCTATGTCCCGGTCGAGTCCGCGGCCGTCGGTACGCCGCTGACGATCGACGTGAGGGGCCGCAGCGTTCCCGCCGTCATCGTCCCCACCCCCTTCTACAGGCGGAAGAAATAGACGGGCCCTCCAGGAGAGACCGATGACCAGCTATCCGGACGACCGCCGCTACACGAAGAGCCACGAGTGGATCCGCCTCGACGGCGACATCGCGACGGTGGGCATCTCCGACCATGCACAGAAGGAGCTCGGCGAGATCGTCTTCGTCGATCTGCCGGAGGCCGGCCAGATCTTCGACGCCAAGGAAGAGTTCGGCACGATCGAGTCGGTCAAGGCCGTTTCGGAGTTGTTTCTTCCGGTCGCGGGCGAGATCGTCGAGGTGAACAAGGTGCTCGCCGACGAGCCGGCGGCGGTCAACGAGGACCCGCACGGTGACGGCTGGCTCGTGAAGATCAAGATCTCCTCGGACGCCGAGCTCGACGAGCTGATGGGCGCGGCCGGCTACGAGAAGTTCATCGAAGAGGAAGCCAAGAAGGCCTGACCGCCTCCCCGTCCCGCACCCCCCGGTCCGGGTCTGCCCGGGTCCGAAAGGACTTGACCCCATGCGTTACATCCCGCACAGCCCCGAAGAACAGGCCGCCCTCCTGTCGGCCGTCGGCGTCCGCTCGGTCGACGAGCTCTTCGCCACGGTCCCGAAGGAGGTTTTCCGCCGCGAGCCGCCGGACCTGCCGCCGCCGGCGTCGGAGATCGAGGTCCGCCGCACGATGGGGGAGATCGCGGCGAAGAACGCGAACCTCTCCGAGTGGACGTCGCTTCTCGGCGGCGGGCTCTACGCCCACCACACCCCGGCCTTCGTCCCGCAGCTCCTCCTCCGGGGCGAGTTCCTGACGGCCTACACGCCCTACCAGCCGGAGGTCTCGCAGGGGACGCTGACGGCGATCTGGGAATTCCAGTCGCACGTGGCGATCCTCACCGGGATGGACGTGGCGAACGCCTCGATGTACGAAGGGGCCTCGGCGTTCGTCGAGGCGGTCCTGATGGGCGAGCGGCTGGCGAAGAAGCGCACGAAGGTCGTCGTGTCGGAGGGGATTCACCCCGAGTACCGACGGTGCCTCCGGACCTACCTCGCCAATTTCCCCATCACGATCGTGGAGATCCCGCTCGGGGACGACGGCGCGACCAGCGCGGCGGCCCTCGCCGCCGCGGTCGACGACGCGACGTTCGCGGTGGCCGTCCAGTCCCCGAACGTCTTCGGCGTCGTCGAGAGCTGGAAGGCCGCGGCGGGACCGGCCCACGCGAAGGGAGCCCTCGCCGTCGGCGTCGTGAACGAGATGTTCTCGCTCGCGCTCCTCACGCCGCCGGGAGAGGACGGGATCGACATCGCCGCCGGCGAGGCGGCCTCGTTCGGCGTGCCGGCGTCGTTCGGGGGCCCGCTCGTCGGATTCCTGGCCTGCCGCGACGCCATGAAACGCCAGATTCCCGGGCGGCTCGTCGGCCGGACGACCGACGCGAACGGGAAAACGGCCTTCTCCCTGACGCTCTCGACGCGCGAGCAGCACATCCGCCGCGAAAAGGCGACGTCGAACATCTGCACGAACCAGGGGCTCTTCGCTCTCGCGGCGACGATGACCCTCTCGGTCCTCGGCAAGCACGGCCTCCGCGAGACGGCGCTTCAGTGCCTCTCGAAGGCGGAGTACCTGAAGGCGGGAGTCCGCGCGGTCTCGGGTCCCTTCTCCGCCGCGTTCTCCGGGAAGACGTTCAACGAGTTCGCCCTGAAGTGCGGCCCGCCGGTCGAGGAAGTCCTCCGCCGCTGCGAGGAGCGAAAGATCCTCGGCGGCGTCCCGGTGAAACGCCTCGCCCCGGAGCAGACGAAATGGCACGACCTCCTGCTCGTCGCGGTCACGGAACGGACGCCTCGCGCAGGCCTCGACGCGTTCCTCGACGTCCTGAGGAGTTTCTGATCATGTCGGATCACGGGACACTCGCCGAACCCGTTGCCGTGAAGGACGCGGGCCTCGACCGCCGCCGCCCGAGCGTTTCGCTCTTCGACGAGCGCCGCCCGGGACGGAAGGGGGTTCTCCTTCCGCCCCTCGACGTTCCGGCGGCCGACCCGGTCGCCCTCTACGGCGCCCGGCACCGCCCCGAGGTGCGCGGCGAGGTGGAGGCCTCGGAGGTCGACGTCGTCCGGCATTTCACCCGGCTCTCGCGGCTCAACTTCGCGATCGACACCGCGCTCTACTCGCTCGGTTCCTGCACCATGAAGCACAACCCGCGGCTGAACGAGGAGACGGCCCGTCTCGCGGGATTCAACGACACCCACCCCTACGCGCCGGAGCACCTCTCACAGGGAAACCTCGAGGTGATGTGGCGGCTCGAAGAGGCGCTGAAGGTCCTGACTGGGTTCGCCCGCGTCACGCTCCAGCCTTCCGCCGGCGCCAACGGCGAGCTGGCGAGCGCCCTGATGATCCGGGCCGCGCACGCCGCGCGCGGGAACCCGAGGAAGCACATCCTCGTCCCGGACTCGGCGCACGGGACGAATCCGGCCTCGGCCCATTTCGCGGGCTACGAGGTCGTCGAGATCCACTCCTCCCCGCGGGGCACGGTCGACCTCGGGGAACTTTCCGCCAAACTCGACTCCGACGTGGCGGCCCTGATGGTCACGGTGCCGAACACGCTCGGCGTCTTCGAGGAGGAGATTCTCGAGATCGCCCGGCGGGTCCACGCGAAGGGGGCGTACCTCTACCTCGACGGGGCCAATTTCAACGCGTTCGTCGGCAAGGTGAGGCCGGCCGACATGGGCGTGGACGTCATGCACATGAACCTGCACAAGACGTTCTCGACGCCGCACGGTGGCGGCGGGCCGGGAGCCGGCCCGGTGGGGGTGGTGAAGGAGCTCGTGCCGTTCCTGCCCGTTCCGACGGTCGAGCGGCGAGGCGACCGCTACGTTCTCGACAGCGACCGGCCCCGGTCGATCGGGAAGATGAGGAGCTTCTACGGGAACTTCGGCGTCCTGGTCCGGGCCCTGACCTACATCCTCTCGTACGGCCGGTCGATCTCCGAGGTGGCCGAGAACGCCGTCCTGAACGGGAACTACCTCCGGAAGCGGCTCGAACCCTTCTACAACCTGAAATACGCCGCGCCGAGCTATCACGAGGTCGTCTTCGACGACAAGCGGCAGGCCGCCGTCGGCATTCACAACATCGACATCGCCAAGCGCCTCATGGACTACGGCTTCCACCCGCCGACCATGTCCTTCCCCCTGATCGTCCCGGGCGCGCTGATGATCGAGCCGACGGAGACCGAACCGAAGGAAGAGCTGGACGCCTTCGCCGAAGCGATGATCGCCATCGCGAAGGAGTGCGAGACGCGTCCCGACGTGGTGAAGAGCGCCCCGCACACGACGCCGGTGACCCGCCTGGACGAGGCGGCGCTGGCCCGCGAGGCGTCGAAGGTGGGGAGCTTCGCGCCGGTCCTCCGGGCGAAGATCGGCTGACGGCGCGGCCCTGACGCGCGCGGACGCGTCTAGACTCGGGGCAGATGGCCCCGGCCCGGATCTCGTACATCGACGGGCGGCGGCTGGCGCGTGCCCTCTTGGCCGGGGCGCGGGCCGTCGCGGCGCAGCGCGAGCCGCTGAACCGCATCAACGTCTTTCCGGTCGCGGACAACGACACGGGCTCGAATCTCGCCGCCACGCTCGACCGAGTCGCCGAGGGGGTGTCGTCGGCCCCGTCGCCGAGCGCGGAGGACGTGGCGCGCCGGGCCGCCGACGAGGCGCTCGTGGCGGCGCGCGGAAACTCGGGGGCGATCTTCGCCCAGTTTCTCGAGGGGCTGGCCGAGGCGCTGAAGGGAGCCCGCCGGATCGGTCCGGAGCGCTTCGGGAGAGCCGTCCGCTCCGCCGCCGAGAACGCCCGGGGCGCGATGGCACAGCCGCGGGAGGGGACGATCCTCTCCGTCATCCGGGACTGGGCGGGCTGGGTCGAGCGGCGGGCCGGCGAGACGCGTGACTTCGCCGACCTCGTCCCGGAATCCGTCCCGGTCGCGCGCGAGGCGCTGGCGCGGACCCCCGACGAGCTCCCGGTCCTCAAGGAGGCGGGCGTCGTGGACGCAGGCGCACAGGGCTTCGTCCACTTCCTCGAGGGGGTGGCGCGGTCTCTCGGGCGCCTCCGCCGGGCGGAGCCGGCGCGGCCGGTCTCCGGCGAGGTCGTCGAGGCGCGGATCCGCGAGGCGCGGGCGTCGATCCTCTTCCGCTACTGCACGGAAGTGCTGCTCTCGGGCGACCGGATCGACCGCGACGCCCTCCGTCGGGCCGCGGCCCCGCTGGGCGACTCGATGGCCGTGGTCGGCGGCGCGCGCCGCGTACGGATCCACCTGCACGTCAACCGTCCGGAGGACGTCTTCGAGGTGGCGCGCCGCTTCGGCCGCGTCGAGGAGACGAAGGTCGAGGACATGCGCGAGCAGCACGTCGGACGCTTCGCGAAGCGGGGGCGCGTCTCCGTCGTCACCGACTCGGCCTGCGATCTCCCGGCGGTGATGATCGAGGCGCTGGAGATCACGGTCGTGCCGCTCCGGCTGATGCTCGGCGAGGAGACGTATCTCGACGGCGTCACGATCACCCCGCACGAGTTCCACGCGATGCTCGCCCGGTCGCCCCTGTCGCCCCGGACCTCGCAGCCGCCTCCGGCCGATTTCCGCGAGGTCTACCGAGCGCTCGCCTCGCACGGCGCCCCCGTCGCCGGCGTCCACCTGTCGGGGGGCGTCTCCGGGACGCTCGCCGCGGCCCAGACGGCCGCCCGGTCCCTCGCGGGCGCGCCGGGGCTGGCCCCCGTGGTGACCGTCGACACCCGGAACGTCTCCGTCGCCCAGGGGCTCGTCGTCCGCGAAGCCGCGCGGGCCGCGGCCGAAGGGAAGAGCCTCGACGAAGTCGCCGACGCGGCCCGGCGGGCGGCCGAAAGGGCCCGGCTCTTCGCGGCGGTCCCGACGCTCGACTTCCTGATCCGGGGCGGGCGGGTCGGCCACCTGCCGGGGCTCGTCGCCCGGGCGATCGGCTACTGTCCGGTTCTCACGATCGGCCCGGACGGGCGCGCGGCGAAGGGAGGCGGTGCCCGAGGATTCCCCCGGGCCGTCCGGAGGGTCGTCGACCGGGCTCTCGCCCTGACGCGCGGCGACGGAGCGCCGACTTTCGGCGTGGCTCACTTCGGAGCGGCGGAGCTGGCCGACGAGGTGGCGTCGGAACTTCTCTCGAAACATCCCGGTGCGGAGCACTTCGTCACCGAAGTGGCTCCCGTCCTCGCCGCGCACGCCGGGCCGGGCGCGATCGCGGTCGGATTTCTGGCCGCGGAAACGCGAAAACGCTCGGAATCGCCTTGACTCCGGTGAGCGGGCCGCAAAGAATATCGTCGGCTTTTCAGGACTTTGTGCAAGAGTCTCTTCAGCCAATACGGGATAAGGAGGAATCGGTGCTGAATATGAAGTGTGTGCGCCTCTTGGCCGGGGCGCTCCTCGTCGTGGCGCTCGCGGCCGCGCCGCGGGGCGACGCCGCCGGCTTCAGCCTCTACGAGCAGGGGTCCCGGGCGACCGCGCTCGGCGGTGCGTTCGTGGCGCAGGCCGACGACCCCTCGGCCATGTTCTTCAACCCGGCCGGTAACGCGTTCAACGAGAAGTTCACGATCTACGGCGGCGCGTTTCTGATCGTGCGTCCGACGGCCGACTTCACCGGCGGAAACCCGTATCCCGGCACGGGGGATACGGCCTCGATGAAGCAATCGGCTTACTGGATCGGGAACGGCTACGGCGTCATCCCGATCAAGCCCGGCAGCATCAACGTCGCCGTCGGCTTCTGGACGCCGTTCGGCCTCGGGGTCCCCTGGCAGAACCCCGACACCTACTCCGGCCGGTTCATCTCGCAGCGGATCGATTTGCGGCAGGTGGCCATCTCGGCCCAGCTCTCCGCGAAGCTGGCCGACTGGATCGCCATCGGCGCCGGCCCCGAGATCCGGCTCTCCGACGTCAAGCTCTCGCAGAACGCCGGGGCCCTCAACCCCTACACCAACCGGTTCACGGACGTCGGCCACCTGTCGCTGATCAGCGAGGGGACGCCGGTGAAGTGGACCTGGAACGCGGGCCTCCTCCTCAAGCCGTGCGACCGGCTCCGGCTCGGCGTCTCCTACCACGGGGCCGTCGACTTCGACTACACCGGCACCGCGACGCTCTCCCAGATCTCGACGGGGTACCCGCAGTTCGACGCGGCCGTCGCCTCCAAGTACCCGATGAACAAGCCGCTGCCCGCGAGCACGATGCTCCAGTTCCCGGCGATCCTCACCTTCGGAGTCTCCTACGACCTCTCGCCGAGCCTGACGGTCAACGTGGACGCGAACTACACCTACTGGCACGTCTTCGACGAGACGGTCATCACGGTCCAGGGGCTCCCGACGAAGACGATCGAGCACGGGTGGACGAACACCTGGACGATCCGTGGCGGCCTCGGCTGGCAGGCGTCGCAGACGGTCTGGCTCGGCGGCGGCTTCGTCTACGACGTGACGCCTCAGCCCGACGAGGACGTCGGCCCGCTCCTGCCGGACGCGAACCGGACGGGCGTGTCGGTCGGCGCCGGCTTCCAGCTGAGCCGCATGTTCCGGGTCGAGGTCTCGAGCCTCTTCCTCTGGTTCCACGAGCGGACGATCAAGACGAACGAAGCCAACTTCAACGGCACCTACAAACTCTTCGCGATTCTTCCGGGAATCAGCCTCAAGAGCACCTTCTGAAGAGGAGAGCCGCGAACATGAACATCAAGAACCTCTTCCGCACCGCCGCGACGCTCGCCGCCGCGGTCCTCCTCGCGCTTCCCGCCGCTGCTCAGAAGGCCGACTTCACGATGTACGTCTCGCTCGGCGACTCCCTGACCATGGGCATCACCGACGCCTGCCTGGTCGAGTACGGGCAGCGCGACTCCTACCCCGCCGTCGTCGCGAGGCAGGCCTCGGGCGCCGCCTTCGAGCAGCCTCTCGTCTCGAAGCACGGCCTCGGCGGCTGCATGTACCTGAAGAGCCTCCTCTCGGCCACGGGCTCCATCGACCCGGTCTTCGGGAACTACCCGAGCGACGGCCTGCCGCTCAACGCCACGCTCCAGCGCCCCTACAACAACCTCGGCATCGACGGCTTCAAGATCCACGACGTCGTCGCCACGAACCCGACGATCCCCGAAGCCAGCGCCGCCTACCTGACCCTCCGGGGCCAGGGGACGGCGCTTCTGCAGGCCGCCTCCCTGAAGCCCACGTTCCTCACCGTCTTCATCGGCGGCAACGAGTTATTCGGAGCGATTACGAGCGCGACGGTCATACCGTGTCCCGATCCTCGAGTACCCGGCTGCACGTTGACCGCGATGTCCTCCGTCAACGCCGATCTCGACACGATCTTCAACACCCTGAAGGCCGCGCAGGGGGGGACGGGGAAAGGGGTCGTCCTGAACATGGGAGACCCCCTCATTCCCTTCGTCACGACGGTCTCGCCGATCCTCGGGACGAACCCCGCGAACGGCCAGCCGATCTTCGCTCTCTCTACTGTCGGCTGCCCGACGGGAGTCCCGGTCTGCCCGGTCCCGCCCGGTTCGTACCTCACCCTCGTCGCCGGACAGTACCTGAAGGCGGGCTACGGCATCCCGTGCGCTCTTCTCGACATCGCCGGCGCCCCGGCGAACGATCCACGGCGGGCCAACTGCGACAAACCCCTCCCGGACAACTATTCTGTCAACCCGGCGACGGGCGCCGTCTCGCCCGGTGTCGTCCTGACGCCTCCCGAGTTCGCGGCCATCCGCCTCGAGGCTCAGCAGATCAACGCGGCCCTCCAGGCGAAGGCCACGGCCGCCGGTTACAAGGTCTTCGACATGGTCGCCTGGTTCAATGACATTCTTGCCAACGGACGCAGCTACGGCGGCGCCTCGGTCTCAGGCACCTACCTGGGCGGCATCTTCTCGTACGACGGCGCGCACCTGACGTCGACCGGGTACGCGATCCTCGCCAACGATCTCATCAACTTCATCAACGCGAATTACGGTAACGACATCGTCCAGGCCGACATGTATCCCTTCCTCTTCAACGGGGACACGTCGTCGGGGGGCTATCCCGTGCCGCCGGCCAGCGTGGTGTTCGCTCCCGGGGACGAGATCACCTGGGCCGCCGCCGCCTTCGGCCCGGACAACTGGCAGCAGAACCTCAAGTCCTTCTTCCCGCAACTGAACCTGCATCACGCCCTGGGTGGAAACCCGGCCGACGCGCCGATCTCGATCGGCCGCGAGGTTTCCGGCGCCGGATCGGACCGGGTACACTGAGCGGACCCGAACACAGGAGGAACGACATGGCTTCGAAACGATCCCGGGCGACCACCCTCGGACTCCTCATGGTGGGAGTCGTCGCCCTCTCTCTCACGGCCTGCACGAGCACGATGAAGGACTGCGCCACGGGCTTTGCGATGGTGTCGCCGAAGGACGGCGCCACGTTCAAGTGCTACGAGGAGAACGTGCCGGTCCAGCTCACGGCGCTCTCGGCCACCTTTTGCACCTTCGCCCCGAAGGTGTACGAGGTCTCCGTGGACGGCGGCGCCCCCGTCAGCATCCCCGGCACCGAGGGAACGCCGGCCACGGTGCTGAAGAATCTCTCCCCGGGCGAGCACACGGTCACGGCCGTGGCGAAGGACTCGAAGGGGAAGGTGCTGGCGCAGTGCGCGGCCAAGTTCAAGTGCCTGCCGCCGCCCCCGCCGCCGCCGCCGGCCGTCGTGGTGCCGCCGCCGCCGCCGGGCGCTCCCGTGGACCTCGTGGCGGAAGCCGGCAAGTACCTGAAGGACGTCTTCTTCGACTTCGACAAGTCGGACATCCGGGCCGACCAGAAGGACCGCGTCGACGAGGCCGCCAAGTGGCTGCGTGAGCACACGACGGTCGGCATCACGGTCGAGGGGCACTGCGACGAGCGGGGCACCCGCGAGTACAACCTCGCCCTCGGCGAACGCCGTTCCAACGCGGTCCGCGACGCCCTCGTCGCCCTCGGAGTCGATCCGGCGCAGATCAAGACGATCTCCTACGGCAAGGAGCGTCCGTTCTGCACCGAGCAGCCGAAGGAGATGGCGGACAAGGAAGCCTGCTGGCAGCAGAACCGGCGCGGGCATTTCGTCCCGGCCCTTCGTTAAGGAAGGAATCGGGTCCGGACAGACGTAAGTCATTGGCAGCGGGGTCCGTGGCGGGCCCCGCTTGCCTTTTTTTGAAGGGGTCGGTTAGGCTTCCGGGGCTTGCGAAGGTGATCCGAGCAGTGTGCGTCCGGCGCCGGCCGTCGCCCCTCCGCCGCT
>DATIWM010000209.1:0-2501 GCA_035519355.1 Thermoanaerobaculia bacterium | reverse complement strand
CCCCCTTGCCGGCCAGCATGACGGCCGAGACGCGCTTGACGAAGTCGGGAGCGGCGTCGGCCACGATCGGAGGACGGGTCCTCGTCGACGTGACCTTCGAGGGGACCGGCAGCTCGACGAGGTGCTCGAGCGTCCCGTCGATCGCCGCGAAGTTCTTCTTGACGATCTCCGGACCCTTCCGGCCGTACGTCTTCTCGACGGCCTTCTTGATCTCGGCGATGGCGTCCTCGCGCGGCAGGACGCCCGAGATCGCGAAGAAGCAGGTCTGCATGATCGTGTTGATCCGCGCGCCCATCCCGAGGTCGCGGGCGACCTTGTAGGCGTCGATGACGAAGACCCGGAGCTTCTTCTCGAGGATGGTCGCCTGCATCTCGCGTGGCAGAGCGTCCCAGACCTCTTCCTTCCCCCGACCGACGTTCAGGAGAACGGTGCCGCCCGGGGCGGCGAACTCGAGGACGTCGTACTTGTCGAGGAACGACTCCTGATGGCACGCGACGAACTTCGCCTTCGTGACCAGGTACGTCGAGCGGATCGGGTTCTTCGAGAAACGGAGGTGAGAGATCGTGACCGCGCCCGATTTCTTCGAGTCGTAGACGAAGTAGCCCTGCGCCTCTTTCCCTGTTTCCTCGCCGATGATCTTGATCGAGTTCTTGTTGGCGCTGACGGTGCCGTCGGCGCCGAGGCCCCAGAAGACGGCCCGGGCCACCTCGTCCGGTTCCGTGTCGAAGGCCGGGTCCCACGGGAGCGACGTGTGCGTCACGTCGTCCACGATGCCGACGGTGAAATGGTTCTTCGGGGCGGTCTGTGCCAGTTCGTCGAAGACCGCCTTCACCATCGCGGGCGTGAACTCCTTCGAGGCCAGCCCGTAACGCCCGCCGACGACGACCGGCTCCTTCGCGAACCGCGTCAGGCCGGCGGACTTCGCCTCGACGAGGCCCGTCACGACGTCCATGTAGAGCGGATCGCCCAGGGCTCCCGGCTCCTTCGTCCGGTCGAGAACGGCGATGACCTTCGCCGTCCTGGGCAGGGCGGCGACGAACGCGGGAATGTCGAAGGGGCGATAGAGGCGGACCTTGACGATGCCGACCTTCTCGCCCCGTGCGGCCAGGTATTCCACGGTCTCGTGGGCGGCCTCGGCGCCGGAGCCCATCAGGACCACGACGCGTTCGGCGTCGGGGTGACCGACATAGTCGAAGAGGCGGTACGCCCGGCCGGTCCGCTTGGCGAAGCGGTCCATCTCCTGCTGGACGATGCCGGCGCAGGCCGCGTACCACCTATTGCACGCCTCCCGGGCCTGGAAGAACGCGTCGGGGTTCTGCGCCGAGCCGCGGAGGACGGGGCGGTCCGGCGACAGGGCTCGCGCCTTGTGCGCGGCGATCGCGTCGGGGTCGAGAAGGGCGCGGAGATCCTCGTCCGCGAGCTCCTCGATCTTGTACACCTCGTGCGACGTCCGGAAGCCGTCGAAGAAGTGCAGAAGGGGAATGCGCGACTTCAGCGTGGCCATCTGCCCGATGGCGGCGAAGTCGTGCGCTTCCTGCACCGAATTCGAGCAGAGCATCGCGAAGCCCGTCTGCCGGCAGGCCATGACGTCGGAGTGGTCTCCGAAGATCGAGAGGGCGTGCGTGGCGACGGTACGGGCCGCCACGTGCATGCAGTACGGAGTCAGCTCCCCCGCGATCTTGTACATGTTGGGGATCATCAGGAGGAGGCCCTGTGCCGCCGTGAAGGTCGTGGCGAGCGCCCCGGCCTGAAGCGCGCCGTGGACGGCGCCGGCGGCGCCCCCCTCGGACTGCATCTCGACGACTTCGGGGACGTTTCCCCAGATGTTCTTCATCCCCTTCGAGGACCACTCGTCGGCCCACTCGCCCATGTTCGAAGAGGGGGTGATGGGATAGATGGCGATGACCTCGTTCGTCCGGTGGGCAACCGAGGCGACGGCTTCATTGCCATCAAGGGCGATCGAACGGCGCTCTGTCATATAGGACCCCCCGTAACGGACGGATCATTCGTCGGCGCTTCCGTCGGGGCCATGATCCGAATGAATCAGTGAAGAATCAGATGTTTACACCGGCGGCCGGGCGGGTGCATCCCGGAGAATCGGCCGTTCGTATAAGCTGATCGACGTGGGCGCCTCCCGGGCGCCCGGAGGAACTCCGATGAACCGGCTGAAAACCCTGATGCTCCTGGCGGCGCTGACGGCTTTGCTTCTCTGGATGGGGCAGCTCATCGGCGGACGGCAGGGCGTGATGGTCGCCCTCGTCCTGGCCGTCGTGATGAACTTCGCGAGCTACTGGTTCTCCGACAAGATCGTCCTGTCGATGTACGGTGCGCGGGAGGTGTCGGAAGCCGACGCGCCGGAATTCTTCGCGATCATCGCCCGGCTCGCCCAGAAGGCGGGGATCCCGATGCCCCGCGTCTACGTCATCCCCGAGGAGGCCCCGAACGCCTTCGCCACCGGTCGGAACCCCGAGAAGGCGGCGGTGGCGGCCACGCAGGGGCTC
>DATIWM010000208.1:0-30725 GCA_035519355.1 Thermoanaerobaculia bacterium | reverse complement strand
CGCTCGGCGGCGCGGCGAGCGGAGGACGGACGTACTTCGGCGGAGCGGGCGCCGGCGCCTCCACGGACGTCTACTCCGCCGGCGTCCTCCTGCGGATCCCGCTCTTCACCGGCTTCCAGAGACAGTACGATCTCCGGCAGGCCGAAGAGGAGCGCGGAGCCGCGGACGCCGCCGCGCTGAGCCTCGAGCAGCAGGTGATCCAGCAGGTCTGGTCCAGCTACTACAACGTGAAGACGGCCGCCCAGCGGACGCGGACGGCGCGGGACCTCCTCGCGAGCGCGCGCCAGAGCGCCGAAGTGACGCGCGGGCGGTACACCGCCGGAGTCGGAAGCATCCTCGACCTCCTCACGGCGGAGAGCGCCCTCGCCTCGGCCCGCGCGCAGGAGGTCCAGGCGCGCGCCGAGTTCCTCTTCTCCCTCGCCCAGCTCGCACACGACGTCGGCTCGATCGAGCCGGTCGTAAAGGAAGCTCCATGAGAAGACGTCGCCTGGCCCTCGCGCTCTTCCCGATCGCCCTCGCCGCCGGCTGCAGGGGGTCGAAGACGGGCAGCGGTCCGCCGCCCCCGGTTCCCGTGCGCGTCGGCGACGTCCGGCGCATGGCGGTGCCGCTCGAAGTCTCGGCCATCGGGCACGTGGAGCCGTTCTCGACGGTTTCCGTGAAGTCGCGGGTCGGCGGCGAGATCCGGGAGGTCGGCTTCCGCGAGGGAGACGACGTGAAAGCCGGCGCGCTCCTCTTCGTCATCGACCCGAGGCCGTTCGAGGCCGCGCTCGCCGAATCGCGGGCGAACCTCGCGCGCGACCGCGCCCGCCTGACCGAGGCCGAGCAGACGCTCAAACGTTATCAGGACCTCATCAAGAAGGAATACATCACGCAGGAGCAGTTCGACCAGGCCCAGGCCAACGACGAGGCCCTTCGCGCGACGACCCAGGCCGACGAGGCCGCGATCGAGACGACCCGGCTGAATCTCGAATACTGCCGGATCACGGCGCCCGTGGCGGGCCGGGCGGGCGGCCTCCTCGTCCACCAGGGGAACATCGTCAAGGCGAACGACGACAAGCCGCTCGTCGTCATCAACCAGGTCGAGCCCGTCTACGTCTCCTTCGCGGTCCCCGAGAAGGACCTCGGCGAGGTGAAGCGGCGCTCGGCCGGGGCGCGCCTCAGTGTCATCGCCACGCCGCAGGGGGCCAAGCCCGAGACGGGCGAGCTGACGTTCCTCGACAACGCCGTCGACTCCACGACGGGCACGATCATGCTCAAGGCATCGTTCCCGAACAGCGACCGGGCCCTCTGGCCGGGTCAGTACGTCAACGTCGCCCTGACGCTGAAGGTCGACGAGGACGCCGTCGTGGCGCCCGTCGAGGCGATCCAGGCCGGGCAGTCCGGCACATATGTCTATGCCGTCAAGCCGGACACGACTGCGGAAATCCGGACGGTCGTCGTCCGCCGGAACTGGGGCAAGTGGGCCCTGATCGCGTCGGGCGTCGCTCCGGGCGACCGCGTCGTGACGGATGGCCAGCTGCGGCTCGCCCCCGGATCGAGAGTCGTCGAGAAGACCGACGTCGCGCCCGCCCCGCCGGGCACGCCGAAGAGCGCGGAGACCGCCCGATGAACATCTCCGAGATCTTCATCCGGCGCCCGGTCGCGACGACTCTCGTCATGCTCGGGATCCTCTTCTTCGGCATCGTCGGCTACCGCCTCCTTCCCGTCTCGGACCTTCCGAACGTCGACTTCCCCCCGATCCAGGTCACGGCCGCGCTGCCCGGCGCGAGCCCGGAGACGATCGCCGCGGCGATCGCGACGCCGCTCGAACGGCAGTTCACGACGATCGCCGGCCTCGACAACATGAACTCGACGAGCGTGCTGGGGGTCACGCAGGTGACCCTGCAGTTCAACCTGAGCCGCAGCCTCGACGCGGCCGCCCAGGACGTACAGGCGGCCATCGGCGCGGCGTCGCGCCAGCTTCCCCCCGGGATGCCGAGCCCGCCGACCTACCAGAAGGTGAACCCGGCGGACCAGCCGATTCTCTACCTGGCCCTCACCTCGCCCACGCTCCCCCTTTCCACAACCGACGAATACGCTGAAACGATGATCGCGCAGCGCATCTCGACCGTCTCCGGCGTCGCGCAGGTCCAGGTGTTCGGGGCGCAGAAATTCGCCGTCCGCGTCCAGCTCGACCCGCGGGCCCTCGCCGCCCGGGGCATCGGCATCGACGAAGCGTCCGCCGCCGTGGCCGCCGCGAACGTGAACATCCCGACCGGCACGCTCTGGGGGCCGACGACGGCCTACACGGTCCTCGCCACCGGCCAGCTCACCGAGGCGGCCACCTTCGGCCCGCTCATCGTCGCCTACCGGAAGGGCTCACCCGTCCGCGTTTCCGACATCGGGCGGGCGATCGACAGCGTCGAGAACGACAAGACGGCCGCCTGGTACGTCGACCAGAACGGGGCCTACCGCGGCGTCGTCCTCGCGATCCAGAAACAGCCGGGCGAGAACACCGTGGAGGTCGCATCGAACATCCGCAAGCTGATCCCGGCTTTCGAGGCGATGCTCCCCGGCTCGGCGAAGCTGAGCATCCTGTTCGACCGGTCGGAATCGATCCGCGACTCCGTCGCCGACGTGAAGTTCACGCTCTGGCTGACGCTCGCTCTCGTCGTCCTCGTCATCTTCCTCTTCCTCCGGAACCTCTCGGCCACCGTCATTCCGTCGCTCGCGCTGCCGCTCTCGATCGCCGGGACATTCGCCGCGATGTACGCCCTCGGCTACAGCATGGACAACCTGTCGCTGATGGCGCTCACCCTCTCGGTCGGGTTCGTCGTGGACGACGCCATCGTCGTCCTCGAGAACATCGTCCGGCACATCGAGATGGGCGAGAAGCCATTCGAGGCGGCCCTGAACGGCACGAAGGAGATCGGCTTCACGATCGTCTCGATGACGCTCTCCCTGACGGCCGTCTTCATTCCCCTTCTCTTCATGGGCGGGATCATCGGGCGCCTCTTCCGCGAGTTCGCCGTCACGATCGCAGTCGCGATCCTCGTCTCCGGCTTCGTCTCGCTGACGCTGACCCCGATGCTCTGCGCGCGGTACCTAAAGGCGCACGGCGAGAGAAAGGCGAGCCGGTTCTACGAGGCCTCCGAGCGTCTCTTCGACGCCGTCCTGGCCTTCTACAAGAGAGGCCTGACGGGGGCCCTCCGCCGGAGGCGTTTCGTGATGGCCTTTTCGGCGGCCATCCTTCTCGCGACGATCTTCCTTTTCCGGATCGTCCCAAAAGGCTTCCTTCCGAGCAACGACACCGGCCAGATCTTCTCGCCGACTGAGGCGGCGCAGGGGATCTCGTTCGAGGCGATGGTGGAGCACCAGAAGGCCGCCGCCGCGATCGTCCAGGCAGACCCATACGTCGACGGCTTCATGTCGAGCTGCGGCACCCGGGGCAACATGGCCCAGGGCGGAAACACGGGGATGATCTTCATGCGGCTGAAGCCGCGGAGCGAGCGGAAGCTGGGGGTCGACGAGATCATCCAGGAGCTGCGCGCCAAGTTCGCGCAGATTCCGGGGCTGCGCGTCTACCCTCAGAACCTCCCGCCCATCCGGCTCGGAGGGGCTCTCACACGCGCGCAGTACCAGTTCACCCTGCAGGCATCCGACACGAAGGACCTCTACGCGTCGGCGCCGCTCCTCGAGGAGAAGATGCGCGGCATCCGGGGCCTTCAGGACGTCAACAGCGACCTGCAGCTCCGTAACCCGACGGCGTACCTGACCATCGACCGCGACCAGTCGGCCGCTCTCGGCGTGACGCCGGACTCGATCGAAAACGCCCTCTACACGGCTTACGGCTCCCGCCAGATCTCCACCATCTATGCGCCGAACAACGAGTACCAGGTCATCATGGAGCTGCTGCCGCAGTTTCAGCGCGACCCGTCGGCGTTCCAGCTCCTTTATGTCAGCTCGAAGCGGGGCGACCTCGTCCCCCTCGCCGCCCTCACGAAATTCGAGCAGACGGTCGGTCCGCTCGCCGTCAACCACGCCGGCCAGCTCCCGGCCGTGACGCTCTCCTTCAACCTCGCCCCCGGCGTCTCGCTGAGCGACGCGGTCGCGGCCATCGGAAGCGTCGCGCGGGAGACGCTCCCCGCGACGATCCAGACGAGTTTCCAGGGAACGGCGCAGGCCTTCGAAGCCTCCCAGAAGGGGCTCGGCCTCCTCCTCCTCGTGGCCATCCTCGTCATCTACATGGTGCTGGGAATCCTCTACGAAGACTTCCTGCACCCGATCACGATCTTCTCCGCCCTTCCCTTCGCCGGCTTCGGAGCGCTCCTGACGCTGCTCGTCTTCAAGACCGAGCTCTCCATCTTCGCGTTCGTCGGCGTGATCCTGCTCGTGGGCCTCGTCAAGAAGAACGGCATCATGATGGTGGACTTCGCCATCGAGGGGCGGCGCACCGGCAAGAGCGCCGAAGAGGCCATCTACGAGGCCTGCGTCGTCCGCTTCCGTCCCATCATGATGACGACGATGGCGGCGCTCATGGGGACGCTGCCGATCGCCCTGGGCCTGGGCGCCGGCGCCGAGTCGCGGCGGCCGCTCGGCCTCGCCGTCGTCGGCGGGCTTCTCTTCTCGCAGATGATCACGCTTTTCGTCACGCCGGTCTTCTACGTCTACATGGAGGCGCTCCGCGAACGCCTAAACCGGAGGAAGAGGAGGAAGGCCGGCACACTGGCGCCCGTCGAGCCGATGGCGGTCCGGAGCGCGGGTCCCTGACTCGTTACGTTCGATCGGTGGCTTCACCGGAACCGGTCAAGCGTTCGTTTCCTGACGAATTTCTTCCGTTCCACCATTCGCGCCAAAAAGTCTTCCGACTCCTCGCGCGCTCGGCCGAAGAAGCCGAAGAGGGCGGTAAGCCATTGGCGGTGCGCCTCGTCGGAGGTGACGAAGAATCTGGGTGCGGCCCCTACTCCTTCACGTAGACCGTCGTGGAGTCCACGGCCTCGCCCTTCGCGTTCTTCCCTTTCAGGTGGATCGTCAGGGTCTTGCCGTCCTTCGAGACAACGCCGCGGAGCTGGATGGTGACCTTCCCGTCCTTCCTCCAGGTGCCTTCGTAGCTGTTGTCGTCGATCCTCTTCGGCGAGCCCGTGTCGGCGTTCGGATTCCCCGGGTAGGGGACTTCCTTGCCGTCGAACCTGGAGACGAACTCCGTATGCGTCGCCTTTCCTCCTGCGTCGACCCCGTCCGAAGTGAACTTGATACCGTCGGGCGTCGCGGCGAACGTCAAGGACACGCTTCTCGGCGCCGGCCCCGGGCTGAACTTCGATTTCGCGACGTCGAGCTTCCAGGTTCCGATCCAGTTGTCGGCAGCCAGAACCGCCGAGCCCCAGAACAGCGCCACGGCGCACACCACAAGCGCACCCACGAAGAGAGTCTTCCGCATCACCTGCCTCCTTGAGGTCTCCATCCGGTCAGTTGTTCGGAGCCGTCGCGACTATTTCATCCCCGTCGCGGGAACGCAAACGCACGGCCTCTACGCGAAGAAGGCCGTGACGAGGCGGTTGGCGACGAACGCGCCGGCGTACGCCAGAAGGGTCATCCAGGCGAACTGGATGGCGGGCCACCTCCAGCCCCCCGTTTCGCGCCGGACGACGGCGATCGTGGACATGCACTGCATGGCGAAGGCGAAGAAGACGAGGAGGGCCACGGCGCCCCCCGGCGTCAAGTCGTGCCGCAGCGCGGCCTGCAGCCCGTTGGAGTGCGCCTCTCCTTCCATTCCGTAGAGCGTTCCGAGCGTCCCGACGATCACCTCGCGCGCCGCCAGCGACGTCACGAGACCGATGGCGATCTTCCAGTCGAAGCCGAGCGGGGCGACGAGCGGCTGGAGGGTCCGGCCGACCGTCCCGGTCACGCTCTGGGCCATCTGGGGCGGCTGACCGTGGGAGAACGGCAGGTGGGAGAGTATCCAGAGACCCACCGAGACGGCGAGGATCACCGTGCCGGCCCGCTGCAGGAAGATCTTCGCCCGGTCGTAGAGCCGGAGGCCGATCTGCCGGAGGGTCGGCCAGCGGTACGGCGGCATCTCCATGAGAAACGGCGTCCCCTCGCTCCGGAGGACCGACGACTTGAGGAGCCGGGCCGTCCCGAAGGCGGCCAGAAACCCGAGGACGTAGAGGCCGAGGAGGGCCGCCGCGCGCGTGCCGAGGAAGGGCCCCAGGAGCGCCCGCTCGGGGATGAAGGCCGCGATGATGAGCGTGTAAACCGGGAGCCGCGCCGAGCAGGTCATGAACGGCGCGATCAGTATGGTGGCGATCCGGTCCCTCTTGTTCTCGATCGTCCGCGTCGCGAGGACCGCGGGTACGGCGCAGGCGTAGGCCGAGAGGAGCGGGAGGAACGACTTTCCCTGCAGCCCCGCCTTCGACATCGTCCGGTCGGCGATGAGCGCCGCGCGGGCGAGGTAACCCGAGTCTTCCAGAAAGCCGATGAAGAGAAACAGAAGGAGGATCTGCGGAAGAAAGACGACGACAGAGCCGACTCCGGCCCAGATGCCCCCCACGAGGAGGTCGCGGAGGAGGGAGGCCGGCAGGTGTCCCGAGAGCCACGCGCCGGAGCCGGACACCGCCATGTCGATCAGGTCCATCAGGGGCCGGGCGAGCGAAAAGATCGTCTGGAAGACGCCGATCACGACGACGACGAAGACGGCCGGGCCCACCACCGGGTGGAGGAAGACGCCGTCCAGCCGGCGCGTCCAGACCGGCGGAGCGGGCGGCGAGTAGCCGGCCTCGTCGCCGAGCCGGGACGCCCACTGCCGGCACTTCGGAATGTCGTGAAGTGCCGGGAGATCGAGCGAGGCCGGCACGCCGAGCTCGCCGCCCAAGAACTCCATCACGGGCTCGAGCCCTTCCCCGCGCGAAGCCGACACGAGGGCCACCGGCGCGCCGAGCTGCACCGCGAGCGCCTCCGGGTCGAGATCTCCCCCGCGCGCCTCGAGCTCGTCCGCCATGTTCAGGACGACGATGGTCGGGAGGCCGAGCGCGAGGACCGGCGCCGCGAGGACGAGGTGCCGCTTCAGGTTCGTGGCGTCGAGGACGAGGAGGACGGCGTCGGGCGTCGGCGTCCCGGGCATCGTCCCCATCAGGACGTCGTGCGTCACGCGCTCGTCCTCCGAGCGGGCCACGAGGCTGTAGACCCCCGGCAGGTCGATCAGGACGACGTCCTTCCCCGAGGCGACCTTTGCGAGCCCCCTCCGCTCCTCGACCGTGACCCCCGGGAAATTGGCCACCTTCTGGCGGAGGCCCGTGAGCCGGTTGAAGAGCGTCGACTTCCCGGAGTTGGGCGGGCCGACCAGCGCCACGAAGCGCCGCGGGGCGTGCGGGAGGACCGGGAACTCGAACCCGCCGCCCGGTCCGGAGGCCACCTCGGGAGCGTTCATTCCGCCGTCCCCCCGGCGGGCCGGAGACGGATGTGCCGCGCCGTCGCCTTGCGGAGCGCGATCTCCGACCCGTCCACGCGGAAGACACGGGGATCGCCGCCCGGGGCCGACCGCCCCGCGGCCACCCGGGTGCCGGGGACGAACCCCAGCTCCATCAGGCGGCGGGCGTCCCCGGCCGGGAGGTCGAGGGCCTCCAGGGTCCCCTCCTCCCCGCGCCGGAGGTCGGCGAGCGTTTCCGGGGCGGCTTTCTTGAGACCGCGTCTCATCAACAGCCATTATGGGTCAAACCCGCCCGGTTGGCGACTGATGCAGATGTTCCACGCCGGACTCGACCCTTCCGGCGCCGGCCGGCCGCGGCGTCGTCGTGCCCGCCCCCGGGGAGACCGAGACGATATTCGCCGCCCCCCTCGATGGACCCGCCCTTCCACCGCCCGTGGCAAGCTCCCGGCGGGAGGACCCATGGGCCATCTCGTGAAGTACTTCGTCCGCGGACTGATCGTCTTCGTCCCCGCCGCCCTGTCGATGTTCGTCCTCTGGACCGTCTTCGTGAAGGTGGACGGCCTCCTCGGGATCCCCATTCCCGGGGCCGGCCTGGTGGCGACGGTCGCCCTCGTGACGCTGGTCGGCTTTCTCGCTTCGAACTTCGTCACCCGGCGCGCGTTCGACCTCCTCGACCGGGTCTTCCAGCGGGTGCCGTTCGTGAAGCTCGTCTACGGCGCGGCCCGCGACCTCGTGAACGCGTTCGTCGGCGAGCGAAAGAGCTTCGACCGGCCCGTCGCCGTCTCCCTCGGCGGGCCGGACGCACCGAAGCTCCTCGGGTTCGCCACCCGGGAGTCGCTCTCGGGCATCGGGCTCCCGGAGTACGTCGCCGTCTACGTGCCGCAGTCCTACGCCTTCGCCGGACACGTTCTCCTCGTCCCCCGCGCGCAGGTCACGCCGCTCGCGTCGCCGAGCGCGGAAGCGATGACGTTCATCGTCTCCGGCGGCGTTTCGGGGCTCGCCCCGGCGCCCGTTCCCGCCGGGGGCTAGACTCCGCGCCGGCCAGAAAAGGAGCGTCGGGATGGGCAGCCTCATCGTCACGGGCGGAGCGGGATTCATCGGAAGCAACTTCGTCCGGGCGGCCCTGGCGAAGACGGGCGACCGCGTCGTCGTCTTCGACAAGCTGACCTACGCGGGAAATCTCGAGAGTCTCGCGGAGGTCGCGGCCCATCCGCGGTACGCGTTCGTCCGGGGGGACGTCGCCGACCGGGCCTCCGTCCGGGCCCTCTTCCGGGAGCACCGGCCGACGGCGATCCTGAACTTCGCAGCCGAGAGCCACGTCGACCGCTCGATCGACGAGCCGGGCGACTTCATCCGGACGAACATCCACGGCACGTACGAGCTGCTGGAGGCGGCGCGGGCTCATCTCGCCTCCGCGGACGAGGCGTCCCGCCGCGTCTTCCGGTTTCTCCACGTCTCCACCGACGAGGTCTACGGCTCTCTCGGTCCCTCGGGCGCCTTCACCGAGGAGACGCCGTACGCCCCGAACTCTCCCTACGCCGCGTCGAAGGCGGCGGCCGACCACCTCGTCCGCGCCTGGCACGAGACGTACGGCCTTCCGGCGATCGTCACGAACTGCTCGAACAACTACGGGCCCTTCCAGTTTCCCGAGAAGCTGGTCCCGCTCGTCCTCCTGAACGCCCTCGAAGCCAGGCCGCTGCCGATCTACGGCGACGGCGGGAACGTCCGCGACTGGCTCTACGTCGAGGACCATTGCGACGGCCTCCTCGCCGCCCTCACGCGGGGCGCGCCGGGCGGGAAGTACAACCTCGGCGGAGAGGGCGAGAGGACGAACCTCCAGCTCGTCGACCTCCTCTGCGCCGAGCTGGACCGGCAGCGCCCGGCCCGCGAGAATCCGGCCCTCCTCTCGAGGGGCGTCGCCTCGTACGCCGCCCTGAAGACCTTCGTGACGGACCGGCCCGGTCACGACCGGCGCTACGCCATCGACTCCCAGAAGAGCCGCCGCGAGCTCGGCTGGGCGCCGAAGCACGACCTGGCCTCGGGGCTCGCCGCCACGGTCGGCTGGTATCTCGCGAACGCCGTCTGGTGCGGGTCCGTCCTCTCCGGAAGCTACCGCCGCGAGCGGCTGGGGCTGGCGACGGCGGACTGATGCGCAAGGAGACACGAAACGAGATCCTCGCGGCCGTTCTGCTCCTTCTCGCAGGTTTCTTCATCCGTCTGGCTCTCTCGAGGTGGACGCCGGTCACGGCGGACAGCATCCGGTTCCTCTCCCAGGCCGGGGACCTCGCGGCGGGCACCTCGCATCTCATCCCGGGGGACCCGTTCTCCGCCCTCCCTCCCGGCTACCCCCTCTTCATCCGGGCGGTGCGCTGGATGACGTCCAGCGTTCCGTTCCTTCTCCGCGTCCAGCTCGTCCTCTCGGTCCTGACGCTTCTCTTCGTCTGGCTCGCCGCCCGGCGCCGGTCTCCCACGGGAGCTCTCGTGGCGCTGGCCCTCCTGGCCTTCAACCCGTGGCTCGCGCGCCAGCAGGCGCTCGTCATGTCCGAGACGCTCGGCGCGTTCCTGGTCGCGGTCACGGTCCTGCTCTGGCCCGCCCCCGGGCGGCCGCTCGCGGCCCTGCCGGCGTTCGCCCTCGGCGTCCTGGCCGTTGGAGCGACCCTCGTGACGCCGGCGGCCGCCTTCGTCGCCGTTCCCGTCCTGGGAGTTTTCGCCTGGAGAAACCGCGGCCGCGCCGCCCTCGTGGGCCTGATGGCCGCCGGAATGCTCCTGGTCCTGGTTCCCTGGCAGGCTTACCTGCTCGAGAGGACCGGCCGCGTGGAGCCGTTGCTCCTCCATCCCATCGGCTCGGTCCGGGCGGGCCTCCAGCTCTGGCTCCGGACCTGGTCCACGACACCCGTGGACAAGGGGGTCTGGTGGAGCCTGGAACGGCGGCGCAGCCTTCGCGAGCGCGCCGTCGGGGCGGGCCCGGAAGGGGCTCTCGTCCGGAAGGCCCTCGAGGAAGCCCCGTGCGGCTACGAGGAATACGTTCTCGGCAGCGGCTACGACGAAACGCTCCGCGAAGTGGGGCGTGCCCGGAGGAAGGAGCACCCGGTTTTCTTCTGGATCGGCCTGCCGCTCGTCCGCTCCGCGACGCTCTGGCTGGACTACCGTTCGATGATCGGGGTGCCCGACTACCTCCGACAGGCCGGCGGCTTCCTCCGGACCTCTTACTGGGCCACTCACGTCGTCTTCTGGTGCGTCAACCTCGTGACGCTCGGGTTCTTCGCCTGGGGGACCGTCCGGGCCTTCCGGTCGAGGGACGCGCTCCTCCTCGCCCTCGTCGCCGGGGTCGTGGCCTATTCCCTCGCGAGCGCGGTCAGCGCCATGGGCGAGTTCCGCAGAAACCTGACGCTCGAGCCGGCCCTCGTCCTTCTCGTCTGCGCCGCGCCCGCGGGCGGGCGTCCGAAAGAGCCTCTCCCGTGACGGCCTTCGAGCTCCTCCTCTTCTCGACCGACCCGGAGACGGTGTCCCGGCACACCGAGGCCGGCGTCGACGGATTCATCGTGGACTGGGAGCGGATCGGAAAGGAGACACGCCAGGCCGGAGCCGACACGGAGATCAACGCCGACACGCCCGAGGATCTCCGGCGGGTGCGGGCCGCGACGACCGTCCGCCTCATCTGCCGCCTGAATCAGACGGGCCCCTGGACGCCCGGAGAGATCGAGGAGGCCGTCGCCGGCGGGGCCGACGAGCTCCTGATCCCGATGGTGCGGAGGCCGGCGGAGGTCCAGGAGGCGATCCGGCTGGCGGCGGGCCGCTGCGGCGTCGGGATCCTCGTCGAGACCCTCGACGCCGTCCGCCATGCGGCAGAGCTCGCCCGGCTCCCGATCAGCCGCGCCTACGTCGGCCTGAACGATCTCTCGATCGAGCGGAGATCGCCATCCATCTTCGGGGCTCTCACGGACGGACTCATCGACGGGATCCGGCCGTTCTTCTCCGTTCCGTTCGGCCTCGCGGGGTTGACCCTTCCGGAAGGGGGGCGCCCGATCCCCTGTCGCCTCCTGATCGGCGAGATGGCCCGTCTCTCGTGCAGTTTCAGCTTCCTGCGCCGGTCCTTCCGGCGCGACATGACCGGACGCGACCCTCGAGTCGAGATTCGGAGGCTCCGGGCCGCGATCGAACGCGCGGGGCGACGGAGCGCCGGGGAGATCGCCCGGGATCGTGCCGAGCTGGTCGAGACGGTCGCGGTCGCCGCCGGTGCCGTCGCGGGACCGGAAGAGGTCTCTTGACGCATTCCGGGGCGGGCGGCAGGTCCGAAGACCGGACGGAGGTCAGCGTCGTCCTGCCCGTCTACCGCAACCGCGCGACGCTGGACGAGCTTTACCTGAGGCTGTCGCGGGCGCTCGTCGGAGCTTCCCTGCCGTACGAGCTGATCTTCGTGAATGACGCCTGCCCGGAAGGGTCCGGCGCCGCCCTCGCCGAACTCGCGGCGCGCGACCCGCACGTGCGCGGGATCTTTCTTTCCAAGAACGTCGGACAGCAGCGGGCGGCGTGGGTCGGCCTTTCGGCCGCGCGCGGGGCCTGGGCCGTCGTCATGGACGCCGACCTGCAGGATCCGCCCGAGGCGATCCCCGCGCTTCTTTCGACCGCGACGGGGGGCGTCGACGCGGTCCTGGCCGCGTGGACGGGACGCTACGAAGGGACCGGACGCCTTCTCACCTCCCGCGCCTTCAAGACCCTTCGGGAGAAGCTGACCGGGTATCCACGCGACGCGGGGATGTTCCTGGCGCTCCGCCGGCCCCTCGTCGAAGAGATCCTCCGCCGGGACGTCTCCCATCCGTTCCTGCCGACCCTCGTCGGACTTTCGGGACGCCGCTTCGTCACGGTTCCCGTCGAGCGCAAGGCCCGGCCGGGGGGCGGATCGGCCTACTCGCCGGCCGGGCTGCTCCTTCGTGCACTGCGGGAACTCGCGTTCATCCTCCGGTGCCGGGTGGGACCAGGGGCATCGCCGCGCCGCTCTTTCTGATCTCCCCGTTCACGTGCCGACAGCCAGGCTCTCTCCGTTCCCGCGGACTCTGATTAGCGCATCCAGGGCGGCCGTGGCGCCCCCGACGTCGGAGTCGGCGTCGGAGTCGGTGTCGGGGTCGGGGTTCCCGTGAGCGCCGGCGTCGGCGTTCTGGTCGGCGTTCTGGTGGGCGTGGGAGTCGCCGTCGGGGTCGCGATCGACGTGCCCGCGGGCGTCGGGGTGGGCGTCGGTGAACCCCTGGGCCTCTGCCACGACTGAGTCGTCGGCGTCGGCGTTGGTGTCGAGGTCGGCGTTGGCGTCGAGATCGGCGTTGGTGTCGAGGTCGGCGTTGGTGTCGAGATCGGCGTCAGTGTCGAGATCGGCGTTGGTGTCGGGGTCGGCGTTGGCGTCGAGGTCGGCGTGGGTGTCGAGGTCGGCGTTGGTGTCGGGGTCGGGGCCGGGTTGACGACGACGCTCGTCGTGCCGGAGGCCTGGCTGGCCGCCGAGTCGGTCACCGTGCACGACGCCGTGTAGGTGCCGATGGCGCCGTACGAATGTGAAATGGACGATGCGCCCGTCGTCGAGTTGCCGTCGCCGAAGTTCCAGGCGTAGCTCGTGTAGCTCCCCGAGCCGCCGGAGGCGTTCGCCGTGAAAGAGACCGCCGTGTTCGGCGTCGTGGTAGAGGGGTTGGCGCCGACCGAGACGGCCAGCAGCGCTCCGTTCACCGTCAAGACGCGAACACCGGTCGCGGAGTTCCCCAGGGAATCCGTGACCGTGCACCTGACCTGGGGGTTCCCCGACAGGGAATAGGTGTGCGAGGCCGTCGACCCACCGCTCTGCGTCGTTCCATCCCCGAAATTCCAGGAGTACGAGGAGGAGGTGACCGTCCCCGGGAAATTCGAAGCGCTCGCCGTGAAGGAGACCGGCGAGCCGACCGCGGACGGATACGGATCGACCGTCAGGCTGACCGCCGGCGGGGCGCTGTTGACCGTGATCTCCCAGGCCGTCGGGTCGGTCTCCATGTCGGGCATCCAGTAGGCCGTCCGCGAGCCGCCGTTATAGGTCGCCTTCATCCGGAGCCAGTAGGGTGCCGCGGGCGACGGCACCGGGATGTCCCACGGGCCGCTCCCCGAGAGAGTCGAATACGACCCTTCCGGGCAGGAACCGGACGTGGCGTCGCAGAGATTGTAGGAATAGGTCGGAGTGATCCCCGCTCCGAAGACCGACTGGTTCGTCACGTGGATCGGGCTCCCGCCGACGAGGGCAGTCGAGGGCGCCGTGAAGGCGGCCACGAAGTCCGTCACCGTGACGTTGAACGACCCCGCCCTCGGAAGCGTACAGGGGGGGCCGCAGTCCGGCGAAGCGTACCCGCCGGGGTATGACGCCCGGAGCCAGGTGTTGTATGTCCCGTTCGCTCCGAACGTATGCTGGCACGAAGGTCCGGTGCAGGCTCCGTCCGGCGTGAGCGTCTCCGACGAGGGCGCCGAAGGATTCGAACCGAAGTACCACTTGTACCCCGAGGTCAGCGGATGTCCCTCGGAAGCGTCGGTGAAGACGGCTTTGCCGTTCACGTCCAGGAGCGCCGTGAGGTTCTGCACCTTCACCACGGGAATCTTCCAGGTCACGGCGAACGCGGCGAGCGGGACAGGGCTCGTCGTCCCGGGGTCGACGTTCTTCGCCTCGAAGGCGATCGACTGGACGCGCGTCGCTCCTGGGGAGACCGGGAGCGTGAAGTCGGGCCCGCCGTCGGCCCCGTTTCCGAGGACCGACGCCCAGCAGCCGCTGCCGGAGGAGGGAGTCCCGCCCGCGCGGGGGTCGCACGGACCGACCATCGTGAACTGCGGCGGGTCGGGTTTGGTCGGGTTCTGATTCGCACAGCCCGTGAAGCAGGCGTCGGGGTTCAGGAGCTGGAAGAAGCCGACGCTCCCATGCTCGGCCGCGTGGTAGTCGAGGTCGAGGTTCCAGTTGTCCATGGCCTCGATGAAGTTCGGAGGAGCAACGGACGGCGCGATCTTGAGCGTGTCGCCCACGAAGACGACGTCGCCGCTTCCCAGCGTCGTTCCGGTCGAGGTGTTCGTCACCGCGAGATGGCCCGACGCCGGCGCGGGGCCGCTCTGGCAGTCCATCCTCACGACGACCGCCACGGTCGTGTCGCCGATGTAGGCGTAGACGTCGTTCGCGCTCTTCCGGAGGACGGCCATGTCGTTGGAGATCTGCGGCGTTCCGGGGAGGTTCCTGTCGAGGTCGACGGTCTGGCTGATCTGCGTCCCGAAGCTGCGTGCGGACGTGACGTAGAGGCGCAGGATTCCCTTGGGGCCGTTCGACGTCGGCCCCGCCGCCGAGGTCCACATGAACAGGTCGACGCCGTTGCTGTAGCTGTTGGCCTGCGCGAGGACCAGTCGGCCCCCGGGGTTCACCGTGTACCCGGCATCCGGCGCGAAGGTCCCGGCCGCCGTGGTCAACCCCGTCGTCCGGTTGAACTTGAGAAGGGAGAAGCCGACCGCTCCGGAGGAGGACTGAAAGGCGCCGAGGATGTAGAGACTGCCGTCGGGCGACTGCGGATCGACGGCCGCCGAGGCGGACAGAAGGGCGTCACTGGCCGGCCGGCCCCACGCGGCGAGAGCGACCGACCACGTCGGCATCGACGGGGTGATCGACCCGGCGGGACCGGGATTCGTGGCGTCGGCCAGGACGACGCTCCCGCCCCGCGTCCAGTAGAGATACTGAAAGCCGTTCCCCTCGGTGAGTTCCAGCGCGACGGCGTTCGACGAGAGACTCGCGAAAGCCGTCTCGTAATTGACGGATGAGTACGAACCCGGGAGGTTCGTGACGTCGGCCGCCCACAGCTTGCGTTGAGTACTGAATCCGGAATCGAGACCGTAGGCGATGTACCGGCTCCCGTTCTTCTGGACGACGAGCCCCCCCTTCGAGCGGTAAACCCCCGTAAAGGCCGCGGGTTTGAACATGGCGGGAGAGGGCTTGCCGACCTGCGTGCCGCCGGTGTTCGTGACGTCCATCGTCAGGAGGGCCCGCTGGCCGTCGGCCGAGACGCCGACTCCGGCAATGAAACTTTGGCCGTCGCCCCCGATCGGGCCCACGGGCGGGAGCCGGATGTCGCCGATGGCGAGGTACGCGGGCGAGGCCGGGTCCGCCAGGCTGTAGACGACGTGCCCGTAGTTCAGCGGCATCATGAGCCGGTCCTGACCGCCGACGCCGTTCTGGTAGAGAGAGATCGAATAGGGCTTCTGGGTCAGCCACATCGCGCTATAGCAGCCGTCCTCCGTGTTGGGACACGTGATGGCGGTCGGGCCGCTCACGAGCGAGCACTGGCCCGCCGCGGGGCCGGCCGCTCCGGCCGCAAGGGCGACGAATCCGATGAAGAGGAGAATCCTCCCCAGAAACGACGACCGCCGCCCCCGACGATTTTCGGCGGCTGGCCGGGGGGACCCGTACGGCAAAGCGCCCCAAATTGGTAGCGGAGAGCCAGCGTAGGCGGCCGTCAAGGTAGCGGCCGGAACAACGAGGAAGCTGGCGGCAAGCCGACCTAACTTACTCATTTCTAGGACTCCTGTGGCCATCGGATGCTGGAGGGATGTACATAAGTAATGGCCAATCTCCTGAGAACTCGACAGAATATGGAGCAACCCTTATGCCGGAAATGTCTCAGCACCTTTGAGTTAGATGTATCAACTCGCGTTAGGTGCTTTCACTTGGCCGAGTCCGAGCGGCGGATTCGACCCTGCATCGCAGGCTTCGGGAGTATACATCCCGCTCCGAGACCGGCCCGCGCTCGGGCAGTTGGCGTCGCGTCGCCATCCCCGAACTCTCGAGGAGAGGAGATCAAAGCCGATGAAACGAGCCCTCGCCCTTCTGGCCCTCACGGCTCTCGCGACTCCTGCCGACGCCGCCGTCCCTTTCGATGCCGAGAGCCTGAGAGGCGTGACGAGATTCCACGTTCTGGTCGGGAGCGTCACCAAGGACGCGGAAGAACTGGGCCTTTCGGAGAAGGTCCTCCGCACCGACGTCGAGGATCGCTTTCGAAAAGCCGGACTTCCTGTCGACTCGGAGAAGGTCGAACCGCACTTCTTCATCCTCGTGCAGGTCATCAAGGTGCGAGACGGCGCCTTCGTGGTATCGACCTACATGGAGTTCAAGCAGAACGTGCGGGTCGTCGTGAACGGCGCGGAAGGTCCCGGCATCACGTGGCGAAACCTCTCGTTCTCCTCGGTCAGCAGCCTCGAACGGCTCCGCCGTTTTGTCAGCGACGATCTGGACGGTTTCATCACGGCTTTTCTCAAGGCGAATCCGCCCTCCAGGTAGGGGCCTCTCTCGTTTACACGATCTCCGGCACCCGGCCGCCTGGGCCTTCTGGAAGCGGGTTGAGCTCGTCTTCTCGAGGCCGGGGAAGCCCGTCGACAACGCCTACGCCGAGTCCTTCAACGCCACGGTCAGACGAGAGTGCCTCTCGCAGCATTGGTTTCGAGGCCTTCTGGACGCCCGGGAGAGCCTCGGAAGCTGGATAGAAGCCCGAAAATTCGCAGAGCGACCTGACTAAGAACGGGGTGGGGATCCCTGCGCCCCTTTACGAGAGCCACCCCGGACCAAGAACCGGGGATCAGACCCGCCGTCCGATGAGGCCCTCCGCTCCGTGACGGCGGCACTGAACGCGTCGATTTCGAACTCTCCCGCGAACTCTCACGGCCGGGAGGAAGCGACGCATTTCAACGGCGCGTCTTCAAGTGACCGTGCTGCTGAGAGTCATATGGAGCGGGTGATGGGGATCGAACCCACGACATTCAGCTTGGGAAGCTGACGTTCTGCCGCTGAACTACACCCGCCCGCGGGGAGGGCGATTCTCGCCGGGCGCCCTCCGGCGCGTCAAGGGCCGGGGCGCTGCGCCGCCTCCTCCTTGTGCCGCGCGATGCCTTTCGACGAGCGGAGGATGTAGTGGAGCCCCGACGCCATTGTCAGGGCCAGGACGAACCAGAAGAACGCCTGCGCCACCGCGGCCGGAAGGACCTCGACGTTCGTCAGCAGGATGGCGACGATCGTGCAGATCTCCGAAAAGGTCGTCAGCTTCCCGAGCACGGACGGCGGAAACTCGCGGACCCCCAGGGCCAGGTACATCACGAGAGCGACGATCAGGATCAGGACGTCCCGGAAGATCGTGAGGACCAGGAGCCAGATCGGAATGTGGACGGCCGTCGGCGTCCCCGGCAGGGCGAAGACGACGAAACTCGAGACGAGAAAGAGCTTGTCCGCGATCGGGTCGAGATAGGCGCCGAGCGGCGACCCCATCCCGAAGTGACGGGCGAGATAACCGTCCACGATGTCGGTGATCGCGGCGACGAGGAAGATGACGAGCGCCGTGCCGTGCCGCCCTTCCAGGATCGCCACGACGAGGAACGGGAGCGCGACCAGCCGGAGGAACGTCAGCAGGTTCGGAAGGGTCCAGGGCCTGAGATACATGGAGGGGGCGTCAGCGGGGCGGGAGCCCGGGGACCGGCGAGCCCTCCCCCGCGTCGATCTTGACGTAGACCACCCGGCCCTTCGGGACGATGAGCTGCTGGTCGGCCATCTGCGACATCGTGCGCGAGACGGTCTCCCGGCTGGAGCCGATCGTATCGGCGATCTCGCGCTGCGACGGCCGGACGACGACCGACCACCCGCCCCCCGCCTTGCGGCCCCGCGTGGCGGCCAGCTCGCGGAAATACCGGGCGAGCCGGCTCTTCACGTCCAGGGCGGCCAGCCCTTCGATCGTCGCGTTGGCGCGCCGCAGTCGCCGCGAGAAGGAGCGGAGGAGCCCTTTCGTCAGGAGGAAGTTGGAGCGGAGGAGTTCGAAGAAGACGTCGCGGGAAAGGATGGCGAGCTCCGACCGTTCCTGCGCCACGACGCTCGCCGAGCGCGGCTCCTCGTCGAGGAGCGCCATTTCCCCGAAGTGGTCTCCCTCGCCGAGCGTGTTCAGAACGACCTCGCGCCCCTCCGGCGAGAGGACGGTGACGGCGACGCGCCCGCGGACGATCACGAAGAAGCTCTCGCCGGTCTGCCCCTGCCGCACGATGACCTCGCCCCGCCGGTAGGTCCGGAGCTGGGCGGCCTTCGACACCGCGGCCCGCTCTGCGGCGGAGATCCCCTCGAAGAGCGGCACCCTCTGGAACAGGTCCGTCCCGATCATCGAGCGTCACCTCCCCGACCCGCGCGGGCCGCCGCTTCGATTCCCTCGACGGCCTCGCGCCCGGTCACCGTTCGCGACGTCGTCGCCGGGAGTATCCCGCACTTCTCGAGGGAAGACGGGGCCGGCCGCTCCTCGGAAAGACAATCGGGCAGATCACCTCCCCCTCCGGTCAGGAGGGCCACCCGCCGAAGCACCACCGCGGCTTCGGTCCGGGTGACGGGCTGATCGGCTCCGACCCGGTGCGTCTCCCGGGCGACCGCGAAGAATCCGACCGCGATGGCGCGCACGAGCGCCTGGCTTTCCGGGCGGTCGACGGCGTCCACCGCGACCTCCGGGACGGCCGGAATGCGCGACTCGCGAACCTCGGGGACGAGCCACCAGGCGAGGACGGCGAACTGGGCGCGCGTCACCCGGGGCGAGGCGGCGGCGCGGCGCGCGACCTCCGGGAGGTTCTGCACCTGAAACTGGAAGCGCGCCTCCTCCAGCGACGGTACGGCGGACGGGTCGCGCTTCACGAGCTCCGCGGTGATCGCGACGGCCTCCGCGTACCGGCCGGTCTTCATCGCGAGCGCCGCTGTCACCTTCGACCACCCGTCATCGCCGGGGTCGAGCGCGTGCGCCTTCGACGCCGCGGCCCACGCGTCCTCGAGACGGCCCTCGGCCTCCGCGGCGCGGGCGAGGAACCGGTAGCCGGCCGGCGACGTCGGGTCGAGCTCGACGAGGGAGAGCGCGGCCCGACGGGCCGCCGGAAGGTCCCCGGCCGCGAGGGCCGCCTCCGCGTCGGCCGAGCCCCGTCCGGCGAGCGTCGAGAGGATCGCCACCTCTCGGGCCAGGAGGCGCGGATCCCCGGGCAGGGCGGCGAGGAGCGCGCGGTAGCGGTCCAGAGCCTCCCGCATCCACCCCTCCGCGGCGTCCAGATCGGCGAGGGCCTCGGCCGCGGGAATGTAGGCCGGGCTTTCCCGTACGAGCGGCCCGAGGATCTCCCGGGCCGGGCCGAATCGCGACGTGACGAGATCTGTGTAGGCGAGGCCGAGACGGAAAGGAACCGGGGTGGCCGAGCGGGCCGCTCCCGACGAGAACCTCTTCCGGGCCGCCGTGACCTCACCCGCGCGAAGCTCGTTCATTCCGCGGCCGAGCCGCTCCGCGTCGCCCGGCGAGAGGGTTCCGCGCGGCAGCGAGACGGCCGGATCGCGCAGGGCGAAAGGGCCGTCCAAGAGCGGCGGTTCGTGGCGGGGCGCGGTCGCGCACTCCCAGAGGAGCAGAGCCGCCCCGATGAGGGCCGCGCCGGCTCCGACTCGAAGCGGTGGTCTCAAACCGGCGGCCGGGGGACCGGAGAGACGGCCGCCGTTCCTCCGCCGAGGATCGCGACGGACGCGATGGCGTGCTTGTAGATCATCTCCTCGCGTCCGTCGACCTCGAGCACGACGGCGTACTTGTCGAACCGGCGGATCCGCCCGAGCCGCTTCTTCTCGGACAGAAGGGTGACCTCGACCGGCGTGTTGTCCTTCCGGAGCTGGTAGAAGAAGCCGTCCTGGACATTGATGGGAGGCTTGACGTTCATCCCGGACCCCCTTCAAAGGGAAAGAGAAAAAAGAGGTCGCGCGAGCGCGACGACGAGATCGGGAAGGTCTTCACGGTCGGCCTCGAGCGGAACCAGGCCGGCCTCGCGCCGGAACCACGTCTCCTGCCGTTTCGCGAAGCGTCGGGTCTCTCTCAGAATCCGCTCCTCCCACTCCGCCCCCCCGATCCGTCCGGAGACGAATTCGGCCGTGGCACGGTATCCGATCGCCGCGAAGGCGGGCGCGTCGACGGGCACGCCCGCGACGAGAAGGGCGCGGACTTCATCGGGAAGGCGGGGCGCAATCGAGTCTCTGAACCTTCGCTCGATTCTTCCATACAGCACCGGGCGCGGCAACGTGAGGAGGAGACGGACGGATGGTTCCATCCATCGTTCTCCCGGCCGCTCCGCGAACAGTTCCGTCGGCCTCCGGCCCGTGAGGAAGGCGATCTCCAGAAGCCGGATCGCCCGCGCCGCGTCGTTCGGAAGGACGCGCTCCGCCGCGACCGGGTCGAGGACGCCCAGCACCTTCCGGAGGTGGCCTGCGCCGCGGCGCGCGGCGAGGCGCGCGAGGGCGGACCGGACCGCATCGTCGCGCCGGGGACCTTGGAAGAGCCCGTCGAAGAACGTCCGGACGTAGAACCCGGTGCCGCCGCAGAGAATCGGGAGCCGCCCGCGGCGGAGGATCTCCCGGGCAAGCCGCCGGGCCTCGACAGCGAAGTCGCCGGCGCTCCAGGGCTCCGACGGGTCGCGGACGTCGATCAAATGGTGCGGGACGCGCGACCGCTCCAGGGGCGACGGCTTCGCGGTCCCGGCGTCGAAGCCGCGATAGACGGCGAAGGCGTCGGCGGAGATCACCTCCCCGTTCAGGCGCTCGGACACCGCCACGGCGAGGGCCGACTTCCCCGTCGCCGTCGGGCCGACCAGGGCGAGAACGCCCGCGGGCCGGCTCATGGCGGCGTCCCGGGAAACGCCTCGGGAAACAGGGGGAAGATCATCCCCTTTCGGACGAGGAGCGCCACGTCGCCGTCGCGATCCGTCCGGAGCGTCCGGACACGTGCCTGGCCGAGCCGGTCCAGGACGACGGCCGAGGGATGACCGAAGCGGTTGTGACGGCCGACGCCGACCAGGGCCACCCGCGGCGAAACCGCCCGGAGCAGCTCCGGGGTCGTGGAGGTCGAGCTTCCGTGGTGGGCGACCTTGAGGATGTCCGCCTGGAGCGGCCGGCCGGCGTCGAGGAGGTCCCGCTCCGCCGGGGCCTCGACGTCTCCCGTCAGGAGAAGCGTCCTCCCCGGCAGCGCCGTCCGGAGCACGAGCGAGCCGTTGTTCTCCGGCGAGCGGAGGTAGGCGTGTCCGGCCGGATGGAGGACGTCGAAGTCGAAGCCGCCCGCCGAGAAGCGGTCGCCGGCCGCAAGGCGGCGAAGGGGGAGGCTCCGCCGTCTCGCGGCCTCGAGGAACTCGTCCAGGACCTCGTTTCTCGGGGCCGTCGCCGGGAGGACGACCTCTCTCACGGGCAGGAGCGTCAGGACCGCGAGAAGCCCGCGCGCGTGGTCCGGGTGAGGGTGCGTCAGGACGACGGCGTCGAGCGAAACGGCCCCGCGGTCGCAGAGCTTCGGCAGAAGGCGGAGGCGTCCCGTCTCGTAGGCCCGGTCCCAGCTCCCGCCCCCGTCCACGAGGACCCGGCCCGCCGGAGAGACGAGGAGCCACGAGTCTCCCTGGCCGACGTCGATCGCCTCCACCCGCGCCGTTCCGTCCTCCGCCGCCGGTATCCGGTGGACGAGGACGAAGAGCATCGCCAGGAGCGCCCCGGCGAACGTCACCCGCCGCGCGAGCGCCCGGCGGGCCGTCCCGGCGGCCAAGAGAAGCAGTGCGGTGCCCGCCGCGAGAAGGAACGGGGGCGTCGGGACGACACGAAGGGCCGAGAGCCCGTCGAGGGCCGTCAGCAGGCCGACCATCGCGTCCGCGAGCAGGCGGAGCGGCGCCACGGCCGCCGCGGCCGTGACCGGCGAGATCAGGAGAAGCGGCGCGAGGGCGAGCGCGGCGTAGAGAAAGACGATCGAGAGCGGCACGACGACCGGGTTCGACAGGAGGCCGACGAACGGCACGACGTTGAAGACGAACGCCTGAACCGGGAAGACCGCGATTTCCGCTCCCAAGGTGGCCGCGGCGGCGTCCACCGCGAATCCGGGCCGCCACCCCGCTTCCCGGAGCCGGCGCGCGAGCGGCGCGCCGAAGGCCGAAAGACCGAACACGGCGGCGAAGGTCAGGAGGAAACCGATGTCGAACAGGTCCTCGGGCCCGAGGAGGAGGAGGACGAGCGCCGCGAAGCCCACGACCTGTCCGGGCGAGGTCGGCCGACCGAGGAGCCGGGCGAGAAGATAGAGGCCGATCATCAGCGCGGCGCGGACGACAGGGGGTCGGCCCCCCGCGAAGACGGCAAAGAGAAGGGTCGCGACGAGGAGCGCCGCGTCGCGTGCCGCGACCCTCAGGCGAAACCGCCCGAGGAGAAAGGCGAGCCCCGTCGCGACGAGGGCCACCTGGAGCCCGGAGATGGCGACGATGTGGGCGACGCCCCCGTCGCGAAAAGCGGTGACGGTTTCCGCGGGAAGGTCGGCGGTCTCCCCCATCAGAAAAGCCAGGAGAAGGGCAACCGCCCGCCGGTCGCCGTCGGAAGCGCCCGCGAGGTTCGACCTGAGCCGTCTTTTCGCCGCCGCATGCAGCGCCTGAACGGGGCCGAACGGGCCGGCGGGGCCTTCGAGCCGCTCGATCTGGCCGGAGCTCTTCAGGACGAGGCGTGGTTCGGCGGGGAACCGGAAGGGCGACCGGGCCGACGCGGGCCCCTCCGGAAGGCGGAGGGGGCCGCGGACGCGGACCCTGTCGCCGATCTCCGCGGTCTCCGAGGGGTCGTCGCTGCCCGCCACGACGAGAGCGAGCGGCCTCTCGAGCCCGAGGGGACGTCCCCCGGACGACGCCCCCTCGACCTCGATCCGCGCCCGGTAGAGCGACCCGCTCCGGCTCCAGAGGCGGTCCAGCCTGCCGGTGACCTCCACGGACGCCTCCTCGCCGAGCGCCCGGGCGGCCGCCTCGGTGCGGCGCGCCGGAGCGAGGAAGCCGTCCAGGAAACGGGCCCCGCCCGCCAGCGCGAGAAGGACGAACGCCCCCAGGACACGGAGTCTCCGGTCGCCGCGGAAGGAGACAGCGATGCCGAGGAGAGCGGCGACGGCGAGAAGCGCTGCGAGGGCCCCCGTCGGCGGCAGGGGAAGGACGGCCGCGAGGACGATGCCGGCGGCCACGGCGAATGCCGCGGGGACGGCCGGAGCGCCGGCCTCATGCGACCACGACCGGATCATCGAGGCGCGTACTTTACGTGCGACGGAGGAGGAGCGCGACCGCCTCGATCCGCGCGCGCTAGAAGAGCGTGAGCGACGGAATCCCCAGCCGCCGCCTCACCTCGCGCCGGGTCAGGGCGCGCCGCATCCGCTCGACGACCTCGTTCGACACGCCCGCCGTGTCGCCCAACCCCTCCGCGACCCCGGTCTCCACGGCGGCCGATCCCTCCGTCGAGAGCCCCTTCAGCAGGCTCCGGACGAGCGACGCCTCGATCGCCGACAGCGCTTCCTCGATCTCGTCGAAGGCCCTCTCCCGCGAAAGGGCTTCGAGCTTCGAGAGGGCTCTCCCGATCCCCCTCCGGAGAACCTCCGGGTCGATTTCCTCCGGCGCCCCGCGCTCCGCCGACCGAAGCGCCGCGGCGAGGAGTTCGAGACGGGGCCCGATCTCGGGCGGCTTCTCGACGCGCCGTCCCTCTCCCTTCCCCACGAGACCCCGGCGCTCCATCTGCCAGCGCTCCTCGACGGCGTCCGCGCAATAGGAGATGGAGCCGATCTTCCCGGCGGCGCCCCGGGCGCGGCGCCTCTCGAACGTCTCCCGGACGGCGCGGATCACCGTGTCGACCGGAACGCCCCCGTCCCGCCAGCCGCGGATCAGCTGCCAGTCCTTCGCCGAGAGGAGAAACGGCGTGCCCCGCTCCGCGATGAACGCTTCCTCGATCCGGGTGGCGTAGGACGCCTCGTCGAGGGGCTCGCCGGTCCCGGCGCTCATCGGGTCAGAAGGGGGCGATGTCGCCCGACACCACCGTCTCCTCGCCGCCGGAGGTGCCGAGCCTGAGGAAGCCGTCCGCCGTCACACCGAGGTACGTGCCCGTCGTCCGGCCTCCGGCGTCGACCACGGTCAGCTCCTCTCCGCGCCGGTGCGCCGAGACGGCTTCGAAGGCGGTCGCGAGGTCGAGCGCCGGCGCCGAGAGGCCCGCGTCGAGCTCCTCCAGTACGGCGACGAGGACGGCGTCGCCCTCGAGGACGGCCGGGGCGGCGCCCGCGTCCGCCAGCGAGGTCGCCTCCCGAAGCCCGGCCGCGTCGAGCACCGGACGGCTCGTGGAGACGTTGAGCCCGATCCCGGCGACCGCGTACCCGTCCCCGTCCGATCCGGCCCGCGCCTCGACCAGGATGCCGCCCACTTTCCGCCGGCCGGCCAGGAGGTCGTTCGGCCACTTCAGGCGGATTTCCACGCCGAACCGGCGCGTGAGCCCCCGCGCCAGGATCACGCCGAGCCGGAGCGGAAGGCGGACCCGTTCCGGCCCTTCGGGCCAGGGAAGGACGAGGGAGAGGGAGAGGCCCGTGTCGTCCGGCGAGATCCAGCTCCGCGACAGGCGGCCCCGTCCGGCGGTCTGCCGCCGCGCGACGAGAACCGTCGGCGGAATCTCGGTTCCGTCCGAGAGGAGCTGCTCCGCGATCGACTTTCCGATGTCGTTCGTGGACCCGACGACGTCGAAGAAGATGACGTTCGAGAGGGTGCCGAACCGCCGGCCGGAAAGCGGGGCTCGCGCGCCGAGCGGGGAGGACGCGGAAGCGCTCATCTCGCCGCGCCGAGGTTGCCGGCCAGCCGGGCGCGGCGCTCCGCAAGCTCCGCCAGCTGCTTCCGGCTCTTTTCGACCACGGCCGGGGGCGCTTTCGCGAGAAAGGCGTCGTCGCCCAGCTTCCGCGTGAGGGCGGCGGCCTCGCGCTCCAGCCCGGCCAGCTCCCTCTCGAGCTTCTGCCGCTCCTCGGCCGTCATCTCCCTCACGGGAAGGGCGACGACCAGCCCCACGGGCCCGATCGCGTCGTGGAAGGCGCCCGGCAGGTCCACCTTCGGGGCGACCGTGAGGGACTCGAGCCGCGCCAGGTGGACGAGCAGCGGTCCGTGCCTCTGCAGCGAGGCGGCAAGGGGGCCGTCGGCCTCGAGGCCGGCCGCGAGCCTCTCGGTCTGCGGAAGGCCCCGCTCGGCCTTCAGGTTCCGGATCCGCGTGGCGGCCGCCCGGAGGGTCTCGACGGTCTCCACGGCGAGCGGGTCGTCCCAGGCCGGATCCGGCTTCGGAAACGGCGCCACGGGGAGCCGATCTCCGTCCGCGGCGAGCGCGTCGCGGATCTCGCAGGAGACGAAGGGCATGAAGGGGTGGAGCAGGGCGAGCGAGTCGAGGAGGACGCGGTGGAGGACGGCGCGGGTCTTCGCCTTCTCGGCCTCCGGGAGCTCGGGGTCGCGGAAGGCCGGCTTGACCATCTCGACGTAGCCGTCGCAGAACTCGGACCAGAAGAAGGCGTAGAGCGCGTTCGCCGCCTCGTCGAACCGGTAGCTCTCGAGCGAGGCGCTGACCTTCCCGACGGCCGTCGAGAGCCGCGCGAGGATCCACCGGTCGACGGTCCCGAGCGCACCGAAGTCGATCGACGCCGCCTCCGGCTGGCCTTCGTGGAGCATTCCGAGCGCGAAGCGCGCGGCGTTCCAGACCTTCGTCGCGAAGGACCGCGCCGGCGCGATGCGCGAGGTGCCGAACGGAATGTCCCGCCCGGTGCCGGACTGGACGGCCAGGGCGAACCGGACCGCGTCCGCCCCGTACTCGTCGCACATCTCCAGCGGGTCGATGACGTTCCCCTTCGTCTTCGACATCTTCTGTCCGCCCTCGTCGCGGACGAGACCGTGGATGACGACGTCGGCGTACGGCACCCGGCCGTCGAACCAGACGCCCGCCATGATCATCCGGGCGACCCAGAAGAAGAGGATGTCGAACGCCGTGACGAGGACCGTCGTCGGGTAGAAACGCGCGAAGTCGGCCCCCCCGTCCGGCCAGCCGACGACCGAGAGCGGCATGAGCCAGGAGGAGAACCAGGTGTCGAAGACGTCGGCGTCCTGCTGGAGGGAAGACGTGCCGCACCGGCCGCAGGCCGCGGGGTCTTCCGCGCCCGGCTCCGGCACGGTGACGTGGCCGTCCGGGCAGTACCAGGCCGGGATCGGGTGCCCCCACCAGAGCTGTCGCGAGACGCACCAGTCGCGGATGTTCCGCATCCACTCGTCGTAGGTCTTCTTCCAGAGCTCCGGGACGAACCGCGTCTCGCCGGCGTCGGTCGCGGCGACGGCCTTCCCGGCGAGCGGTCCGACCTTCACGAACCACTGGAGCGAGACGAGAGGCTCGAGAACGGTGTCGCACCGCTGGCATCGACCGATCGGCAACATGTGCGGCTTCTCCCCGCGGCGGAGGTGCTGCGACTCGAGGTCCCGGAGGACCCGCCGACGGGCCTCGGCCCGGTCGAGCCCCGCGTAGGAAGCGCCGGAGGCCGCCGTCATCTTTCCGTCGAAGCCGATGACGGCCACCGAATCGAGGCCGTGACGCCTCGCGGCCTCGAAGTCGTTCGGGTCATGGGCCGGGGTGATCTTCACCGCGCCCGTCCCGAACGTCGGGTCGACGAGCGGGTCGGCCACGACGGGGATCGTCCGCTGCGTCAGCGGAAGCCTCACCCGCTTTCCGACGAGCCCCCGGTACCGCTCGTCCTCCGGGTGGACGGCCACCGCGGTGTCGCCGAGCATCGTCTCCGGCCGCGTCGTGGCGACGACCACCTCGCCCGGGCCGTCGGCCAGCGGGTAGGCGATCGACCAGAGAAGACCCGACTGCTCGACGTGGTTCACCTCGAGGTCGGAGAGAACGGTCGCGCAGCGCGCGCACCAGTTCACCATCCGCTCAGCCCGGTAGGCGAGTCCCTGGTGGTAGAGCGTCGTGAAGGCGAAGCGGACCGCCTTCGAGCGCGGCTCGTCGAGCGTGTAGTAGTCGCGGGAGAAGTCGCACGAGGAGCCGAGGCGCCGGATCTGGTTCAGGATGTCGCCCCGCCGGGCCGCCGCCCACTCGCGGCAGATCGCGAGAAACGCCTCGCGCCCCACGTCGTGCCGCGACCGGCCCGTACGCTCCAGAAGATCCCGCTCGACGACCATCTGGGTCGCGATGCCGGCGTGGTCGACGCCCGGGAGCCAGAGGACCGCGCGCCCCTGCATCCGACGCCACCGACAGAGGATGTCTTCCAGCGTCCGCCCGAGAGCATGCCCCACGTGGAGCTTCCCCGTGACGTTCGGCGGCGGGATGACGATGACGTACGGAACGGCGTCGGGCCCGGCGGCCTCCGGACGGAACAGCCCCGCCTCCTCGTGGAGGCGGTACCACTTCATCTCGAAGGACGCCGGCTCGAAGTTCTTCGGCAGCTCGTGCGGTGCGTTCATGGCGCGGAGAAGCGCTGACTTTACGACAGACCCGGGAGGTCCGTCTCTCCGGGCGTCAGTCCGTCCGTTCCAGCTCGCGGAGCCGCTCGCGGACGAGCCGCTCGGCCATCTCGGGGACGACGTCCCAGGCCACCTTCCGGACCACGCGCTCGCCGAGGATCTCCACGACGCGGCGCGCGATCCGCTCCACGTCGTCGTCCCCCAGCGGCCGGTCCCCGCCTCCGGACGCGCCGACCAGCCGCGTCAGGTCGTTCAGGCTCGTCCGGGCGGCCAGGACTTCGAGCTCGCTGGCCGGGGACTCCGGCAGGGGCCCGCCGGGCGGAGGGAGTTCGACGGACGTGGCTCCCGTCTCGACTCCCCCGGGACCGGAGACGAACGCCGGCCTCACCGAGGAGACGCGGCCCGACCGCTCGAACTCGGCGATGTCCGCCTCGATGTCGCGCCGCGGGACTTCCTCTTCGAGCCCGCCGAGATCCACCTCGTAGGCCGTCACCGGTGCGGTCGTGGGCTCGACCGCCGGGGGCGGCATCTCGGCCTCCCGGAACGGATCGGAGGGAATCTCGGGGATCGGCTCGGGCGGCAGCGGCTCGGGTTCGGAGAGCCGGGGCGGCTGCATCGCTTCGAGCTGCTCCGGCGTGAAGATCGGGATGGCCGTGGTGGCGTAAAGCGAGTCGGGAGGCCGGGCCGTTTCCGGCACCGGAGCGTCCGGTGGACGCACCCGCGGGACGTTCGTGGGGCTCGTGTCCTCGGCCGGCTCGAAGGGGGGCGGCGGAGCGGCGAACACTTCGGCCACCGGTTCTCCCTCCGGTTCGGGCTCCGGCTCGGGGGGCGGAGGCGGCGGCGGAGGCGGCGCGGCCGCCTTCTCCTCCTTCGCGCGGGTCGTGAGGTCCCGCACGAGGCCGAGAAGCGCATGGGAGTCGAACGGCTTCGTGACGACCGCGTCGGCCCCGGCGCGGTCGGCGCGGGCCCGGTCGAAGGGCTCGAAGGTCCCGGTCAGCATGATGACCGGAATGTAGGGACCGTCCGGAAGCTTCTTGACGGCCTCGCAGAGTTCGTACCCCGTCAGCCCCGGCATCACGGCGTCGGCGAGCACGACGTCCGGCGCGAACTCCGGGAGAAGCGCCGCAGCCTTGTCCCCGCTTCCCACCGTCCGAAGCTCCCAATCCGAGCGCGCGAAGGTGAGCTCGACGACCTTCTGGATCGTCAGACTGTCGTCCGCTAGGAGAATCCGGTAGCCCATTCACACTCCCCGGCTGAAGCCAAGACGTCCGGTTCGGGCGTTTTTCAAGTGTACTACGCCGGCCGGCCGGCGGCGCCCTCGAAGGCGGTGGCGACGCGCGAGGCCGGACGCCGGCCCGTCACACGAGCGAGCGCCCGGGTGGCGGCCAGGACCCCCGGGAGCGCGACTCCCGTCTCCCACCCCATGCCGTGGAGCAGGTAGAGGAGATCTTCGGTCGCCACGTTCCCGGCGGCTCCCGGAGCGTACGGGCAGCCCCCGAGACCTCCGGCCGATGCGTCGAAGATCCGGATTCCGGCCCGCAGCCCTTCGACGACGTTCGCCAGGGCCGTCCCTCGCGTGTCGTGGAAGTGCAGGGCCAGACGCCCTGGTGGGACGCCGGCTTCCACGGCCCGGCCGACCACCTCCGGCACCTGGGTCGGGACCGCCACTCCGATCGTGTCGCCGATCGACACCTCGTCACAACCGGACGCGACGAGGCGTGCCGAGACCTCGGCGGCCGCCTCCGGCCGGACCACCCCCTCGTACGGGCAGCCGAACGCGCAGGAGACGTACCCGCGGACCCAGAGGCCGCTCCGCTTCGCCCGGGCGATCACCGGCGCGAACCGCGCGAACGACTCGTCGATGGAGGCGTTGATGTTCCGGCGATTGAACGTCTCGGAGGCGGCGGTGAAGACCGCGATCTCGCGGACGCCGACGGCCTCGGCACGGTCCATCCCCTTTTCGTTCGGCACGAGGACCGGATACCGGACGCCCTCCTTCTTCCGGATCCGCCGGAAGACCTCGTCGCCGTCGGCGAGCTGCGGAATCGCCTTCGGCGAGACGAGCGCCGTGACCTCCACGACGGCGAGGCCCGAGTCCGCGAGGGCTTCGACGAACGCCACCTTGGCCTCGACGGGAACCACGCCGGGCTCGTTCTGGAGACCGTCCCGGGGGCCTACGTCGACGACGGTGACGTGGCGCGCCGGGCTGTTCACTCCATCTCCCCGAGCCGCTCGCCGGCAGAGACCATCGCCCCTTCGGCGACGCGAAGAGACCGGACGACGCCCTCCCGCGGCGCCCGGACAGGATGCTCCATCTTCATCGCTTCGAGGAGGAAGAGAGTCGCCCCCTTCGCGACGGTCTCCCCTTCCACGACCAGAACCGCACGAACCCTTCCCGGCATCGGCGACACGAGGTCGTGCGACAGGTCGGCCGGCTCCGCGGCGCCGCGCGCGGCGACGCGCTCCAGCCGGTACGTCTCGCCCCCCGCGAAGACCCAGACGACGGCTCCGTCCCGGACGGCCCTGAGGGCGCCGGCGGGCGGGGACGACCGGTGCGCTCCGGCCTCGCTGAGGTCCCGGACCGCGCCCGTGACCGTCTCCCTCAGCCTCATCGGAGAACCCGGAACTCCCCGGCGTCGAACGGATCGGGGATGGAGGCGGGCCGCGTGTCGGCCCCCGCGCCCCAGACCGAAAACGCACGTCCGGCCGCCTCGAAGACCGCCTCGGAGGGGGGCGGAACGGGCGGGACCTCGAGCCGTTCGAGAAGCGACGTGTCGAGCTCTCCCGCCGCGACCGGCGCCGACTCCAGCACGCGCCGGAGGTACGAGAGGTTCGTCGTGACGCCGAGGGCGACCGTCTCGCCGAGCGCGGCCACGAGTCGCCGCCGCGCCTCGTCCCGCGTGGCGCCCCGGGCGATCACCTTCGCGAGCATCGGATCGTAATGGACGCTCACTTCGTCGCCGGCCGTCACGCCCGAATCGACGCGGATTCCGGGCCCGGACGGCTCCTCCCCGACGAGAAGGCGCCCGGTCTG
>DATIWM010000207.1:0-4430 GCA_035519355.1 Thermoanaerobaculia bacterium | reverse complement strand
CGTCCGCGAAGTCGAGATCCTCCGGCGGGGTGAAGAGGTGGTGCTGAGGAAGAAGCCCCGCACCGCGAGCGATCTGTTCCGGGCCCTCGCCGCCATCCGCCTGCCCGAAGACTTCCCCGACACGATCGAGGACAGACTGGCCGAAAGCCGCCTGCCGCTCTGATGCTCTATCTTCTCGACACCGACACACTCATCTACATCCTGAAACGCAAGCCACCGGACGTCGCGGCGCGCTTCGAGAAGATCTCTTCCGAGGATGTGGCCGTCTCGGTCGTCTCGATTGCCGAGCTGATGTTCGGTGCCGAGAAGAGCGGAAGCCCTGCACGGGCGCGCCGGGCGATCGAGAAGATAGCCGACGTCCTTCACGTGCTTCCATTCGACGAAGGCGCGGCCCGGGTCTACGGGAGGTTGCGGGCACAACTCGAGCAGCGGGGAACCCCCATCGGCGCCCTCGACACCCTCATTGCGGCGCATGCGTTGTCTCTTCGAGCCACGCTCGTCACCAACAACACGAGGGAATTCGCAAGGGTTTCGGGTCTTCAGGTTGAGAACTGGGTCGGCAGGTAAGGGGCCGGTGAACTGAGCCCCTAAGGACGGCCGGACGAGGTCCGGAGTTCTCCCCTCGACTCATCGGGTTCTCGATATGATCGTTTCCGGGACAGGGAGGATTCCGATGAGAGACTCCATCTCGTTCCGACTCAACGGCAAACCGATCCAGCTCGACGTCGACGGCGATCGAACGCTCCTCTGGGTGCTGCGGACCGACCTCGGCCTCACGGGGACGAAGTACGGGTGCGGCGAGAGCCAGTGCGGCGCCTGCACCGTGGTCGTCGGCAAGGAGGCGGTCCGGTCGTGCCAGTTGCCGGTGAAGGCCGTCCGCGGCAAGGAGGTCACGACGATCGAGGGGCTGGAGCAGAACGGGAAGCTCCACCCGCTCCAGGAGGCGTTCGCGGACGTCGGGGGGCTGCAGTGCGGCTTCTGCACCCCCGGAATGATCATGAACGCCTACGCCCTCCTCCTGAAGACGCCGAAGCCGATCCGGGGCCAGATCCTGGCGGGGATGGACGACAACCTCTGCCGCTGCGCCGCCCACAACCGGATCGTCCAGGCCATCGAACGGGCCGCCACGGTCGCGTGAGGCATCATGAGAGACGACAGCACCACCCTCGCCGCCCCGCCGCTTCCGTCCGAACGGCCCGCCCTCGACCGCCGCGACTTCATCCGGCTTCTCGGCGGCGGAATCATCGTCCTCTTCAACGCGGACCTGTCGGAGCTGCTGGCGCAGGAAAGCCGCACGAGGGGCTACCCGACCGACTTCAACGCCTACCTCCGGATCGCCGCCGACGGCCGGGTGACGGTCTACTCCGGGAAGATCGAGATGGGGCAGGGCGTCGTCACGTCGCTCGCGCAGATGGCGGCCGACGAGCTGGCCGTCCCCCTCGATTCGATCGACATGGTCATGGGGGACACGGCCCTCTGCCCGTACGACGCGGGAACGTGGGGCTCGATGTCGACCCGCTTCTTCGGCCCGGCCTTGCGAGCAGCCGCCGCGGAAGCGAAGGCCGTTCTTCTGACGCTCGCTTCGGAGCAGCTCAAGACGCCGCGGGAGGCGCTGCGGGTCGCGGACGGCGTCATCTCCGTCGCCTCCGATCCGAAGACCCGGGTCTCGTACGGCGACCTCGCGAAGGGGCAGAAGATCGTCCGGACGCTGGACGGGAAGGCGGTCACGAAGGCCGTTTCCGAGTTCCGCGTGATGGGGAAGCCGGAGAAGCGCCGCGACGCGCGGGCCAAGGTGACCGGGAAGGCCCAGTTCGCCGGGGACGTCCGGCTGCCGGGAATGCTCTACGCGAAGATCCTCCGCCCGCCGGCGCACGGGGCCACGCTGAAGAGCGTCGACACGTCCGCCGCCGCGCGTTTGCCGGGAGTCGTCGTCGTCAACGAAGGGGGCATGGTGGCCGTCCTCGCCCCCGATCCGGAAGCGGCGGAGAAGGCGCTCGCCCTCGTCAAGGCCGATTACGACGTCCCCAAGCCGGCCTTCGACGACAAGACCGTCTTCGCCCATCTGCTTTCAGTTGCGGGCGAAGGGGAACAACGGGAGAAGAAGGGAGACCTCGCCGAGGGAGAGAAGAAGTCCGTCGCGCTCTTCGAGGGAAAATACCTGAACGGATACGGCGCTCATGCCGCTATCGAGACCCACACGGCCCTGGCCCGGCTCGAGGGGGGGACGATGACGGTCTGGGCCGCCACGCAGTCGCCCTTCGGGACCCAGCAGGCGGTTGCGCAGGCCCTCGGCCTTCCGAAGGAGAGCGTCCACGTCATCACCCCCTTCGTGGGAGGCGGCTTCGGCGGGAAGAGCGCGGCTCCGCAGTCGGTCGAGGCGGCGAAGCTCGCGAAGGCGGCCGGCAAGCCGGTCCAGGTCTGCTGGAGCCGCGCCGAGGAGTTCTTCCTCGACACGTTCCGGCCGGCGGCGGTCGTCAGGATTCGCTCGGGGATCGACGGCGCGGGCCGGATCTGCCTGTGGGACTACCAGGTCTACGCGGCCGGATCGCGCAGCGCCGAGCAGTTCTACGACGTCCCGAACAACCTGATCCGGACCTACGGGCGGTGGGGGAGCGACACCCCGAAGATGCACCTCTTCGCCACCGGCCCGTGGCGGGCTCCGGGCGCCAACATCAACGTCTTCGCGCGGGAATCGCAGATCGACACGATGGCGGCGAAGGCCAAAGTCGACCCGCTCGAGTTCCGTCTGAACAACACGTCGGACAAACGGATGCGGAGCGTCCTCGAAGCCGCCGCCGGGCGCTTCGGCTGGAAGAAGGGCGTGGGGCCGAGCGGGCGCGGCGTCGGGGTGGCCTGCGGGATCGACGCCGGGACGTACGTGGCCCTGATGGCCGAGGTGAAGGTCGATGCCTCGACCGGAAAGATCAAGGTCGGGCGGATCGTCTGCGCCCAGGACATGGGCGTCGTCATCAACCCCGACGGCGCGAAGATGCAGATGGAAGGCTGCGTCATGATGGGCCTCGGGTACACGCTCTCCGAAGAGGTCCGCTTCGACGGCGGCCGGATCATCACGAAGAACTTCGACACGTACGAGCTGCCCCGGTTCTCGGGGATGCCCGAGATCGAGACCGTCCTCGTGAAGAACGACGAGCTCTCCCCGCAGGGAGGTGGCGAGCCGGCGATCGTCCCGGTGGGAGCGGTCGTGGCGAACGCCCTCTTCGATGCCACGGGTGCGCGCCTCTTCGAGATGCCGATGACTTCGGGGCGCGTCAAGGAAGCCCTGGCCGCGGCGAAGTCGAAACCGTCCGCCTGACGAGACCCTCCTCGAGGGTGATAGAACCCGCTTCTCGTGACGACCCCGATCTCGCCCCCGAAGCCCGTGCGGACGGCGCTGCCGGCCGGGACGCTCTCCACGCGCGCCCTTTCCACCCCCGAGCCGCTCGTCCGCGCCTTCTCGCGCCGCGTCCAGCAGGAGGGGGCCCTCGACCTGACCCAGGGCGACTACAAGAACGCCGACTTCGCGCCCCACCCCGAGGTCGTCCGGGCCGCCCAGCGGATCACCCGCAACACGGTCCACAGCTACGGGCCGGCGGTGGGCCGGATGGACGTCCGGAGCGAGATCGCCGAGTTCTTCAACCGGGACGGCCTTAGGGATTACCCGGCTTCCGACGTCCGGTTCCTTCCCGACGAAGTTCTCTTTACTCCCGGGACGCGCGCGGGGCTCGCGATGGTCCTCGAGGTGCTCGGCGCCGACGGCTCGGGCGTCGTCGTGCCGCGGCCGAGCTGGGAGTACGACTGGTTCATCGAGCGGGCGGGGAAGCGGATCGTGGAGCTGCCGACCACGCAGGGGGAGTTCCTGCCCGACCCGGCCGAGCTGGAGCGGCTGCTGAAAGCGGGCGACATCTCGTCCGTCATCATCAACAACCCGCACAACCCGACGGGGCGCGTCTACCCGCGGGCGCTCGTCGAGGAGCTGGTCCGCGTCGCGGTGAAGCACCGCGTCTTCGTCCTCTACGACTCGGTCTACCAGCGCCTCGACTACGTCGACTCGTTCGTGAACCCCGCCTTCGCCGACCCCGAGTGGCGTGACTGGGTCGTCACCCTCTCCGGGCTGTCGAAGATGGACATGTTCGGCGCCTCGACCGGGGCGCGCGCCTGCTGGATGGTCCTGTCGGACGAGATCCGGTCGGGAGGCGTCCGGGCCCGGGAGATCCTGGCGAACCTGGCGGCGTGGCTCGTGGCGACCCCCTCCACGCTGGCGCAGGACTGGGCCCTCGCCGCGCTCCAGAGCCCGCTGGCCGCGCTCCGCCGCCCTTCGCCCTACATGCGCGAGCGGCGGGACTTCATGATCGAGGCCGCGGACGCGATCGCCCCGCTCGGCGTGACCCGGACGGACTTCGGCGGGACCTTCTACGCGCCGCTCGCCTTTC
>DATIWM010000206.1:0-10328 GCA_035519355.1 Thermoanaerobaculia bacterium | reverse complement strand
CCCCCCCCCGGGATCATGTCCCAGGCTTCCAGACAGCCACGTAGGGGAGGTTGCGGTACCTCTCGTCGAGGTCGAGCCCGTAGCCGACGACAAACTCGGTCCCGATCTCAAAGCCGAGGAAGTCGACCGGAAGGTCGGCGTTCTCGGGCAGCCGCTTCTTCAGGAGGGCGGCGATCCGGAGGGAGCGGGGATGGCGCGAGGAGAGGAGCTCGAGGATCCTCCGCAGGGTGAGGCCCGTGTCGATGACGTCCTCGAAGAGAAGGACGTCCTTCCCCTCGATGTCCATCGACAGGTCGTGGACGAGCTGGATGTTTCCGGAGGAGGCCGTCCCCGCGTAGGAGCGGACCTGGATGAAATCGACCGACACGGAGGTGGAAATCCGCTTCAGGACGTCCGTCAGGAAGAAGACCGAGCCCTTCAGGACGCCGACGGCGCGGATCTCGCCCCCCGCGTACGCGGCGTCGATCTCGAGGGCCAGGGAGGCGAGACGGGAGGCGATCGCCTCTTCGGAGATGAGCACGTGGGCAATCACAGGGCATAATTCTAGATCGTGGACGTCATTCCGCCGGAAGCCGCCGAGTTCCGCCTGGCCTATCAGCGCCTGACGGACAAGTTCCGGACGCTCTGGGTCTTTCAGCAGTTTCTCCAGGGGCTCGCGGCGGTCCTGCCGTCGGGCGGCGTGGCGGGCACCTCGTCCGCGTTCACGCCGCTCTACGAGCAGATCAAACGGATCAAGGAGGGGCGCGCCACTCGCCCGCCGGACGACCTGCTGAACGAGGTGAGCCGCCTCGACGTGGCGCTCGACGGCCTCCACACCTCGCTCCTCCTCGAGGACCGGAAGGTGCCGCCCCACGTCCTCCGGCAGTTCTTCGAGAAGTCCGGGCGCGACGACGACCGCGAGCTCGTTCCGCTCCTGAAGTTCTACTTCTTCGCGCGGCAGCTCTCGCCCGACGACCTCGACAAGGTCGATTTCCTCCTGACCCGGGTCGGGACGCGGCGGCTGCCGGACGGAGGGCTGGAGCTCAAGCCCGCCGCCGAGCTGGCCGATCTGTGCGGGACCTTCCTGACACTCACCGGCCGCGAGGAGGCCGACCCCGTCGAGGTCCGCTCGGTCCTCAACATCCTCGAGGTCCTCCGGAAGGACATCGAGGCCTGCGCGCGGTTCGAGGACCTGATCCGGAAGAAGCCTCTCGAGAACATCCGGACGCTGAAGCGCCGGATGGGAAACGTCTTCTACACCGCCGAGGTCCTGCAGGCGCTCCTGGCTTCGAATGTCGCCGCGAAGCGGAAGTTCCAGACGCTTTACCGCCAGGAGGAGGAGCGGATTCTCGCGACGTCGAGGCATCTCCTGGAACTGGAGGCCGAGCTCGCCCTCGACCCGCGCTTCCAGACGGACGAGTTTCAGGCGGACTTCCGGCGGTTCCGGCGCGAGCGGGAGGACTTCGAAAAACAGTCGAAGCGGCGGGGCGTCCGGCCCCGCGACGTCCGGCGGCTGAAGGAGGCGATCCACCGGATCCTCTCCCGCGTGGAGCCGTCGGCCGCCGCCGATTTCGACGGCCTGAGCGAATCGACGGCCGGCGGGACGACGGCCGGCCGCCGGGCGCGCCGGGAGCCGTCGCTGGCTCCGGTAACGCCTTCACCGGGCCGGACGACGGGCGTGGCCCCGGTCGTCGACGTCGCGTGGCACGCCGAGGCCGACCCGCTGACCCTTTCCGCCGCCACCCGGATCCTCCACTCGGCCGATCTGGCCGGTGTCGGCGCCGGCCCCGGCCAGGCGGCCGCCAGCGACACGCTCCAGCGGCTCCGGCTCGAACCCTGGGAGGTCCAGGCCGCCATGACCCTGGCGCGGCTGGACGAGACGCCGTCCCGGGGACCGGACGCCCTCGGGCGCCTCCTCTTCAACGCGGCCGCGCTCCGGCTCCGGATGGACGAGGAGGCGGCCGCGCTGCGCCTTCTCATCGCGCCCCGCTCGGGCATCCTCCCGGCCCCGGGGACCCTGAAGGTCACCGCTGCGTGCCTCGCCCGCGCCCAGGACATCGACTGGCTCTTCCGGGGGGCCCTCCAGGACGCCGGCGGGGAAGGCGACTCGGAGCGCCACCGCCAGCTGACGCGCTCCCGCTTCCGCCATCTCCGGGCCTACACCGGCCTCTGGCTGCTTCACAACGCGCTCGGGGGATAGAGGCCGAAGTGTTTTAATCCGCGGCGATGTCTGAAGAGACTCCGCCGACCGAAGCCAGCCTCGCCGAGCAGGTTGCCAACCGACGGGCCGCCCGCGAGCGGATCGCGAAGCTCGGACGGCCCCTCTACCCGAACCGCTGGGACCCGACGCACCTCGTCTCCGACGTCGTGGCGCTCTGGGGCCCGAAGGACGCCGCGGCGCTGGAGGCCGAGCCCGAGACCGGCCGGCGCGTTCGTGTCCCCGGTCGGATTCTCGCCATACGAAAGATGGGGAAGGCCGTCTTCCTCGACCTCTCCGACGGTGCCGAGCGGCTCCAGGTCTACCTGAAGAAAGACGCGCTTCCCGGCGAAGAATGGTCCCTCTACGAACAGCTCGACCTCGGCGACCATGTCGGCGTCGACGGGACGGTCTTCAGGACCCGGACGGGAGAGCTCTCGGTGAAGGCCGGCCGCCTCGATTTTCTCGCGAAGTCCCTCCGGCCGCTCCCCGACAAGTGGCACGGCCTGACGGACGTGGAACGCCGCTACCGCCAGCGTTACGTCGACCTCTTCGTGTCGCCCGGAACCCGGAGGACCTTCGAGGTCCGCGCGAAGCTCGTCTCCTTCATCCGGCGGTTCTTCGACGGGCGCGGCTTCGTCGAGGTGGAGACGCCGATGATGCAGCCGATCCCCGGCGGCGCGGCGGCGCGTCCCTTCGTGACGCACCACAACGCCCTCGACATCGACCTCTTCCTCCGGATCGCCCCGGAGCTCTACCTGAAGCGTCTCGTCGTGGGCGGATTTCCAAAGGTCTATGAAATCAACCGGAACTTCCGGAACGAGGGGATCTCCACCCAGCACAACCCCGAGTTCACGATGCTGGAGTTCTACACGGCGTACGCCGACGCCCGCGACCAGATGGCGCTGACCGAAGAGCTCCTGACGTCGGCCGCGCTCGAGATCCTCGGAGGGACCGAACTGCCGTGGGGGGAGGAGACGATCTCGCTGAAGGCCCCGTTCAGGAGGCTGAGCATGGTGGACGCGATCCTTGAAAACGTGGGTGCCGCCGAGGATGAAAGACGGAATATTTCTGCGAAGGGTCCCGAGCAGGACGGCGCGCCGGGCGCCCGACTGACGGCCGGTGACCTCCGCGATCTTCACCTTCTGAAAAAGACTGCGGAACGGTACGGTGTGGAGAATGTCGAGAGGTTCGGCGACTCGAAAGGGAAGCTCCTGGCCGAGATCTTCGGAGCCGTGGTGGAGAAACGGCTCGTCCAGCCGACGTTTGTGGTCGACTATCCCGCGGAGATCTCGCCTCTCTCCAAGACGAAGCCGGGCGACCCGGCGACCGCCGACCGGTTCGAGCTCTTCATCGGCCGGATGGAGGTGGCCAACGGCTTTTGCGAGCTGAACGATCCGGACGAGCAGGCCGAGAAGTTCCGCGCGCAGGTGGCCGAGAGGACAAGAGGGGACGACGAGGCGATGCTCTACGACGAGGACTACGTCGAGGCTCTTTCGTACGGGATGCCGCCGACGGCGGGGGAGGGAGTCGGCATCGACCGGCTCGCCATGCTCTTCACGAACAGCCCCTCCATCCGCGACGTCATCCTCTTCCCGCTGATGCGGCCGAAGGCGTGATCGCCCTTCTCCTGGCGCGGCGGTATCTCCTCGCCTCCCGGAAGGAGGCGCAGGTGGGAGTCGTCGCGCTGGCGGCCCTCCTGGGTCTCACGCTCGGCGTCGCCGCGCTCGTCGTGTCGCTCGCGCTCCTGGCGGGTTTCCAGACGCACATCCGCTCGCGCCTCCTGGCCGAGACGCCGCACCTGACGGTGACGCCGGCCGGCCGGGACGCCTTCACGCCGGCGGACGGCCTCGCGGAGAAGCTCGCCGCCCTGCCGGGCGTCGTGTCGGTCTCCCCGGTGGCGCGGGGCCGGATCTGGATCAGCATCTCCGGACGGACCGCGCCGGCGCAGGCCGTCGGGCGCGCCGGGACGACGGGGCTGGTCCTCGACCTCTCGCAGGCCCGGCCGCTCGGGGCGGTCGCCGGCGACGACGTGACGGTCGTCTCCTCGCGGACCCGGCTCTCGCCGCTCGGCCCCGTCCCCATCGCGGTCTCGATGGCCGTCGAAAAGGTCGTGCCGGCGTCGACGGGGCGCCGGGAGCCGGAGGCGGTCCTCCCGCTCGAGGCGGCGCGCCGGCTCTTCGCTCTGCCGGAGGGGGGGGCCAGCGCCTACGAGGTCTTTCTCGCCGACCCGCGGCGCGCCACGCTGGCGGCGCGAGGCGTCGTCGACGCCCTCGGCGGCGGCGTCTCGGCCACGACGTGGGAGGAGGCGAACCGCTCCCTCGTCCTCGCGCTGAAGCTCGAGCGGGCCGTCCTCTTCGCCACCGTCTTCCTGATCGTCATCGTGGCGGGCCTCAACCTGGCGGCGACATCGGCCGTCCTCGGGGCGACGCGGGCAGGGGACGCGGCGATCCTGGCCGTCCTCGGCGCCCCGCCGCGAACGGTCGCGCGCGTCTTCCTCGCGGCGGGGGCGGGGGTCGGAATCCTCGGGACGGCGGCGGGCGCCCTTCTCGGGACGGCGGCCGCGGTCGTTCTCGACGCCACCCGAGCGATCCCCCTCCCGGCTCATCTCTACTCGCTGGCCCACGTCCCGTTCCGGGTCGATCCGCTGGAGCTCGGCGCGGTCGTCGTCCTCTCCGTCCTCTGGTCCTTCGCCGCATCGGCTCTCCCGGCCCGGACGGCGGCCCGGCGCCGTGTTGCGGAAGTGCTCCGTGCCGTCTGAGGGCCCGCTCCTTTCGGCCCGGGGCGTCTCGAAGGGCTTCGGCGCGGGCGAGGCGCGCGTGGAGATCTTCCGCGGCGTATCGCTCGAGGTCCGCTCCGGCGACTTCCTCGCCGTCACGGGCCCGTCCGGTTGCGGCAAGTCGACGCTCCTCCACCTCTTTGCGGGGCTCGAGGAGCCCGACGAGGGGGCGGTCGAGGTCGGGGGCCGCTCGTGGACCGGCCTTCCGCCCGAGCGACGGGCCGCGCTTCGGGGCGAGGCCATCGGCTTCGTCTTCCAGTTCCACCACCTTCTCCCGGAGCTGACGGCCGAAGAGAACGTCGCGCTGCCCCTCTTCCTCGCCGACGCGGCCGAGGAGGAGGCCCGGTCGGCGGCGCGCGAGGTCCTCGGGCGTGTGGGGCTCTCGGGGAAGGCGGGGGCCTTTCCGCGAACGCTTTCAGGGGGTGAGCGGCAGCGCGTCGCCATCGCCCGGGCCGTGGTCCGGAGGCCGCGTCTCCTCCTTTGCGACGAGCCGACGGGGAGCCTCGACGCCGCTCACGCCCGCTCCGTCTTCGACCTCCTCTCGGAGGTGGCCAGAGAGCGCGCCGGAGCGGCTGTCGTCGTGACGCACGACCCGGAATGGGCCAAACGCTGTGCTACGATGAAACTGTTGACTCCGAACGGGTTGACCGGGGTCTAGCCCATGTTCGAAAAGTACAACGAGAAAGCGCGCCGCGCCCTCTTCTTCGCCCGCTACGAGTCGTCCAAGCTCGGCTCGAAGGTGATCGAGTCGGAGCACATTCTCCTCGGCATCCTCCGCGAGGGAGAGGACGTCATCAAGGAGATCTTCTCCCGTTTCAACGTCAAGCCGGACGACATCCGGCGGGAAATCGAAGGGGACCGCGTCTTCGTGGAGCGGGTCTCGTCGACGCAGGAGCTGCCGCTTTCGGAAGAGTCCAAGAAGATCCTCGCCTACGCCTCCCACGAGGCGGAGTCGATGATGCACCCCTACGTCGGAACGGAGCACCTTCTCATCGGGATCCTCCGCGTGGACCCGTGCGTCGCCAGCCGCATCCTCGTCTCCCACGGCTTCAACCTGTACGGCGTCCGCGAGGAGACGATCGCCCTCATCAAGGAGCGGGAGGCCTCGAAGCAGAAGAAGGAGCTCCCGTTCCTCGCCGAGTATGCCCGGGACCTGACGGCTCTGGCGAACCAGGGCTCCTTCGACCCCCTCGTCGGGCGCGACAAGGAGGTCGAGCGGATCATCCAGATCCTCTCGCGGCGGACGAAGAACAACCCGATCCTCCTCGGCGAGCCCGGCGTCGGAAAGACGGCCATCGTGGAGGGACTGGCGCAGCGGATCGTCGAGGGGAGCGTCCCGCTCTTCCTGGCGAACCGGAAGATCCTCGCCCTCGACCTCTCCCTCATCGTGGCGGGGACGAAGTACCGGGGCCAGTTCGAGGAACGCCTGAAGGGGATTCTGAAGGAGCTGAAGGAGAACCACGACCTCATCGTCTTCATCGACGAGATCCACTCCCTGATCGGCGCGGGCTCGGCCGAGGGCTCCCTCGACGCGGCGAACATCCTGAAGCCCGCCCTGTCGCGAGGCGAGATTTCCTGCATCGGCGCCACGACGATGAAGGAGTACCGGAAGTACATCGAAAAGGACCGCTCGCTCCTCCGCCGGTTCCAGGCGATCAACGTCGCGCCGCCGAACGAGGAGGAGACGCTGGAGATCCTGGACGGCGTCCGCGAGCGGTACGAGAAGTTCCACCACGTCCGGTACACCGACGAGGCGATCCGGACCGCCGTCTACCAGGCGAACCGCTACATCCCCGACCGCTTCTTCCCCGACAAGGCGATCGACATCCTCGACGAGGCCGGGGCCAAGGTGAAGCTCCGGAAGACGGCCGACACGCAGAACCTCCGCCGCCTCGAGAACGAAGTGAAGCAGATCGTCAAGGAGATGAAGAAGGCGATCTCCGAGAAGGACTTCGAGCGCGCCGTCTTCCTCCGGGAGCGCGAGATCGAGATCAAGGAGGAGATCGAGCGGACCAAGGCCCTCGAGAGTGAAGAGAGCCAGGCCGTGGAGGTCACCCGCGGCGACGTCGAGGAGATCATTTCGAGCTGGACCGGCATCCCGGTCACCTCCCTCCACGTGGAGGAGGCCGAGAAGCTCCTCCACATGGAGGCGACGCTCCGGCGGCGCGTCATCGGGCAGGACCCCGCCATCGAGGCGATCAGCCGGGCCATCCGCCGCTCGCGCCTCGGCGTGAAGAACCCGAACCGGCCGATGGGCTCCTTCATCTTCCTCGGGCCCTCGGGCGTCGGCAAGACGGAGGTCGCCCGGCGGCTCGCCGAGTTCCTCTTCGACAACCCGCGCGCGCTCGTCCGCTTCGACATGTCGGAGTACATGGAAAAGCACGCCGTCTCAAAGCTCATCGGGTCGCCGCCCGGCTATGTCGGCCACGAGGAGGGCGGGCAGATGACGGAGCGGATCCGGCGCCAGCCCTACTCGGTCATCCTGCTCGACGAGATCGAGAAGGCGCACCCCGACATCGCGAACCTCCTTCTCCAGATCCTCGAGGACGGCCAGCTGACGGACGCCTACGGCAACGTCGTCGACTTCAAGAACACGCTCATCATCATGACCTCGAACATCGGCACGAAGTTCCTCGTCACGCAGTCGAAGGTGGGATTCGGCGAGGGAAAGGGGGCGATGGCCCGGCGCGAGGTCGAGGACCTCGTCCTCAAGGAGCTGCGGCGGGAGTTCTCCCCCGAGTTCACGAACCGGATCGACGAGGTCATCGTCTTCAACCCGCTCGGGCTCGAGGAGCTGCGGGCCATCGGGCGGCTCCTCATCGACGACGTCGCCGCCACCCTGAAGCACCGCGGTCTCGCGCTGCACGTGGATCAGGCCTCCATCGACTGGCTTCTCGGGGTGTCGGGCCATGACTCGCACTCGGGCGCCCGGCCCCTCCGGCGGACGATCCAGCGGCACGTGGAGGATGCGGTCTCGGAATTGCTCATCACGTCCCGGGAACCGGTCGAGTGCGTCGAAGTGACCGTCGAAGGAGACGAATTGAAGGTCCGGACCCGGTCGGCAGAGCCGGTGGCGACGGGTCGGTAGCCGGGGTGACGCTCTTCGGAGGGTCCGCCGTGCGCGCCGGCGGGCGGGGGAGGCGGGGCGTGTGTCTCGCGCTCGTTCTTCTGGGGGCGGCCGCCGCCGCGACCCGGCCTCTCGCCGCACAGCAGCCCGCTCCCGCCGCCCCCCCGGCCCCGACGCCGTCTCCCTCGCCCCTCTCGGACGCGATTCCGAAGCCGGTACTCGAAAGCGCTCCGCTTCCGCCTCCGGCCGCCTCCGGCGCGCGGATCGTCGAGATCGTCACAAAGGGGGGAAAGACAGTCACGGCCGAGACGATTGCCTTCTACCTCGGCGTCAAGACCGGCGACCCCTACTCGCCGGAGATCCTGCAGCGGAACTTCGGCCGGCTCTGGGACTCGGGCCTGTTCGAGGACCTGTCTCTCGAGAAGGAAGACGTGCCCGGCGGCGTGAAGATCATCGCGGTCTTCGTCGAACGGCCGACGGTCGCCGACCTCGAGTTCCGGGGGAACAAGAAGCTGACGACCTCCCAGCTGAAGGACAAGCTGAAGGAAGGGAAAGCGGAGATCAAGAACGGATCGCCGATCTCTCTCCGCGAGGTCTCGAAGGCGAAGTCGGTCCTCGTCGAGGCCTACAAGGCCGAGGGCTTCCGCTCCGCCTCCATCGAGACGCGGATCGAATCCGTCGCCGAGAACACGCGGCGAATCGTCTTCCTGATCGACGAGGGCGACAAGCTGAAGATCGAGTCGATCCGCTTCACCGGAAACACCGTCTTCGGGCAGCAGACGCTTCGGAACGCGATGAAGAAGACGGCGGTCGACCACTGGTGGCGGTTCTTCGACTCGAAGTCGACGTTCAACCAGGCGAGCTACGACGAGGACGTCGAGAGTCTGCGGAAGGTCTACCAGAACAAGGGCTACAAGGACGTGGTCGTGAAGGACCCGATCCTCGACGTCTTCGTCCAGAACCCGAAGGAAACCCGCCCCGAGAAGGTCAAGCGACGCGTGAGGATCACGATTCCCATCGCGGAGGGAGAGCGCTTCTACTTCGGATCCCTGAAGGTCGAGGGCGCCACCGTCTTTCCCGTCGCCCGGCTCGAGAAGGCCTTCGAATTCACGCCGGGGAAGCCCCTTTCCCGCGCCGTGCTCGAGGACGGCATCAAGGCGATCGACGGGGCCTACCGGGCCCGGGGTTACATCTACGCCTTCATGAATCCCGAGTTCACCGAGAAGCCGAAGAACGTCGTCGACGTGACGATCCGGATCACGGAAGGAGATCAGTACCGGCTCGGGCGCGTCGAGTTCGCGGGGAACAAGACGACGCGGGACAAGGTCCTCCGCCGGGAGATCCCCCTCAACGAAGGCGACATCATGGACATCGAGATCTTCAAGAAGGGGATCATGAAGATCACGCAGCTCGGCTACTTCAAGATCGAGGAGGACCCGGAGTACCGGGTGAACCCCGACCTGAAGACGGTGGACATCACCCTCAAGGGGACCGACGTCAACCGCAACGAGGTGCAGTTCGGGGCCGGCTACTCGCAGCTCGACGGCTTCTTCGGACAGTTCCAGTTCAACACGCGGAACTTCCTGGGCCGCGGCGACACCCTCGGCATCCAGTTCCAGAAGGGGTCGACCTCGAACTTCCTCGATCTGTCGTTCAGTGAACCCTACTTTCTCGACAAGCGGATGTCCGTGGGCGGCTCGGTCTACAACCGGGGCGTCGAGTACCTCGACGTCAACCAGAAGACCAAGGGCGTCAGCGCCTCGCTCGGCGTCGGCCTCGGGCTCTTCGACCTCTTCTCGTTCTTCTACGGGTTCAGCGACACGAACAGCCAGTACCAGGTCTTTCCCCCGCCGGCCCCGCCGGGAGCCGGAATCCCGCCCATCGCGTACGCCACCTTCAAAGGGACGACGTCGTCCATCACGCCGGGTTACCGGTACGACAGCCGGAACGATCCGTTCGACCCGACGCGGGGCAAGCGGTACGGTTTCGCCGTGACGGTGGCGGGCGGGCCGCTCGGCGGCGACTTCTCCTACTACAAGCCCGCGGCGTCGTTCACCTGGTACATCCCGGCGACCCGAAGGTCGAACTTCGCGTTCAACGTCGAAGCCGGCTTCATCCAGCCCTACAACCAGATCACGATTCCCATTTTCGAGCGCTACCGGATCGGAGGCGACCGCTCGATCCGCGGCTTCAAGTTCGGCGCGATCGTCCCCGTGGAATACAAGGACGGCAAGTACCAGGCCTTCTTCGATCCCCAGGGCGCCATCCTGGGCGGAAACAAGTTCTACTACTTCAACATCGAGTAC
>DATIWM010000205.1:0-14564 GCA_035519355.1 Thermoanaerobaculia bacterium | reverse complement strand
GTCGAAGAGGCCCGCGACGAACCACTTGAAGCCGACGGGCACCTCGGACAGCCTGCGGCCGCATGCGCTCACCACGCGATCGATCATGCTGCTGCTGACGAGCGTCTTGCCGACGGCCGCGTCCGCCGGCCAGGACGGGCGATGCGCCAGGAGGTAGCGGAGCGCCACGGCGAGATAATGGTTGGGATTCATGAGCCCCGCGGACGGCGTGACGATCCCGTGCCGGTCCGCGTCGCAGTCGTTCGCGAACGCCACGCGGTAGCGGTCCTTCAACCCGACGAGCCGCGCCATGGCGTAACGGCTCGAGGGATCCATGCGGATCCTGCCGTCGTGGTCGACGGTCATGAAGGAGAAGGTCGGGTCGAGGATCGGGTTCACGACCTCGATGTCGAGCCCCCAGACGGAGTTGATCGGCTCCCAGTAGGGGCGGGCCGCCCCCCCGAGCGGGTCGACGGCCAGCTTCAGAGAAGCGCCCCGGATCGCCTCCATGTCGACGACGTTTCCGAGGTCCCTGACGTAGGGGAGGACAAAGTCTTCGGTGTGCGTGGTCGGGGCCTCGAGGGCGGCGGCGTAAGGGACCCGCCGGACGCCGGCGTTCTTCGTCCGGAGAAGCTCGTTCGCCCGTTTCTCGATCCACTTCGTGACGTCGGTGTCCGCGGGCCCGCCGTCCGTCGGGTTGTACTTGAAGCCGCCATCCTCCGGCGGGTTGTGGGAGGGGGTGACGACGATGCCGTCCGAAAGATGTTCCGTGCGTCCGCGGTTCTGGACGAGGATTCGCCACGAGATGACGGGAGTCGGCGTCACGCCGTCGTTCTCCTGGATGACCGTCTCGATGCCATTCGCCGCGAGAACCTCGAGGGCCGTCCGCTGGGCCGGCTCCGAGAGGGCGTGCGTGTCCTTCCCCAGGTAGAGCGGGCCGTCCGTCCCCTTCATCCGCCGGTGGTCGCAGATGGCCTGCGTCGTGGCCAGGATGTGCGCTTCGTTGAACGAGCCGCGGAGCGACGACCCGCGGTGCCCGCTCGTTCCGAAGCTGACCATCTGGTTCGGATCGGCGACGTCGGGCCGGCGCACGTAGTAATCCCGTTCCAGCCGGGCGAGGTCGACCAGCAGCTCCTTCGGAGCCGGCTTGCCCGCGAGAGGGGAGACGCTCATCTTTCTTTTCCCTCGTCATTCCAGAGCCGGATCACCGGCCGAGCGAGGTCGTGTTCGTATCCGAGCGCGCTCAGGCTCGCGGTGGAGAGGAGAAGGGACCGGCCCGCCGCCGGCTCGAAACCCAGCCACCGGGCGGCCAGGACCCTCAGGACATGTCCGCTGGAGAAGACGAGGACGTTCCCGCCGACCGCACGAAGGAGCGCGACGACGCGGTCGGCCCGGGCGCCGACCTCTGCCGGCGTTTCGCCGCCGGGGCAGCCGTCGCGGAAGAGCTGCCAGCCGGGGCGAGCCGCGAAGATCTCGGCGCTCGTCTTTCCCTCGTAGTCGCCGTAGTCCCACTCGACGAGATCCTGGTCGACCTCGGCGCCGGCTCCGAATCCGGCCAGCTCGCAGGTCTCGAGGGCCCGCTTCAGCGGGCTCGAGAAGACCTTTGCAAACGTCAGCCCCGTCAGGCGCTCGCCGAGCCGGCGGCCGTCCTCCTCCCCGCGTCGGGTCAGCGGGAGATCGGTCCGCCCCGTGTGCCGGCCCGAGAGGCTCCAGGCGGTCTCTCCGTGCCGTACGAGCCAGACGATCGGTAGCGCGTCGTTCATCAGGCCGCTTTGCCTCAGGAGAACGAGTCTAGGTCATGAGCCGGGGAATGGATCCGATCGTCTGCCGGAGGAGGATTCCCGGGGAGGAGGGTCGGGACCTGACTATGATTCCCGGGACGCGACGGGCAAGGAGACAAGAGCATGGCGAAGATCGGTCGGTCGAGAATCCGGAAGTTCGTGGTTCCTTATCGCGTCACCGACGGGAGGACGTTCCGCCTCAAAGCGTGCGACCCCGCGGACACGGCGGGGCTGAAGGAAGAAAAGAAAAAGGCGAAGGAGATCCTCGCCGCCGGCGTGAAGTCGCTCGCGGAGCTGCAGGACAAGCTCTACGCGCAGGACCGCTGGTCGGTCCTCCTGATCTTCCAGGCGATGGACGCGGCGGGGAAGGACGGGACGATCAAGCACGTCATGTCGGGCGTGAATCCGCAGGGGTGTCAGGTCTACTCGTTCAAGGTCCCGTCGGCCGAGGATCTCGACCACGACTTTCTCTGGCGGACCAACAAGTGCTTCCCGGAGCGGGGGCGGATCGGCATCTTCAACCGGTCGTACTACGAGGAGGTCCTCGTCGTGCGCGTCCACCCGGAGATCCTCGGAAAGCAGAAGCTTCCCCCGAAGCTCGTGACGAAGGATCTCTGGAAGGAGCGGTACGAGAGCATCGCCGACTTCGAGCGTCACCTCGCCCGCAACGGAACGGTCATCCTGAAGTTCTTCCTGAACGTCTCGCGGAAGGAGCAGAAGAGACGCTTTCTCGAGCGACTCGAGCTGCCGGAGAAGAACTGGAAGTTCTCGGAGGCCGACGCGAAGGAGCGCGGCTTCTGGAAGGACTACATGGCGGCCTACGAGGACGCCATCCGGGCCACGGCGACGCCCGAAGCCCCCTGGTACGTCGTTCCGGCCGACAACAAGTGGTTCACGCGCATCGTGGTGGCCAGCGCGATCATCGACGCCATGGGGAGGCTGGGCCTCTCCTACCCGGAGGTCGGCCCCGAGAAGAAGAAGGAGCTGAAGGCGGCGCGAAACGTCCTCGACGCCGAATGAGGGGTTCGCGGGGCTTCACGGGCTCTGGTTCGCCAGCTGGCTCAGGGCTCTGAGCATCGGCTCGCTGGAGATCCGCATCAGTCCGGCGAAGGGCTGGTCGAGCTCGAGGATCAGGAAGATGGCGCCGGAGACGGAGAGGGCCGAGACCATCAGGGAGAGGGTGGCGGTCGCGTTGGTCGGCGCGATCAGGCTGAAGCCGAGAAAGATGAGCATGAGCCAGGTGACGACGACGATCAGGAGCGGAGTCGAAATGGAGGGGACCGACTGCGCCATCAGCTGTTCTCGAGACTGGCCGAGATCGAAGGCGACGGTCGTCGCCTGGGCCTTCAGGGCTCGCTGTCTGTCGTCCTGCGGAGAGAGATTCATCATGGCGGTCAAGAACTCGTCTCCCGCGTGGCGCTCCAGAGTCAACTGGCTCGGCGTGCCTTTCTCAGCGGGCCAGATACGCCGAACGGCTCCCTCGACCATGGCGCGCAGCCGGAAGCGGGCGTCCGCCGCTTCCGGGCCGTACTCCAGGAGCACGCGATCGAGATAGGCGACCCGGGCGGCCATTTGAATGACCTGTCCTCTCGTGGCGTCGTAGGAGCTCTTGGCCGAACTCACGAGCAATCCCAGGAGGAGAGCGGTCATGGTCGCGACCAGACCCAGGGACAGCTTCACCGTGTCCCTCGTCTCCGCACTCCGGTGACCTTCGGGAAGGAGGCGACGGAGACGCCTTCCGATCAGGACCGCGGCAAGGAGAGAGATGGCGACGATCGCGGCGGTCAGCGTGGCAAGCATCGAAGTGTTCTCCCGTAGGGGTCGGGCCGTTCTGTCGCAATCCGGGGTGCTTCCGGGCGCGGGCCGCCGTCAGCCGGCCTCCTGGAGCGCCGGCGGTTGCCACGCCCCCTCGCCCGGCGGCAAGATGGAAGGGGGCTCGGTCTTCGGCCAGTAGAGGCGCATGACGGGATAGATCGGGCCGGCCCGCCTGTTCTCGTCCGGACAGTGAGACGGAGACTACGACGTCTCCCTGACCTCGGGGAGCTTCCAGGAACCGTCGAGAAGGGACGGCGCCTTCTCCGTCGGCCAGTAGAGGCGCATCATCAGGACGAAGTTGCCGGCTGGCGCCGGGAGCCAGTTCGCTTCCTTGTCCTTCCCCGGCGAGTCCTTCTGGATGTAGAGGTCCACGGAGCCGTCGGCGTTCGCCTTGAACTTGTTCCGCGGGCTCAGGGTGGATCGGTTGAGCGGGTTCGCGACGAAGAAGTAGCTGGCGTCGTACATCGTGAGCGACCAGAAGCCGCTGACCGGGGGCATCTCGCCCTTGTTGAAGTGGAGGACGTACTTGTGCTCGCCGCTGTACTTCTTGAGAAGGTCCGGCCCTTCGGAGGTCGGGTAGACCGCGTCCTGCGGGCGGTTCGCGCCGAGGCCGAACCACGTGATCATGGCGCGCTGGCGGTAGGCCGTCCCGTAGACTCCGGTCTTCGTCGTGAAGACCCAGCCGTTCTCGAGCTTCGAGTCTCCCGCCGGGATGCTCTCCTTCAGCCAGATCGCGATCTTCTCCTGTGCCGGCTTGGGCGCGGCGGCGATCCCTTTGGAGACGGCCGGGTCGAGCTTCGCGGGGTCGAAGTCCTGCCCGGGGACGACGCCGATCTTCGCGAGCTTCGCCACCATCGGGGCGTCCTCGGCGGCGGGAGGATTGGACTTGAGGAGCGTGGCGAAGAGCCTGAAGAAAGCCGCGCCGTCGAGCGCGTTGACCTGCTCGCGGACGGCGGTCTTCATGTCCACGGCGGGGTCGACGGTCCCGGGGGCCGGCCTGTACGTCTTCCCGTAGGCCGAGAGCGGCACGACGGACACCTGGTCCTGCAGGGCGTGGACGGCCTTGTAGTCGTCCGGCGTGCCGGTGCAGTAGATGCGGCCGAGGATCCAGACGATGCCGGTCGGCGACTTGTACTCGGTCACACCCTGCGGAAGCGTCCCGGACCAGCCCGGCCCGGTGATCGCGTACTTCTGCGCGGCCGTGCCCGTCGTCCTCTTCCCGGGGACCTGGAAGACGTTCGTCCAGCCGTCGAGCATCGGGAAGAGGAAGTAGCGCCCCTTTATGTCCGGAAGGCTCAGGATCCAGGGCTCCTTCGAAACGTCGAGCCACGTCGTCGTGTAGAGCGTGTCCGCGTTCGGGGCGGTCACGTCCCGGTACGACGCGTCCGGGTAGCGCCTCGCCCGGACGAAATGCCCCATCGGCGCATGCAACGCCTCGGGGCCCGCGACGTTCGTCATCACGCGCCGGGTCAACTCCATCGTCACGAGGGGGTATCCGTAGATGTAGGCGTCGATGGCGGTTTCCTTCGCCTCGATCTCCTTCACGTCGGCCGCCACGGCACCCTTCACCTCGGCGGCGGCCTTCTCCGCGGCCTTCTCCGTCTTCGCGCACGAGCCGAGAGTCGCCAGGGCGACGGCGCAGGCTGCGAGGGTCAGTGTCTTCGTTCTCGTCACTTCCTTCTCCTCTCCTTCCTGAACGTGATGCGGACGGCCTTCCCCGGCAGGGCGGGCGGGCGCTTCGAGGTGCCTACTCGCTGGCCTTGTTGTTCCGCTGGGCCTGCTTCAGCTTCTCGATGTCCGCCGGCGTCAGCTTCGGCCGGTCGATCTTGAGCGTGACCTTGTTGAGCTTGCCGTTGAAGGCGAACGGAACCTGGTAGTCGGCGTCGTTCACCGGCGTTCCGGTGTCGGAGCCGACGTCGAGGTTCTCGTCCCACTCCAGGATGAAGGGAATCGTGTGCTCCATCGTCTGCGTGGCCACGGCCTTGCCGTCGACCTTGAGGACACCGGTGCCGCCGCGCCCGATGCCGCTGACGCTATTGAAGGCCAGGGTCGCCATCCCGAGGCCGTCGTACTTGAAGTCGAACTCGAGCACGTGCCGGCCCGGGGAGAGGACCTCGGGGCCCTCCCAGCGGATCCGCTTCAGGTCGACGAGGTTCCAGAGGAAGACCGGCTTCCCTTTCAGGACGTAGAAGCCGTAGCCCGCGAAGCGGCCCCCCTGCGTGATGAGCATGCCGCTCCCGCCCCCCTGCGGGATCTCGACGTCGGCCCTGAAGGTGTAGGAGGTGTTCAGGACCGACGGCGCGTCGCCGTTCGGCGTCCCCGTGAGGGGCCGCGTCCACGTGAAGACGTCCCGGCCGGCCGTGACGCTGGGGCGCGGAGTGACGAGCCGTGTCACGACCGTCGCGTCGAGCGGCTCGACCTGGTACTTCTTCGCTTCCTGCCAGAAAATCGCCTCCAGCTCCTTGACCTTCTCCGGGTACTTCGCGGCGACGTTATCGGCCTGCGTCCAGTCCTTCGTCAGGTCGTACAGCTCCAGCGGAAACTTCGCCGGGTCGGCCCCGACGCCGCCGGCAGTGACCCAGGGCGGACGCATGACCTTCGTCGAGAGGATCCAGCCGTCGTGGTAGACCGCGTGGTCGCCGAACATCTCGAAGTACTGCGTCTTGTGGGTGGACGGGGCCTTCTCGTTCTTCTTGTCGAAGGTGTACATCATGCTGACGCCCTCGATCGGGCTCTGCCTGATGCCGTCCACGTAATCCGGCTGCCGGATGCCGGTCGCCTCGAGAATCGTCGGGACGATGTCGATCATGTGGTGGAACTGGTTCCGGATCCCCCCCTTGTCCTGGATCACCTTCGGCCAGGAGATCGCCATCCCCTGACGGACCCCGCCGAAGTGCGAGGCGATCTGCTTCGTCCAGGAGAACGGCGTGTCGAAGGCCCACGCCCACGGCACCGCCATGTGGTTGTAGGTCTTGTCCGAACCCCAGGCGTCGTAGAAGTACTTGAGCTGGTCGGCGACCGGCACGTCGACCTGGTTGAACATGGCGACCTCGTTCGGCGTGCCGATCAGCGTGCCTTCGGAGCTCGTCCCGTTGTCGCCCTCGATGTAGATGATGAGCGTGTTGTCGAGCTTTCCCATCTCCTCGACCGCCTGGATGACGCGGCCGATCTCGTGGTCCGTGTAGGCGACGTAGGCCGCGAAGACGTCCACCTGCCGGAGGAACATCTTCTTCTCGTCCGGCGTGCATTGGTCCCAGTCCTTCAGGAGGTCCTTGGGCCAGGGTGTCAGCTTCGCGTCCGCCGGGATGACCCCGAGCTTCTTCTGGTTCGCGAAAATCGTCTCGCGCAGCTGGTTCCACCCCTTGTCGAAGAGGTGCATGTCGCTGATCTTCTTGATCCACTCCGGCGTCGGGTGGTGGGGCGCGTGCGTCCCGCCCGGCACGTAGTAGACGAAGAAGGGCTGGTCGGGCGTCAGCGTGTTGACCTGATTCATGTAGGCGATCGCCTCGTCGGCCATCGCCGTGGTCAGGTTGTAGCCGGGGTTCTCCTGGAACGGGTAGATGTACGTCGTGTTCCGGGCGAGGTTTGCCGGCTGCCACTGGTTCGTGTCGCCGCCCATGAAGCCGTAGAAGTACTCGAAGCCCATGCCGATGGGCCACTGATCGAAGGGGCCGATCGAGGTCGCCTGAAACGACGGCGTGTTGTGGTTCTTCCCGAACCACGACGTCCGGTAGCCGTTGTCCTTGAGGATCTTGCCGATCGTCGCCTTGTCCTTCGTGATGATGCTGTCGTAGCCCGGGTAGCCGGTCGCCTGCTCGGAGATGACGCCGAAGCCGACCGAGTGGTGGTTGCGGCCCGTGATCAGCGCCGCGCGAGTCGGCGAGCAGAGCGCCGTCGAGTTGAAGTTCGTGTAGCGGAGGCCGCTGGCCGCGATCCGGTCGAGCGCCGGCGTCGGGATGACGCCGCCGAAAGTGCTCGAAACGCCGAAGCCGGCGTCGTCCGTCATGATGAGCAAAATGTTCGGCGCGCCCCTGGGGGGAACGATGCGCGCCGGCCAGTACGGAACGGATCCCGCCGTCGTCCGCTCGATCTTGCCGCCGAACTTCTCCGGCGGCGCCGGGAGCTGCTTGCCGTCGATCGTCGTCGTGGCGGCGGGGGAGCCGGGCGGGGCCGCATCCTGCGCGGCGGCGGGGTGCGCGAGGGCAAGCGCCGCGGCGATGGAAAGGCCGATTCGCAGAGAGAATCTCACTTTCATTCCTCCCTTGTGGTTTCCGCGAGATTTTATGACAGTGGTCGCGGTTGAAAAATATTCAATTCTCCGGCTGCGGACCCGTTGACTCCGCATTCGTCCCGGCCCATATTGAAGGGTATCGGAGCCTAGGGGTGGCCCTTGCGAGGGGCCTGAGATCAAACCCTTGAACCTGATCCGGGTGACACCGGCGTCGGGAAAGGCGATCAACCTCCGAGGGTTCCGCTTCGAGGACCCCGCGCCCGGCGCGGGGCCGGGAGGCGGGCGATGGCAAGAGGTCATGGAACCGGAAAGCTCACCGGGGCGCTCTTCTTTCTTCTCTTTCTTTCATCCGGCCTGACGGCGCGGGCCGACGACGGCCCGTCGCCGCCGGCGACCCCGACTCCGCCGCCTCGGGCGACGCCCGTCCCGGAGGCCGCGCCGGCGGCCCCGGAGGTCCGGCGAAGCGAGAGCCTGACGGTCTCCGCCATCCGGGCCGAGGACGTGGTGCCGGTGACGAAGACGGACGTCCCGCTCGCGACGATCGAGGAGGAGAACGTCGGGCAGGAGATGCCGGCGCTCCTGTCGCTGACGCCGTCGGTCACCTTCTACGCCGACTCGGGGGGGCCGAACGGCTATTCGTACTTCTCCATCCGCGGCGTCCAGATGACGCGGCTCAACGTGACGTTCGACGGGGCGCCGCTGAACGACCCGGAGGACTCGGCCTTCTACTTCGCGAACTTCGGCGACTTCGCCGGCGCCCTCGGGAGCATCCAGGTCCAGCGCGGCGTCGGCACCTCGACGTGGGGCGCGGCGTCGTACGGCGGCTCCGTGAACTTCGAGAGTCTCGAGCCTTCCGACGGCTTCGGCCTCGGGGCGGAGTTCTCGGGCGGGAGCTTCGGCACGTGGCGCGCGAACGCCTCGGTTCAGTCGGGGCTCCTCGGATCCGGACTGAAGTTCTGGGTGAAGGCGGCCGTGCAGGAGACGAACGGCTTCCGCGACAACTCCGGCGTGAAGCAGGGAGCCGTCTACTTCGGCCTCGCGCAGGAGACGTCGGAGTCGGTCTTCCGGCTCTCGGGGCTCCTCGGCCACGAAAAGACGCAGGAGGCCTTCCTCGCGTCGGAGAAGAGCGTTCTCGAAACGAATCCGCGCGACAACCCCCTGACGCCGGAGGAGAAGGACTCCTTCGGCCAGGCCCTCGTCCAGGCGCTCTACACCCGATTCCTCGGCCCGTCTTCGAGCCTCTCCGTTCAGGGGTACTTCGGCGACGCCGGGGGGTGGTACCGGATCCGGGACGAAGGGGATCCGGCTCTCCTCTACCAGTACGGCCTCGACTGGTGGCGGGCGGGGGGGATGGTCACGTATCAGACGCGGCTCGGGAGCGTCGGCCTGACGCTGGGGGGGCAGGGGAGCGGGTTTACGAGCACGCACACGCGCGAGGTCGTGGACGGGCCCTCCCAGTACGAAAACCACGGGACCAAATACGAGGCGAACGGCTTCGCGAAGGCGGGATGGGACGCCGGGCGCTGGCACGTCTACGGGGACGCGCAGGTCCGGTGGGCGACGTTCCGGTATTCCGGCTCGGTGGGGGAGGAGTCGATCGACTGGACCTTCTTCAACCCGAAGCTCGGCGTCCGCTACGACCTGTCAGCGGGGCTCTCGACCTACGCCTCGGCCGGCATGACCTCGCGGGAGCCGACCCGGAGCGACCTCCTCTCGGGCGAGGACGACGCCTCGGTGCTTCCCGACTTTCGTTCCGTCAAGCCCGAGAAGCTGGCCGACTTCGAGCTCGGAATCGACCTGAAGACCCCGACGCTGGCGCTCCACGCGACCCTCTACGACATGGAGTTCCACGACGAGATCGCCCTGACCGGAGAGCTCTCGGAGATCGGGCTTCCGCTCCGTCAGAACGTCGCCCGCAGTTACCGCCGGGGCTTCGAGCTGGACCTGAAGTGGCAGCCGGTCAAGCCGCTCCGTCTCGGCGCGACGTTGAACGTCAGCCGGAACCGGATCAGCTCCTGGACGCAGTTCTACGACGTCTACGACACGGAGGGGAACTACACCGGTGGCGTCAGCCGGACCTTCTCGAACGTGGCGCCCCTCCTGACGCCGGAGCTGGTGACGAACCTCTTCGCCGAGTGGGACGTCCTCCCGTGGATCACCCTTTCGGCGGCGGGGCGCTACCAGGCGCAGAGCTTCCTCGACAACACGAACGTCAGCGACCTCGTGACGCCGGACCTCTTCACTCTATCGGCCGGGCTCTCGATCGACCTCGCCGGCGGGCTCCCGGGGCGTCCGCGCCTCCGGGTCCTCGGGCAGAACCTCCTCAACGAGACGCGGCTCTGGACGAGCGGCTATTCCTACATCTACGCCACGCAGGAGGCCGGCGGAGCCCTCGCCTTCGCGGGGATCCCGTACTACTACCCGCAGGCCTCCCGCAGCGTGACGGTGACGCTGGACGTGGGGTTCTGAAGGAAGAGGACCGGGAGACTACGCCTCCAGCACGATGTCGAAGCCCTCGTGGTGGAGGTGCTCGTCGGACTGGACGTGGATCGGCATGCCGATCCGCTCCTCCAGCTCCTCCACGAGGCGGCGCTCCTCGCCCATGAGCGCGCGGTAGATCTCGGGGTGGACCCGGAGAAGGAGCGAGTGCGCCTCGCCCTCGTCGACCTTCTTCAGGATCTCCCGCCGGATCTCGAGGACGATCGTCGTCACGTTCTTGATCCGGCCGGCCCCGCCGCAGTAAGAGCAGGGCATCGTGAGGGCGCGCTCGAGGCTCTGCCGCTGGCGCTTGCGCGTGATCTCGACGAGGCCGAACTCCGAGACGGGGAGCATCCGGTTCTTGGCGCGGTCCTTCTTCAGCTCCGCCTCGAGCGCGGCGACGAGCTCGGCCCGGTGCTCCTCCTCCTCCATGTCGATGAAGTCGATGACGAGGAGGCCTCCAAGGTCGCGGAGCCGGATCTGCCGGAGGATCTCCTGGACCGCCTCCAGGTTCGTCTTCAGGACGGTGTCCTCGAGGCGGCTCTTGCCGACGAACTTCCCGGTGTTCACGTCGATGGCGACGAGAGCCTCGGTCTGGTTGATGACGATGTGGCCGCCCGACTTCAGCCAGACCTTCGGCTTCAGGGCGTTCTCGATCTCGGCCTCCACGCCGTACTCCTCGAAGAGGGGCGTCGACTTCCGGTAGAGCTTGACCTTCTGGATCAGCTCGGGCTGGACCTGGTCAAGGAACTCCACGACCCGCTGGTACTCCTCGTCGTCGTCCACCCAGAGCGTCGCGAACTCCTGCCCGAAGATGTCGCGCGCGGCGCGGAGCGCCAGGTCGAGGTCCCGGTGGAGGAGGGCCGGGGCCCCGGTCCGCTCGGCCTTCTTCCGGATCTGCTCCCAGAGCTTCGAGAGATAGCGGCGGTCCGAGGAGAACTCGTCGGCGCCCCGCCCCTCGCCGGCCGTCCGGACGATGAAGCCGCCGGGCCCCTTCCGGAGAGACGTCAGGATCTCCTTCAGCCGGCTGCGCTCCTCCTCGTTCTCGATCCGCCGCGAGACGCCGAGGTGGTCAATCGTCGGCATGTAGACGAGCGTCCGCCCCGGCAGGGTGATGTGCGTCGTGATCCGCACCCCCTTGTGCGCGATCATGTCCTTCGTCACCTGGACGACGACCTCCTGCCCTTCGCGGAGGAGCTCGTCGATGGAGGGAAGCGGAGGTTTCGGGGCGGCCGCCTCGGCGTCCCCCTCGGGCATCTCCTCGGCGCCGTTCCGGGGCGGCTCCGGCTCCTCTTCGGAGGCGCCGAAGCGGTCGAAGTCCTCCACCTCGTCCCCGACGTCGGCCACATAGAGGAAGGCGTCCTTCTCGAGGCCGAGGTCGACGAAGGCGGACTGCATCCCGGGCAGCACGCGCGTGACCCGTCCCTTGTAGATGTTCCCGACGACGCCACGCTGCCGTCGGCGTTCGATCTGGACCTCGGTGACCCGCCCTTCCTCGAGGACGGCGACCCGCGTCTCCCGGTCCCCGGCGGAGATGAGCAGCTCCTTCATCGGCTCACACGTTAACAAAGCGGCGGTAGGCGACCGAGAGCATCAGCCCGATCATGGCCCACGTGGAGATGAGCGAGGAGCCGCCGTACGAAACGAGCGGCAGGGTGATGCCGGTCGTGGGGAGCAGGCCGACGTTCATGGCGATGTTCCAGACGGCCTCCCCGGCGATGTTCGTGGCGAGGAGAAGGACGAGCATGGCGCCGCCCCGGTCGCGGGCGTCGTGGGCGAGCTTGAAGGCGCGGGCGAGGAGCGCTCCGTAGAGGCCGAGGACGGCCGCCACGCCGGCGAACCCCCACTCCTCGGCCAGCGCGGCGAAGACGAAGTCGGTGTGGCGGACCGGGAGGAAGCCGAGGCGGCTCTGCGTCCCCTGCTTCCACCCCTTCCCGAAGATGCCGCCGGAGCCGATCGCGATGCGGGCTTGCCGGACCTGGTAGCCGGCGCCGCGGACGGCGAGGTTCGGGTCGAGGAAGGTCCGGATCCGGTCCTTCTGGTAGTCCTTCAGGAGGAACCAGCTGCCGCCGACGGCGAGGGCGCCGATCACGATGAGGGTCGCCCACCATTTCGCCCGCATCCCGCCGAAGAAGAGCGCGGCGAGGAGGAAGGGGATGTAGGTCAGGGCGACGCCCGTGTCGGGCTGGAGAAGGACGAGGAGCATCGGCAGAAAGACGGCGGCGCAGAGGATCAGGAGCGTCCGGGTCCGGAGGAGCTTCCGGTCGTCGCGTTCGAGGAGATAGGCGAGAAGGAGGGCGATCGGGATCCGCGCCAGTTCGGAGGGCTGGACCTGGAAGCCTCCGAACCGGATCCACGACCGGGCGCCCGCGATCCGCGATCCGAACAGGGGGAGCGCGGCGAGGACGACGAGGGTGAGGCTGTAGAGGGCCGGCGAGTACTCGAGAAGGAGCCGGTACTCGACGGCGATCAGCGCCGCCGCGACGACGAGGGCGAGGAGCGCGAAGAGGGCCTGTTTACCGCCGAGGTCACCGCGCGCCGTCCCCGAGGTCGTGGAGTGGACCATGGCGATGCCGATCAGCGTCAGGGCGAGCGCGATGCCGACGAATCGCAGGTCGAGCTTGCGCGGGAGGACCTCGCTCAGCCGGGACACGGCGACGCCTTTCTCCCGCCCCGGCTCAACGGGTCCCCGCGGCGCGCCCGGCGTCCGCCGTGACGGACGCGGGCTTTCCGGCGGTGCGCCCGACCCAGGCGGCCGCCAGCTTGGCCGCGAGCGGCGCGGCGGCGGTGCTCCCGTGGAGGCCGTGCTCGACGAAGACGACGACGACGATCTTCGGATCGTCCCTCGGCGCGAACGAAGCGAACCAGCCGTGGTCGCGCAGGGCCTCGGGGAGAAGGTGCCCCTTCTTCGCCTCCTTCTGCGCCACGACCTGAACCGTGCCCGTCTTGCCGCAGAGGTCGAGGCCGGGGACGCGGACGGAGGTGGCCGTGCCGCCGGGGACGTTCACGACGCGCCAGAGCCCTTCGACGACGAGATCGCGGGCGCCGGGAGGCCACGAAACCGACTCCTTCGCGGGGGGCCGGTAGACGAAACGCTCGCGCGTCCGGATGTTCTCGCCGATGTGGAAGAGGTGCGGCGTCGGGAGGGCGCCGTCCTTGTTCGCGATGCCGGCGAACGCCCGCGCCAGCTGGAGAGCCGTGACGAGAACGGGCCCCTGCCCGATCGAGACGGAGATCGTCTCGCCGGCGTACCAGGGATGTTTGCGGGCCTTGAGGCTCCACTCCGGCGAGGGGAGGACGCCGCTCTTCTCGCTCACGAGGTCCACCCCCGTGGGGCGGCCGAATCCGAACTCGTTTCCCGTCTCGGCGATCGCGTCGATGCCGAGCCGCTTGCCCATCGTGTAGAAATAGGTGTCGCAGGAGACCTGGATCGCCGTCACGAGGTCGACCGAGCCGTGGCGGCCGTGGCAGCGGAAAAAGCGGCCGTAGAAGGTCGCGCCCCCCGAGCAGAAGACCCGCTCGTCCGGCCGGATGCCGTTCGCGAGGATGGCGCGGGCCATGAACGGTTTCCAGACGGAGCCCGGCGAGTAGACGTTCTGGAGGACACGGTTGTTGAGCGGGAAATCGTCGTCCGTGACGATCGCCTCCCACTCGGGGCGCGACAGCCGCTTCGTGAAGAGGTTCGGGTCGAACGCGGGCGCGGAGACGAGGGCGAGGATCTCGCCGGTCTTCGGGTCGAGCGCCACCGCGCTTCCCACCTTGTCCTCGAAATACTCCTCCGCGATCTTCTGGAGGGGGAGGTCGATCGTCAGCCAGAGCGTGTTGCCGGGGAAGGGGTCGATCCGGCCGGACTCGCCGACTTCGCGGCCGAAGGAGTCGATGATGTACGTCCGGGAGCCCGAAACGCCGGCGAGGAGGTCCTGGTAGGCGGCCTCCACCCCCTTCTGGCCGATCGCTTCGCCGGGGCGCGACCGGCCGGCGCGGGTGACCAGCTGCTCGGGCGATGCCTCGCCGAGGTGGCCGAGCAGGTGGGCGGCCACGGTGCCGTTGCCGTAGACGCGGCGCTCCGTCGTCTGGACGGCCAGCTCGGGGTGCTCCAGGGCGTGCGCCTCGATGGCGCTCACCTCGCCCATCGTCAGGTTGTCCTCGAGGACGACGGGGACGAAGTCGTACGAAGAGCGGTCGCGCTCGGCCCGCCGCTTCAACTCGTCGAAGGGGCGCTCGAGCAGGTCGGCCACGAAGCGGATCGATCGGTCGAGGTCCTTCGTCTCCTTCCGGTA
>DATIWM010000204.1:0-2912 GCA_035519355.1 Thermoanaerobaculia bacterium | reverse complement strand
TCGGGCGCGACGAGGAGTCCCACCGGGGTCGGGGTCTTTGCGGCTTCGCGTCCTGGGACCGCCTGATTGCCGATCGGTATTCGCCGGATCTCACGCCGTCCGGGCACATCGAGGACGGCGACGTCTCCGGACTTCGCGCAGGAAACGAGGGCTCGCTTTCCGTCAGGAGTGATCGCCACCCGGATCGGAAAGCCGGCGACCGGGATCGTGGCGACGGACTCGAGTCCCGCCGTGTCGATGACCGAGACCGTCTCGGCCTCGCGGTTCGTGACCCAGACTTCGCGGCCGTCGGGCGTCCGGGCGATGCCCTCGGCGCCCTTGCCGGTCGCGATCTGGCGGATGGCCCTGCGGCCTTCGACGACGGTGACGCTGCCCGAGCCGATGTTCGCGACGAAGGCGCGCTGTCCGTTCGGCGTCGCGACGACCATGTGCGAGGTCTCCTGGAACGTCGGAATCTGCCATTCGACGTGGCGGGGCTTGGGATCGACGAGGAGCAACTCTCCCAATCCCTCGGCCGTGACGAGGAGCCGTCCGTCGCGCAGAGCCTGCAGGCCGTGCGGCCGGGCGCCGGAAGGCAGCTCGATCGATCCGATCCTTTCGCCTTTCGCGACGTCGACGAGGGTGATCGTCCGGCCGGGCCTGGCGCGATCGCCGTAGTCGGAAACCGCGCAAGTGCGGCCGTCGGCGAGGATCGCCGCTTCGTGCGGGCCATGTCCGACGGGAACCGTCGCGATCGAACGCCCGGTCGAAGCGTCCAGGATCGTAGCGGTGTCATCGGACTTGTTGAGAACGACGAGGCGGTCGGCGCCGGCGGCCGGCCCCGCCGCGGCGAAGGCCGCGAGGCAGAGAACGACGGCCGGAAGTCCCCGACGCACGTTCCTCGCCGACGCCACGGCGCCGACTCTACCGCAGGGGGGCTCGCCTAGAATGGGCCCGCGTGCGCGCTCCGATCCTCCTTGCCGTGGCGGCCCTCTTCTTCGGCCGCGTCTCTCCCGCCGCCGAGGCCCCGGTGCAGAGGGCGGGCCCCTACGAAGTGACGCTCCACGCTCCCGCCGACGGCCTCTTCGCGGGCGAGGAGATGGAGCTCGAGTTCCAGGTCACGGATTCTCGCTCCGCCGATCCTTCGGGCCGCCCGGGGCCCGTGCTGTTCGCTCGCCTCTGGTGCGAGGTGGACATGCCCGGAATGCCGGGGATGGGGCGCTTCGAGGAGCTCGCGCACCGGGAGGGCGTCCCCGGCGTTTACGGGGTGCACCCCACGTTCCCGCACGGGGGCGATTACCGCTTCTGCATCACCCTGTTGCCGCCGGCCGAGCAGCCGGTGATGAGTCCCCGTCCCGATACGGGATTCACCGTCGAGTTCCCGCTGGAGGTCGCCGACGCCCCGGCGAGCCCGCACCCTCCGTCTTCCCGCATCCGGCCGTTTCGACTCGAAGTCGTCAGCACCCCCGCTTCTCCGGAGGCCGGGGAGCCGGCCGACCTGGAGCTTCGCGTGCGGCTCGAGAACAGCCCGGACCTGCGCGAGGTGACGGACTTCGAGCTCGTGCACGAGCGTCCGCTGCACCTCTTCCTCGTGCGGAGCGATCTCGCTTACTTCGCGCACGAGCACCCGGAGATCGTGTCACCCGGCGTCTTTCGCCTGCGCTACCGGTTCCCGGCGCCGGGCGAGTACCGCCTCTTCGCGGACGTCGCGCCGCGCGGGGCGGGGTCGCAGGTTCTCCAGACGTCTCTGCGCGTACGGACGGGAACGCAGGCGACACCGCCCCCGTCGCCCATGCCGGCGGGCCCTGTTCTCGCGGCCACGGGCGGAGGAGTCGCGGTCCAGCTCTCGCCGCCTCCGGGCGGCCTGCCCGCGGGGAAAACGGTCACGGTGACGGCGCGACTGACCGACGCGAAGGGCCGCCCCGTCGAGGATCTCGAGCCCTGGCTCGGCGCGCTGGCGCACCTGCTGCTCATCCACCAGGACGGGGAGACCTTCGCGCACGCGCATCCGGACGACCGCGAGCCGGGCCTCGGCCGGGACGGCCGCATCCCCTTCCTGGTGAGGCTGCCGAAACCCGGGCTCTATCGGGCGTGGCTGCAGTTCCAACGGGGCGGGCGCGTCGTCACCGAGGAGCTCGAGCTCGATGCCGTGCCGCCGGCGCCGCCCGCGTTCTCTACCCGTTGAGAATCTGAAGCCCGAGCGAACGCTCGGAGAGACCCTCCGGGTCCTTCTCGCGCACGGCGTAGTCGTCCTCGATCCGCACGCCGAACTTGCCGGGCATGTAGATGCCCGGTTCGATCGTAACGACGTTGCCGGCGACGAGCGGCGTCCGGTTGCCCCGCACGAGGTAGGGCGACTCGTGCCCGTCCATGCCGAGGCCGTGCCCGAGGCGGTGCGAGAAGAATTCGCCGTAGCCGGCGCCCTCGATGACCTGGCGCGCCGCGCGGTCGACTTCCTCCGGGATCGCGCCGGCCTTGAGCGACGCGATCCCCGCGGACTGAGCGTGCTCGACGATCTCGTAGACCTTGCGGACCTCGTCGGAGGCGCTTCCGAAGGCGACGGTTCGGGTGACGTCGGAATTGTAGCCGTGGACCTTGCAGCCACAATCGATCAGGACGACGTCTCCCTTGGCGAGCGTCCGGGGCTCCGGGGTCCCGTGCGGAAACGCGGAGGAGGGGCCGAACTGGACGAGCCCGCCACCCCGCACACCGAGCCTCTTGAACTCCTCGTCGAGGATGTTGGAAACCTGCTGCTCGGTCATGCCCCTTCGGATCCGGGCATGGGTCGCGGCGATTGCGAGCGTCGTCCGTTCGCCGGCGGCCCGGATCATGGCCTGCTCCTCGGGGGACTTGACTCGGCGCAGACCGTCGAAGATCGCGGTCGCGTCCTCGATCGTCCCGGGAAAGGCCGCGCCGAGTTTGACGACGGTCTC
>DATIWM010000203.1:0-15703 GCA_035519355.1 Thermoanaerobaculia bacterium | reverse complement strand
CCGGTGATGACGGCCGCGTCGTCCCGGCCGCGCAGCGTCGCGACGGTCCCCCGGAGCGACGCCCGGGTCCCGTCCGTCACGGTGACCCCCTTCTCGAAGACGCCGACGTCGAGGCCGCCTCCGGGAAGGAACGTCAGCCGGGCGGAGCCGGCCGTCAGGGTTCTCAGGCCGCCTCCCGCCGGCACGTCCGATCCGGCGGCCTCGGAAGACGTCAGGCTCGACGGGACGGTGATCTCCGCGAGCGCGCCGTCGCGGAAGCGCGCCTCGAACCGGGGCGCCCGTGCGGTGCGCCCCGGCTCGCGCGGGCCGGGAGCGAGGTCGATCTCGGAGGGACCCGGCTCCGACGACACGTTGACGGCGACGGGCCGGCCGTCGCCGTCTCGCTGCAGGTCGAGGGCATCCCCGAAGACGGCGGCCGCGCCGGGGAGTCGTCCCGCCGCCGGGTCGACGAACAGAAGGGCCTGCCCGGCGGCGCGCAGCCGGTCCCCCTCGGGCTCCCGTGTCCGGTCGATGGTGCGGGCGCGCAGGACGAGGCCGCCCGACCGCGCGACGGTCTCGTCTCCGGCGGCGGCGATCCGCCCGCCCCGCGAGAGCTCGAGCCTCGGCGAGGCCAGGTCGAGGGTTTCTCCTCCGTCGCCGCGGCCGCGGAGGCGAACGCGCCCCGAGAGGACGACGGTCCCTTCTTCCGTCCGGACCCTCCCGGCATCGGCGCGAATGACGAGCCGGCCCCTCTGGGCGGTCACGGGGCCCTCCGAGACGAGCTCGCGCGTCGACGGCTCGTAGTGGAACGAGTCGCCGAACAGACGGGACTCCTCGCCGCGGATCTCGACACCGTCGAAGACGCGAAAGGCCTTGGACGCTTCCGAGAATTCGGCGCGGGGCGCATAGAGGCGGACGCCCGGCGAGGCGGTCGCCGCACCGGATTCGAACGTCACGTCCTTCAGCCGGAACTTCCGCTCCCAGTCCTTCTCGAACCGGAGCGCTTCGGCGGCGAGCAGCCGGAAACGTCCCTCGGCGCCGCGCGTCTCCACGTACTCGAAATCCCGGAAACGCATCTGGTCGCTGACGGAACCCGCCTCCGCGACGAGGGTTCCGGCGATCTCCTCCCGGACCTCGGTCGGACGGGATCCGGGCTTCCGGTAGAGATACCCGAGCAGCAGGATCCAGCCAGCGCCGAGGACCACCAGGAAGCGGCGGAACCGGACCCGCCCGGGCGTCATGCCGCGGCCGGTCCGAGCTGGACGACCTCGAGCGCCGGCCGTCCCGTGTACGAGTCGATGGCGACGTGGGCCGCGACGTCCGCGCGGCCGGGGCGCGCCTCCTCCGGAAGGTCTCCGAGCCTCCAGCCCACCGCGTCGAGCCGGCAGGCGCCCTCCACGAACGCGGTCCGAAGGCCCCGCGGGCCGATCCGGCGGCCGCGGCCGTCCCACCGGAGGGCCCGAAGGAGGAAGAGCGGACGGGGGTTCCCGGCGCCGTGCGGCTCGAAGCGCGACAGGCAGCTCCCCAGCTCGTCCGTCACCTCGCCCGCCGCCAGCTCCGCATCGGCCACCGCGTCGCTCTCCCACTCCGCATCGTCGCGCGCGGCGGCGAAGGCGGACCGGAGCGTCTCGCGAAAAGCGTCCCACGAGTCGGCCGGTACGGTCATGCCGAGCGCCGCGTCGTGTCCTCCGAATTCCGTCGCGAAGCGGGCGGCGACCGGAGCGACCCGCGAATGGAGGGGCGTTCCGCCCCAGGTCCGACCGCTCCCGGCGACCCGATCCCCGTCGCGGGAGAAGAGAAGGACCGGCCGTCGGAGCTGCTCGGCCACCCGGGACGCGGCCAGGCCGAGGACGCCGCGATGCCAGCCGCCGGCGGCGTCCCCCGCCTCGACGACGACCGCATCGCGATCCGGAGAAAAACCGCCGGCGAGCCGTTCGAGCACGATTGCCACGAGACGCTCCTGCAAGGCCCGCCGCTCGGCGTTGGCTGCCTCGAGCTCGTCGGCGAGGGATTCGGCGCGGGCCGGGTCCGCCGTCGTCAGGAGTTCCAGCGCCCGGCGCGCATGCTCGAGCCGCCCCGCGGCGTTGAGGCGGGGAGCGATCCGGAAGGCCACCTCCCGGGCGGTGGGGCCACGGCCCGGGGGAATTCCGGCGCGCTTGAGAAGCGCCGAAAGGCCCGGAGAGCGCGGGTCGGCGAGGCCCGCCAGACCCCAAGCCACCAGAATCCGGTTCTCCCCCGTCAGCGGCACGACGTCGGCGATCGTCGAGATGGCGGCGATCTTGGCGAGGGAGGCCCGCCAGGCTTCTCCGGCGGCGCGGGAGAGCCCGGCGGCCTCTCCGGCGCGGAGGAGAAGCGACTCCGCCAGCTTCCAGGCGATGCCGGCCCCGCAGAGCTCCTTGAACGGATAGGGACAGCCCGGGAGCTTCGGGTCGACGAGAACCGCTCCCTCGGGGAGCCGTTCCGGGGGGAGGTGGTGATCCGTGACGATCACGTAGACGCCGGACCGCGTCGCTTCCTCGACCGGCGCCCGCGCCGTGATGCCGCAGTCCACCGTGACGATCCCCTCCGGACGGTGCTCGGAGAGGACCCGTCGCAGCGTGTCGGGCTTCAGGCCGTAGCCGTCGTTCACCCGGTGCGGGATGAAGGGGCGGGCGTCGGCCCCGAGCCGTGTCAGCACGGTCGTCAGGATGGCGAGCGCGCCGACGCCGTCGCAGTCGTAGTCGCCGAAGACGACGACCCGCGCGCCGCGCCGCGCGCTGTCGGCGAGACGTGAGACCGCCTCGGGGAGTCCGGCCATTCCGGACGGGTCGTGCAAGAGGTCCGGCGTCGGGTCGAGCCAGGCGCGGGCCGACGCCGCGTCCGCGAAGCCGCGGGCGGCCAGTACCCGCGCCGCCGCCGGCGGGATCCCGAGCGTCTCCGCGAGGCGGCTCGCGGCGGCGGCATCCTGTCCGCGAAGGCGGATCCGCGGGGCCTTCGGCGTCGCGACGGCCGGCGTCACCGCGGTGCGGCGGCCTCTTCCCAGGCCCCGATCGAGCGGAACTTGCGGTAACGCGCCTCGAGAAGCTGGTCGAGCGGGACGGGAGCGAGGCGGGCGAGGTGGTCGTCGAGACGGCGTCCGACCCGTTCGATCGTGGTCACGGGATCGGAATGCGCGCCCCCCGGCGGCTCCGGAATCACCTCGTCCACCACGCCGAGCGCCTTGCAGTCGGCGGCCGTGATCCGCATCGCCTCGGCGGCCTCGCGGGCCTTCGCCTGGTCCTTCCAGAGAATCGCCGCGCACCCCTCGGGGGAGATGACCGAGTAGACGGCATGCTCCAGCATGAGCACCGCGTCGGCGATGCCGATTCCGAGGGCCCCACCCGATCCCCCTTCTCCGATCACGACCGCGAGGAGGACGGTTTCGAGGCGCGCCATCACCATCAGATTCGCCGCGATCGCCTCGGCGATTCCCCGTTCCTCGCTGTCGAGCCCCGGATACGCGCCCGGCGTGTCGACGAAGGCGAGCACCGGGCGACGGAACTTCTCGGCCAGCCTCATGATCCGCTCGGCCTTCCGGTACCCTTCGGCACGCGGCATGCCGAAATTGCGGCGGATCTTCTCCTTGGTGTCCCGTCCTTTCTGGTGCCCGATGACGGCGACCGGACGGTCGCCGAAGAAGCCGAAGCCCGCCACGATGGCCGGGTCGTCCGCAAAGTTGCGGTCGCCCTGGAGCTCCACGAAGTCGCGGATCAGGACGCGGACGTAATCGAGCGTGAAGGGCCGCAGCGGGTGGCGCGCGACGAGCGTCTTCTGCCACGGCGACAGGTTCCCGTAGATTTCCACCGAGAGCTTCTCCAGCTTCTGCAGCAGCTTCTGCAGGTCGCGCTGCTTCGCCGGGCTGTCGGGGTACCCCTTGAGCTGCTCCAGGCGGTCGCGGAGCCGCTTCAGGGGCGCTTCGAAATCGGAGTCGGACGCCATCGCGCCACTGTAGCAGAGGGGCCCCGCCCCGCCTTCCCGTTCAGAGGAGGCTCTGCGGGTCGACGTCGAGACGCGGGGCTGCGGGGAGCCGGGCGAGGAGCTCCCCGGCCTCGGCGATGGCCTCGCGCCGGTCGGCTTTCACGAGGAGGTGGAAGCGCCACGCTCCCTTCAGCCGCTCGAGGGGCGCCGGTGCCGGGCCGAGAAGGCGGACGCGGGAGGAGACGGCGGACGCCGCCAGGGCCGAGGCGGCCGCCCGGGCGTCCGCCTCGGCCCGGGCCCGGTCCCTCTCGGCGAACAGGGCGAGGAGGAGATGCGAGAACGGGGGATACGAGAAGGCGCGGCGGAAGCGGAGCTCGGCCTCGGCGAAGGCGGCGTGATCCTGCCTCGCGGCGGCTCGAATCGCCTCGTGATCCGGACGGGCGGTCTGGACGACGACCCGGCCCGGCCGCTCGCCTCGCCCCACGCGCCCGGCCGCCTGCGTCACGAGTTGAAACGTCCGCTCGGCGGCCCGGAAGTCGGGAAACGAGAGGAGGGCGTCGGCGTCGAGAACGGCCAGGGCGGTCGCGTTCGGGAAGTCGTGTCCCTTGGCCACCATCTGGGTCCCGAGGAGAGCCCGGGCCCGGCCGGCCTCGAAGTCGAGAAGGACGCCGGCCGCTCCCCCGCGCCGCGCCGCGGCGTCGCGGTCCAGCACCGCGTAAGGAACCCCTGGAAAGGCCTCCTCGAATCGCTCCGCGAGCCTCTCGGTCCCGAAGCCGACGGGCATGAGGACGTCGGAGCCGCAGGCCGGGCAGCGTGCAGGGGGACGGATCGCGTCGCCGCAGTAGTGGCAGAGGAGCCGCTCCGGGCGCCGGTGGTAGGTCCGGGCCACGGAGCAGCGGTCGCAGCGGAAGTCCTGGCCGCAGGCGCGGCAGAGGAGGCTCGGCGAGAAGCCGCGCCGGTTCAGGAGCAGGATCGCCTGCTCGTCCCGCGAGAAGCAGGCGCTGAGGATCTCGACGGTCCTCGCCGCGAAGAGGAGGCGCCCGTGATCGCCCTCCCTCGGACGTTCGGTCCGGACGTCCACGACTTCGACCGCCGCCACGCCCTGCGCGCCGGGCCGCGCCGGGAGGACGAGGCGCGTCAGCCGTCCCTCGCGCGCGGCGTGCTCCTGCTCCACCGACGGCGTGGCCGAGCCGAGCACGAGCGTGGCCCCCTCCTCCCGGGCGCGGGAGCGCGCCACGTCGCGGGCGTCGTAACGCGGCGCCTCGGCCTGCTTGTACGAGGTGTCGTGGCACTCGTCCACGACGATGAGGCCGAGCCGGGGGAGCGGCGCGAAGACGGCCGACCGCGGGCCGACGACGGCGTCCACGTCGCCGCGCCGGGCGCGCTCCCACTCCGCGGCGCGCTCGCCGTCCGAGAGCCCGCTGTGGAGCAGCGAGACGCGCTCCCCGAAGCGCAGGAGCAGCCGCCGGACGAGAGCGGGAGCGAGGGCGATCTCCGGGACGAGGAGGATTCCCTGCCGGCCCCGGGCCCGGACGGCTTCCAGGGCGGCGAGGTAGACCTCCGTCTTGCCGCTCCCGGTCACGCCGTCGAGGAGGAACGATCTGGCCGATTCCGCGGCGACCGCGCCGGCGATGCCGGCGATGGCCTCCCGCTGCGCCGGCGTCGGCACGACGCGACGGTCGCTCCCGCCCGCGCCGACGTGCTTCCGGAGGTCGACTCTCTTTTCCTGCTCCAGGGCAACGGCGAGCCCGTCCTTTACGAGCGCGGCGAGAATCGACGGCGAGATCCCCGCGGCCCGGAGCTCGGCCGCTCCGGCGGGCCGGCCCAGGGCGACGAGGTAGGCATGGGCGGCGTTCCGTTTCGGCCGGCGGTTTCGCGTGGCGGCGTCGTCGACTCCCGGCCTCGCCATCCAGACCTTCTCGACGGGCGCCACGGCGCGACCCGGCCGCGCGCTCCGGATCCGGACCGCGCCCGCGATCGCGAGACGCCGGAGAGCTCCCCCGAGGCCGACACGGCCGAGGCGCGCCGCCAGCTCGCCGAGGCGGGCCTCGCCGACGGCGAGGACCTCGCGAAGGACCTCCCCGTCGCGCGGATCTTCCGGAACGAAGCCGACGGCGGCGGGACCGGCCGCATAAACGGCCTCGCCCGCGTCGAGAAGGCGACCGGGGACGGCGGCCCGCAGGAGCTCGCCGGGGGGCGCCACGTAGTACGTCGCGGCCCGGACGAGAACGCGGACCAGCGGTTCGTGGAGAAAAGGCGACTCGTCGAGCGTCGCCACGATCTCCCGTTCCTCCGTCCCGTCGGGCGGCGGCGGCGGATCGAGCGACGCGACGACGCCCGTCAGGAGCCGGGATCCGAACGGTGCCGCCACGCGGGCGCCGATCGGCGGAGGCGGGATCTCGCCGGGCAGTCGGTACGTGGGGAGACCGGGAAACCCGCCCGGAACGAGGAGGGCGACACGGCCCGGCGGCACGTCAGGTCCGGGCGTGGGGCTTGTCGTCGGGGGTCGCATCCTCGGCGTCGTACCGGGGAACCGCATCCGCGTCGGCGTCCAGAAAGCGCTGCTCGATGCCGTCCCATCTCCAGCGGCGGGCCTCGTCGAGGCCGAGGTCGGGAACCACGATCAGGAGCGTCCTCTCCATCGACAGGTCCCCCGCCGCCAGCGACACGGCCCGCTCGACCCAGATCGGAGCCTCGAAGCCGCCGTCGGGCTTCCCGAAAAAGACGGCGACGTGAAACCATCCCCCGGCCCCCTTTTCGACGAATGCCTGGGCGAAGTCGATGAGGCCGTCGCCGTTCAGGTCGCCCCGGACGAAGAACGGGTGATAGGTCGCGTAGAGGTCGGCGAGGTCGTCCCGCTCCGCCGAGGGGGCCGCGTCGTCGTCCTCGGCGGCGCGCAGGGCCGGTCCTTCGTTTCCCCTGGCCCACGCATCGAGGGCCGCGGCGACGGTCCGGTTTTCGGCGGCCGTCCGGCCCGAGGGGTCGGTGACCGGCCGGGTCGGGAGGGCGCCGGAGCGCGCCGGCGCGGGCGCCTTCCGGGTCGCGGCGGGGCCGAGGAAGACCAGACCGGCGACGGCCAGCGGTACGAGGAAGGCCAGGAGAAGGCGTCCGAGGTTCTTCATCGCGTCGGGCCTCCCTTCCGGCGCGGGGCCGGAATGCCGAGCCGGCCGAGGACTTTCAGCAGATCCTCCCACGCCTCGCGCTTTCTGTCGGGCTGGCGGAGAAGGAACGAGGGATGAAACGTCGGCATGACCGGAATGCCGCGGTAGCTCCCCCACGTCCCGCGGAGCCGCATGATCCCCTCCTCGGTCTCGAGAAGGAACTGGGCGGCGAACTTCCCGAGCGCCACGATCGCTTCCGGACGCACGGTGTCGATCTGCGTCTCGAGGTACCCGCGGCACGCCGCGATCTCTTTCGGCTCCGGGTTCCGGTTTTCGGGGGGGCGGCACTTGAGGACGTTGCAGATGTAGACGTCCTGCCGCCGGAGTCCCATCCCCTCCTCGATCATCCGGGTCAGGAGCTGGCCGGCGCGCCCCACGAACGGGACGCCCTGGGCGTCCTCGTCGGCCCCGGGGGCTTCCCCGACGAAGAGAATCCGGGCCCCGGGGGAACCGTCCGAAAAGACGGTCTGGGTCCTCGTATCGCAGAGGCCGCAGCGCCGGCAGGCCGCCACCTCCGTCGCGAGGGCGCGGAGCGTGGCCGCGCGATCGGCGACCGGCGGAGGGCCGGGAACCGCCGGGCCTTCCAGTGCCGCCTCCGGCCGGTCGAGAAAGAGCTCCCCCACGCCGAGGTCGCGGTAATACGCGAGCGCCTCGACCAGCGCGTCGCGGGAGGCGGGGGGGCGCTTCGTCAGGCGCTCTCGGTCGGAAGCGGATCGGCCAGCGGGATGTCGGCCGGGGCCGATTCCGCGGGGGCCAGCTGCCAGCGGATGAGATTCTGGTCGACCTCGGAGAGCGCGACGCGGGTCACCTTCGCGTGCTTCGTCTCCACTTTCGGCCGGGCTCCCATCATCAGCTGCTCGGCGCGCCGGGCCGCGATGTGGACGAGTCGGAACTTCGATTCGATCGGCGGTACGTCGGTCATGCGATGGTCTCCCCCCGGCGGATCAAACGTTGAACGTCTTCAGGATGGCTTCAAGGCGCTCGCGCCGGCGGTTCCGTCCCGCGCGGCGGGCCACGATGATCGAGCGAAGCTCGTCGACCGCGGACTCGAGCTCCTCGTTGATTATCGCATAGTCGTACTCGCCGAACTCGGACATCTCCCCGGCGGCCGCCCGAAGCCGGCGCGCCACGTCCTCGGCCGCGTCCGAGGCCCGCGCCGTCAGTCGGGCCTCCAGCACGGCGCGGGACGGCGGAAAGACGAAGATCTTCACGACGTCCGGAATCCGCGACCGGACCTGCCGCGCGCCCTGGACGTCGATGTCGAGGAGGACGTCCACCCCGGCCAGAAGCCGCGGTTCGACCTCTTTCCGGGACGTTCCGTAGAAGTGGCCGTGGACCGCCGCCCACTCGAGGAAGCCGTCCGCGTCCACGAGGGCGCGGAAGGCGGCGTCCGTCACGAAGTGATATTCGCGGCCGTCGGTTTCGCCCGCGCGCGGGGATCGCGTCGTGTGCGACACGGAGAAGTGGAGCGAACCGGGCGGGAGCCGCGGGTCCGAGAGGACGCCCCGGATCAACGTCGTCTTTCCGGCCCCCGAGGCGGACGAGACGATGAACAGATCTCCGCGGCTTCTCATCCGGCGTCCTTCATTCGACGTTCTGGACCTGTTCCTTGAAGGCCTCGAGGTCCGACTTGAGATCGAGGACGAGACGGGTGGCGCCGCCTTCACGCACCTTGGCGCCGGCGGTGTTCACCTCGCGATGCAGCTCCTGCGTCAGATGGTCGAGGCGCTTCCCCACGGGCCCGGAAGCGCCGAGGAGGCGCCGGGCCTCGGCGAGGTGAGCCTTCAGCCGGTCGACTTCCTCCGAGATGTCGGCGCGGTCCGCGAGCAGGGCGACCTCCTGCGCGAGCCGCGCCTCGTCGAGCGGGACGGACGCGGCGAGCTTCCGGATTCGCTCCGAGAGCGTCGCCTGGATCCGCTCCGTCAGGCCCTGCCGGGCGTCGTCGAGGCGGCCGACGCCCTGTTCGAGTCGGAGAAGGATCGTGTCGAGCGCGCCGGCCAGGGCCTCCCCCTCGCGCTGCCGCGCGGCGTCGAACGCGGCGAGGGCCTCCGCGGCCACGGCCGCGAGAGCCTCGAGGACCGCCTCGTCCGGCTCCGGCGCCTCCTCGCCGCGCACGACGCCCGGCAGGCCGAGGAGGTCCCGCGCGGTCAGATCGGCCGGAAGGCCCGTCCGACCCGCGGCCTCCCGCCATGCGGCGGCGTAGCGGGTCGCGGACGCTTCGTCGAAGGAAGCCGTCCGGCCGGCGGGCCGGAGGGTGCGGACGAGAACGTCGACGTGCCCCCGCTGGGCGACGGCGCCGACGGCTTTCCGGAGGAGCGCCTCCGCCGGGGCCAGCTCGTCCCGGAGCTTCACGGCCACGTCGAGAAACCGGTGGTTCACGCCGCGGACGATCACCGTCGCCTCCGTGCCGTCGGGAAGCGTCGTCGCGGCGCGCCCGAACCCGGTCATCGATCTCATGACGCCGAAACCTCCCGGCCGGACTCCGGCTCGAAGAGCTGGAGGTCGTGGAGCCGACGATACAACCCGCCGGCCGCGAGAAGCCCGGCGTGGGCGCCGCGCTCGACGATCCGGCCGGCGTCGAGGACGATGAGCTGGTCCGCCCGCCGGACGGTCGAGAGGCGGTGGGCGATGACGATCACGGTCCGCCCCGCCATCAGCCGCTCGAGAGCCTGCTGGACGGCCCGCTCGCTCTCGGTGTCGAGGGAGGAGGTGGCCTCGTCGAGGATCAGGATCGGCGGGTCCTTCAGGAGCGCCCGCGCGATGGCGAGCCGCTGGCGCTGGCCGCCCGAAAGGCGCGCACCGGACTCCCCCACCCGCGTGTCGAGGCCCCGCGGCAGCTCCTCGACGAAGCCGAGTGCGTTGGCCGCGTCGAGGGCGGCGCGGATCCGCCCCTCCGGCACGTCCTTCCGGCCGTAGGCCACATTGTGCCGGACGGTGTCGTCGAAGAGGATGACGTCCTGGGTCACGAGCCCGATCTGGCCGCGGAGCGACGACAGCGTCGAGAGGCGGACGTCCAGGCCGTCGACCGTCACCGTACCGGCCGTGGCGTCCATGAAGCGCGGCACGAGGTTGACGAGAGTCGTCTTGCCGGCCCCGGAGGGTCCCACGAGGGCCGTCACGGAGCCTCGCGGAACCACGAGGTCGATGCCGTGAAGGACGGGTCCCTCCCCCGGGTAGGCGAAGGAGACGCCGTCGAACCGGATCTCCCGCGCGAAGGCCGGGAGGGGACGGGCCTCCGGTCCGTCCACGACGTCCACCGGGGCGTCGAGAATCTCGAAGAGGCGCCGGGCCGAGGCGAGCGCCGTCTGGAGCGCCAGATTGATCCGCGTGGCCCTCTTGAACGGCTGGTACATCATCACGAGCCCGACGCCGAACGAGATGAACGTCCCCAGGGTCATCTTGTCGGCCGCGATCCGGCTCCCGGCGTAGGCGAGAAGGAGGAGGAACGCGAGGACCGAAGCGGTTTCCAGGAGCGGCGAGGAGAACGCCATGATCCGCGCGGCGCGGCGCGCGAGCCGGAAGGTCCGTTCGTTGACCTCGCCGAAGCGTCCCGCCTCGTAGCGCTCGGCCCCGTAGGCCTGCACGACGCGCTGGCCGCGGATCGTCTCGGCCAGAACGCTCGTGAGATCCCCCATCCGCTCGCGTCCCGCCTTCGAGATCTTCCGGAGCCGGTTCGCGATGACGACGACCGGGACCACGATCGCCGGCGCGATGACGAGGGCGATCAGGGTCAGCTCCGGCGAGAGCGAGACGACGAGGACGACCAGGCTGGAAAGGGTCGCGAGGGACTGCGCGAGGTCGGCCAGGTCCGTTCCGAAGAGGGACTGGATCCGGTCGACGTCGCCGGTGACGCGGGAGATCAGGTCGCCGGACGGGTTCCGGGCGAAGAAGGACGTCGACTGCCCCAGCAGCCGGTCGTAGAGCGTCGCGCGAAGGTCCCTCACGAACGCGAGGCCCACCGTGTTGAAGTGGGCCAGGGCGAAATAGGAGCAGACGTTTTTCGCGAGGAAGGCGAGGAAGATCGTGAAGAGGATGGCGGCCCCGCGCGACTCCCGCGTGACCCCGGCCGCGCGGAAGAGGTCGGCGAGCCTCCCGTCGAGCCACCGGATGAGCGGCATCTTCGCCCGGAGGTCTCCGGAGCCCGCGAGCGTCTTCAGGGGCGTCGCCGCGCCGAGCCCGGTTTCCCCCTGCTTCGTGATCGCGATCCGAGCCTCGGGGCTCAGGACTTCGTCGAAGAGCGGCTGGAAGAGATAGGCGACGAAGGCCGTGAAGACGGCGACGCCGAGCATGGCGAGCACCGCGAAGGCCGCCTGACGCCGGTGGGGCCTGAAGAGGACGACGAGGCGGCCGACGTCGCGCGCCGCGCGGCGGCTGTCGTCCGTCACGCGGAGCTCCCCTCCCGGCCGAGGGCCCGAAGGAGCGCGCGCGCCGCGCGGTCCGCGGCGCCCGGCGGTCCGAGCCGGGCCCGTCCCGCGGCGAGGCGGCGCCGCGCCGCCGCGGCCTTCTCCGGGTCGTCGAGGAAAACCGCCGCCTCGGCCGCGATCCGCTCCGGCGTCGCGTCCGCCTGGATCAGCTCCGGCACCGCGCGGACGCCCGCGCCGTCGTCCGAAACGATGTTGGCCATCGCGGCGTGCTTCACCTTCACGAGGAGCCTGGCCAGAGCATAGGTGATCGGGTGGACCCGGTAGACGACGACCATCGGAACCCCCGCGAGAAGCCCCTCGACCGTGGCCGTCCCGGACGCCACGAGGACGACGTCCGCGGAGGCGAGAAGGGCGAGGTGGGCCCCCGCGACGACTCTCCAGGCGTCGACGGCGTCCCCGGCCGCCTCGCGCAGGAGCGCCTCGGAGACGGAGTCGGCGCGAACGAGGACGACCTCCGCGTCCGGGTGGCTCCTGGCGAGAATCGCGGCGGCGCCCGCCATCGCCGGCAGGAGGCGGCGGACCTCGCTGTCGCGCGAGCCCGGCATCAGGACGATCCGCCGTCGCGCCGGCCGGGACCCGTCAGCGCCGGCCAGTTCCGACGCCGCCTGGTCCACCAGCGGATGTCCGACCCACTCCACCGCCGCGCCGAGACCCCGCTGGTCGTACCACTCCTTCTCGAAGCCGAAGAGAACCAGGAGACGCCGGCCGATCCGTGCGATCGTCTTCGCCCGTCCCGGTCGCCACGCCCAGACCTGAGGCGAGACGTAGAAGACGACCGGGATCCCCGCCCGGTGAAGTCGCCGGGCGAGCGGCAGATTGAAGTCCGGTGCGTCGACGAGGACCGCCCCGTCGACGCCCTCCCGCCGGGCGGCCTCCACCAGCTCGCGGATCAGTCGTCGGGCCGGCCGGATCTTCCCGATCGCCTCGACGAGTCCGACCACCGCGAGGTCGCGCTGGTGCGCGAGAAGCCTCATCCCGCGCGCGGCGCAGCGATCGCCGCCGATTCCGAGAGCCGAAAGGCCGCCACCGCGCCGGTCCAGAGCCTCGAGAAGGGCCGCGGCGTGCTGATCCCCGGAGACCTCGCCGGCCGACACGAGAATCTTCAGCGCGGCGCTCATGAGGCGCCACGGAACAGGAGCCACGCGAGCGCGAGCCCTCCGCCGACCAGCGCCAGCCACGTCGTCACGAAGAAGCGGCGGACGGCCCGGGGCTCCTCGCGCCAGAGAAGGGCCAGGAAGGCGGCGAGCAGGGTCGCGTGGACGAGCATCAGAACGGCGTGGTCGCGGACGAGGCTCATGGCGCCCGGCGGAGCGCGCGCTCGGCCGTGTCCAGAACGAGGAGCAGCGACATGATCCCCGCGGTCAGGAGAAAGGCGGTACCCGCCTCGTTCGTCTCCGTGAGCGCGCCGCGACCCCAGCCGAGAGTCCACGCGACACCCCCGAGCAGTCCCGTGGGGACCGTGGCGGCGGTGCCGAGCCACGAGAAGGGCTCCCCGGCGACGGGGCGAGGGAGCGTACCGTCGAGGAGCAGTCCCAGGGCGAACGTGACGGCCACGATGAGCAGGAAGGCCGTCCCGCGGCGCCGGCGCCCCAGCGCCACCTGGCCCAGCCCGGGCAGAAGGAACGCCAGCAGCAGGACGACGGCGGGGAGCCGCGGGGCGCTCCGCCCGGTCAGGCCGGTGCCTCCGGCCGCGCGGCGGCCTTCGCGAATCCTTGAGCGAGGCGCTCGCGCGTGACGGCCAGGTCCTCCGGGAGCGTCCGCGTCCCGCCGACGACCGTCATGAAGTTCGTGTCCCCGTCCCAGCGCGGGACGACGTGGAGGTGCGCATGGCCGGGGACGCCCGCCCCGGCGCTCTTGCCGAGGTTGAGGCCGACGTTCAGCCCGTGGCATCGGTATTCCTCGCCGAGTATTGCCTCGGCGACGGCCGCGACCTCCATCAGTTCGCCGCGCTCGGCGGCCGACATTCCGGCGAGGGAGCCGTGGTGAGCGTACGGTGCCACCAGGATGTGGCCGCTCGAGTAGGGATAGCGGTTCAGGACGGCGTAGACCGCGGCCCCCCGGTGGACGATGAGGCCTTCGGCGTCCGCGAGCTGGTGGAGGCCGCAGAAGAGGCAGCTGTCCCCGGCCGCTCCGGTTTCGCCGGTCAGGTAGGCGAGACGCCAGGGGGTGAAGAGGATTTCCATGACGTCGCTCGGGAGCTCGGCGCGGGCGAGGCGGGCGTCCGCCTCTCCCGCCCTCAGCCCCCGCCGGCGGGCGGCTCGCCCGCGGCGGAAGACGGCGTCACCGGGTTGATCAGCTCCTTGAGCTTCTTTCCCGGCTTGAAGTACGGGACCCGCTTCGGAGGGACCATGACCTTCACGCCGCTCTTCTTCGGGTTGCGGGCCACGCGGGCGCCGCGCTGGCGGAGCCGGAAGCTCCCGAAGCCGCGGAGCTCGATCTTCTGGCCGGCTCGGAGCGATTCGATGATCCCCTCGAAGACCTTCTCGACGATGACTTCCGCCTGCTTCTTCGTCAGGTCGGTCGCCTTCGCGACCTCCTCGACGAGGTCCGCCTTCGTCGTCGTCCCTTCGCTTCGGGTTCCGGGAGTGTCAGCGTGCTCCATCGTTCCTCCGGCGGGTCGCCCGTTCCGGGGCGTCCCCCTCGGGTCTTCTGCGGTTCCGCTTCTCGGCTCTCACGATTCGGACGGCTCGGTACCGGTGTGGGTCGGCTCCGGCGCCCCGGCCCGGGCGTCGGCGGGCGGTTTCGCCTCCGCCGGCGTGCTCTCCTGGGAGACGCCGCGGGAAGAGAGCCCGATCCGCTGCTCGGCCGGCTCGATCCGGAGGATCTTCACGCGGACGGGATCCCCTTCGTGGAAGTGCTCGGACGGCTTCTCTCCGCGCGGAAGGTCGGTCTCCGAAACGTGCATCAGCCCCTCGAGCCCCTCGGGAAGGCGCACGAAGACGCCGAAGTCGGCCACCTTCGCGACGGTGCCCTCGAGGAGATCGCCGGGCTGGTGGGCCGCGGCGAACTGCTCCCACTCGTTCGGACGGAATTCCTTGATCGACAGGCTGATCCGGCGGTTCTCGATGTCGATGGCCGTGAGGATCGCCTGGATCTGGTCCCCCTTCTTGAGGACCTCCGACGGGTGTTTCACGCGGCGGCCCCACGACATGTCGGAAACGTGAACCAGGCCGTCGATGCCGTCTTCGATCTCCACGAACGCGCCGAAGTCGGTCAGGTTGCGCACCGTCCCGGTGATCCGGTCCCCGATCCGGTACTTTTCGGCGAGCTGCTCCCACGGGTTGGGCTCCGTGGCGCGCAGCGACAGCGAGAGGCGCCGCGTCTCCGGGTTCACGTCGGCGATGACCGCCTCGATCAGGTCGCCGACCTTCAGGAGCTTCGAGGGGTTCTTGATCCGCTTCGTCCACGACATCTCGCTGACGTGGATCAGCCCCTCGACCCCCTCCTCGAGCTCCACGAACGCGCCGTAGTCCGTCAGGGAGACGACCTTCCCGCGCACGCGGGCCCCGACCGGATAGTGGGCCGGAAGGTCCTGCCACGGGTCGGGCTTGAGCTGCTTCATCCCGAGCGAGATCCGGCCCGTCTCCGCGTCGAACTTCAGCACCTTGACCTCGACCGTCTCGCCCACCTTGACGACTTCGGAGGGATGGCCGACGCGTCCCCACGACATGTCGGTCACGTGAAGGAGGCCGTCGATGCCGCCGAGATCGACGAAGGCGCCGTAGTCCGTGATGTTCTTGATCAGGCCTTTCAGGACCCGGCCGTCGGCCAGCGCCACCTGGGCTTCCTTCCGCTTCACGTCCGCGATCTCGTCCAGGATCGCCTTGCGCGACAGGACGATGTTTCCGCGCTTTCGGTCGAGGCCGACCACGCGGAACTCCAGCTCGCGCCCCTTGAGGACGTCGAGGTTCTTCAGCGGCCGCGAGTCGGCGATGGAGCCCGGCAGGAAGGCCCGGACGCCGATGTCCACGGCCAGCCCCCCCTTGACCCTTTCCAGGACGCGCCCCTTGACGGTGGCGCCGGTCTTGAAGGCGTCCTCGACGGTGTCCCAGGCGCGGTTCCGGCGCGCCCGCTCGTGCGAGAGGACGACGTACCCCGAGGAACTTTCCGTCCGCTCCAGGATCGCTTCGATCTCGTCGCCCGGCTGCGGCAGCTTGTCGCCGCCGGCGCCGCCGAATTCGTGCCGGGGGATCATTCCCTCCG
>DATIWM010000202.1:0-5590 GCA_035519355.1 Thermoanaerobaculia bacterium | reverse complement strand
ACCCCCCCGCCTCTTCCGAAGGGAACGGCCCGCTCCTGCCGCTCCTGGCTGACCGAGGCCCCTTACCGGATGCTCCTCAACAATCTCGATCCGGAGGTCGCCGAGCGCCGGGAAGAACTGGTCGTCTACGGCGGCTCAGGGAAGGCCGCCCGGAATCCGGAGTGTCTCGAGGCGATCCTCCGGGAGCTCCGCCAGCTCGGGGACGACGAGACGCTTCTCGTCCAGTCCGGAAAGGCGGTCGGCGTCCTCCGGACCCACCCGGACGCCCCCCGGGTCCTGATCGCGAACTCGAACCTCGTCCCGAACTGGGGAACCTGGGACGAGTTCCGGAGGCTGGAGGCCCTCGGTCTGACGATGTACGGCCAGATGACGGCCGGCTCGTGGATCTACATCGGAACTCAGGGAATCCTCCAGGGAACGTTCGAGACCTTCGCCGCGGCCGCCCGGCGCGACCTCGGCTCCGAGGACGGCTCGCTGAAGGGGCGGCTCGCCGTGACGGCCGGGCTCGGCGGCATGGGCGGCGCCCAGCCGCTGGCCGTGACGATGAACGGCGGGACGGCCCTCGTGGCCGAGGTCGACCCGTCACGGATCGCCAAGCGGCTCGCGACGCGTTACCTCGACGAGAGGGTCGGGGGGCTCGACGAGGCCATCGACCGGGCGCTCGCGGCCCGGAGCCGCGGCGAGGCGGTCTCGATCGGCGTCCTCGCGAACGCGGTCGACCTCCTGACGCGGCTGGTCGAGCGCGGCGTCGTCCCGGACCTTCTGACCGACCAGACCTCGGCCCACGACGAGCTCAACGGGTACGTCCCCCATGGCATCTCCTTCGAGGAGGCGCTCCGGCTCCGGGCGGCCGACCCGGAGGAATACCGGCGGCGGGCCGTCCGCTCCATGGGGACCCAGGTCGCGGCGATGCTCGAGCTGAAGGGGCGCGGGGCGGTCACCTTCGATTACGGCAACAATCTCCGGGCCCAGGCGGTCAAGGCGGGTGAGACCCGCGCCTTCGAGATCGAGGGCTTCGTTCCGCTTTACATCCGGCCCCTCTTCTGCGAGGGGAAGGGTCCGTTCCGCTGGGCCGCCCTGTCGGGCGATCCGGCCGACATCGAGGCGACGGACCGGGCGGTCCTCGGGCTCTTCCCCGAGAACGAGGCGCTGGCACGCTGGATTCGCCTCGCCCGGGAGCGCGTCGCCTATCAGGGACTTCCGGCGAGGATCTGCTGGCTCGGCTACGGCGAGCGGGCGAAGGCGGGCCTCGCGTTCAACGAGCTGGTCCGGTCGGGACGGGTGAAGGCGCCGATCGTGATCGGACGCGACCACCTCGACGCCGGCTCCGTCGCCTCGCCGAACCGCGAGACCGAGGGAATGCGGGACGGCAGCGACGCCATCGCCGACTGGCCGCTCCTGAACGCCCTCGTGAATACGGCGGCGGGGGCGACCTGGGTTTCGATACACCACGGTGGAGGCGTCGGAATCGGCTACTCGATCCACGCGGGAATGGTCGTCGTGGCCGACGGCACCGACGCGGCGGCGCGGCGGCTCGCGCGCGTCCTGACGACCGACCCGGGTACGGGGGTCCTCCGGCACGCGGACGCGGGCTATCCCGAGGCGATCGCGTGCGCCGGGCGGAGCGGCCTCGTCGTTCCGATGCGCCGTTGAACGCCGCCGGGGAGGGGCGCTCCCGCCACGCCGGACTCGCGGCAACGGCCGTGCTGGCCGTTCTGGCGGCGGCCGCGGCCCGACTCCTGCCCGTCTCCGAGGCGGCGCTCGGAAGCCGGGAAGAGCGCTTCCTTTCGGAAGCGGGGCGGGCGCTCGACGCCGACGCGGCCCGAATGGTCGAGACGGCCGCCCGGATCCAGCGTTCGAGCGAGTTCCGCGGCGTCGTGGACGGCGGCGGAGCCGAGGTCCGGCCCGCTCGCCTCTTCACGATCCTCGCGTCCGCGCTTCCGGGAGACCCGGGCTGGGGCATCGTCTTCCTCGACGCCACGGGCCGGGCCGTCGCGTGGACCGGGGAACCGATGGAGATCGAGGAGGAGCTGGGGCGTGCGGAGGGAGGAATCGCCGTCGCCTTCCACACGGCCCGCTTCACCGTCGCCTGGAGCTCGCCGCGCGTCGTGGCCGGCGAACGGCGGGGGCTTCTCGTGGTCTCCCGTCGTTATCCGACCGGTCTCCTCCGGCCCGACCTGATCGAGTTCTTCGACCTCAGGGGCGGGCCGACGCGGCTTCGGCTCCGGGCTCTCGCCTCACAGAGGCCGGACCGCTTCGTCCGGCTCTCCTTCGAACGGGCCGCTTCCAGCGTATCGCGCGAAGACGCGGCCCGGGCCCGGGCGCTCGTCCCGGCCCTGGTGGCGGCCGCGATCGTCGCCCTTCTCGGAGTCCTCTCCGGGAGGACGGCCCCGGGGCTTCTCGCGGCGCGCCTCCTCCTCCTCCTGGGCGCTCCGCGGGCCGATTCGGGACTCTGGGGCCGCTTCGAGGGGAGCGGGCCGGCCCAGATCGGGCTTCTGGCCACGCCCGCCGACGTCTTCCTGACCGGCCTCTTCGCACTGGCCCTCCTCCGGCTCGCGTGGCCCGACGTTCGACGTCTTCCGGGGCGCTCTCTCTCCGCGCCCCTTCGACTCCTGCTGGGCCTTCCCCTGGCCGCGCTGCCGTACCTGCTGGGCCGCGTCGTGGGAGAGGACCTTCCGGATCTCTTCTCTTCCATGGACCTCGTGCCGGAGGGCCTCGCGGCCTATTTCGTCCAGGCCGGAGGCGTGTCGCTCGTGGCCAGCGCCGCGGGGGCGACGGCCCTTCTCTGGAGTCCGCTGGCGTCGCGTGTCCGTCCGGGATTCGTCTTCGCTCTCGGGGCCGGATTGATGGCGGCGGCCGGGAGCGTCGAGGGTTCGCCGACAGGCGCCGCTCTCTGCGGCCTCGGAGCGGTCGTCTTCGGTTTCGCTCTCGCCCGGCGGGTCGGGTCCGAGGCCGATCGTGATCTCCTCGGACGGGCGGCCACCGCCGTCTTTCTGGTCGCGGCCTCCTGCGCGCCGGCCGCGGTCGGTCTCATCCACGGCAAGACGCGCCGGATCGACGCCGCGCTCGAGATGGCGGGCGCCGACGCGCCGGTTCCCGGCAGCTCCTCGGCGATCCGGGCCTGGGAATCGAGGGTCCGCGCTCCGGAGCTCGGCCCGTGGCTCCCGGCGGGCGACCGGACTCTCGTCTCGGACCTGGCGCGCGCCCTCTGGATCCGGGGCGCCGCGGACGGGTTCCCGGGGGCGGGAGACCTCCTCAGGATCCGGGATGCCGGCGGGAAGGTCGTGTCGTCGTTCGGACTGACACGTCCCGGAACGGAGGCGAAGGCGGTCCTGTCGCCGGCGGAGGTCCCGGCGCCCTTCTCGGCGGAATGGGTCCGGGTGGCGTGGCTGCGCGAGTCGGAACGCGACCCCCTTCTGGCCGAGGCCGCGTCGGACGTCCTTCCGGCCCCGATTCTCGTCGAGCAGCTGGAATACGACGCGGCCGGCCGGGCGAGCGGGCCGCTCCGGGCCGATCCGATCGAGCTGCCGGCGCGGCTGCGCGACGAGGCCCGTCTCAAGGGCGTCTCGACGGGACAGGTCCTCGCGGTCGAGGGGCTCCGTCGCCTCCGGGTCCGCGACCGGTCGCCCGGCTACGTGGCGTATGTGGCGCCGGGGGAATCGCCGGTCCTCTCCCTCGGGGCCGCCGTCGCGGCCGCCGAGTCGGCCCTGCCGGTCGTCTTCCTCCTCCTTCTCGGGGGAGTGAGGCGGCCGCGAGAGGCGGGGCGTCGGGCCGTGCCGCTCCTCAGGACGTATCGGGCGCGGCTCGTGACGCTGGTCGTCCTCTTCGGCGCCCTCCCGCTCGCCGGAAGCGTCGTGGTGGTCCGCCTGGCGCTCGAGCGGTACTCGGCCCGGGAGACGGAGCGCCACGCCCGGAGCCTCCTCGCCGAGGGACGACGGGCGCTGGAGACGCGGCTCGGGGGAGTCGTCGGCCCCGGAGAGCTGAATCGCGCGGCCGGAGTGATCCGCAGCGACCTCTTCCTCTACCGTGACGGGGCCCGGGCCTTCGCTTCGCGCGCGACGCCCGTGACGGCGGAAATCGCCCGGGGCCGTCTCGCGGCGCCGGTTGCCGAAGCTCTCGCCGAGGGCCGCCGCGAAGCATCCTCCCCGGCCCTCCGACGGACGCGGTCCTCTCCGCGCATCGTCGAGGCGGCGGAAGCCATCGAGGGAGAGGAGCCGGACGCGCTCTCCGTCGTCGTCGCGGAGGACGAGGCGGCCCGGGGCGCCCTCGACGGCATCGTCCTCCTCGCGGTGGCCGTCGCCCTCGGCGCCTTCGGCCTCGGCGGCCGGGCGGCCCTCGCGCTCGGCAAGCCGGTCGAGGACCTGATCGGCGCGGCCGAACGGATCGGATCCGGCGCGGAGCCGCCGCCGCTCGAGCCGCCGCGAAACGTCGATCTCCGCCGCCTCGTGGAAGCCTTCACGGCGATGGGAGAACGGGTCCGCGAGCGGACGGCGTCGCTGGCGAGGGAACGAGAGACGGCCGTCGGGCTCCTCGCGAACCTGACGGCGGCCGTGGTTCTCTTCCGGAGGGAGGACGGCGCGGTTCTCCTCTCGAACGCGGCCGCCGACGAGCTGATCCCGGGCCGGACGCTGCCCGAGAAGCTCTCGGGCCTGCCGTGGGCGTCGGTGCGCGAGGTAGTCGAGGAGTCGGCCGATCGGAGGCGGACGGTCGAACGTCGCGTGGCGGTGGCCGCGGACGGTCGGAACCACATTTTTCGCGTCGTCGTGATGGAGCTGTCGTCGGATGCCTCGGGGCCGAGGGCGCTTCTCCTCCTCGAGGACCTGACGGAGTTCGTCCGCGCGGACCGTCTCGGCGCCTGGGTGGAGGCCGCCCGGGCCGTGGCGCACGACGTCAAGAACCCGCTCACGCCGATCCGGCTCGCCGCCGAGCGCCTTCTCCGGCTCGCGGCACGGCCCGACGGAGTGACGCCGGCGGCGGTGGAGGAGAGCGGGTCGAACATCCTTCGTCAGGTCGGAATCCTGACGGAACGGATCGGACGGCTGGCGCGGTTCTCGGATCCGGCCGCGCTGGAGCCGCGCTCCCTCGATGCGGACGCCGCGAAGGGGTTGCTCTCGGCGATCGCATCGGATTACGCCGGCGTCGAGAACGTCCGCTTCAGCGTCGAGGCGGCGGAGGGGCTGCCGTCCGTGGCCGCCGATCCGGTCCTCGTCCGGGACGCGCTGACGAACCTCGTGGTGAACGCGGTCGAGGCGATCGGAAGCCGTCCGGGAACGGTTCGCCTCAGCGTGGAACCGTGTCCGCTCCCGGGCGACCGCCGCGGCGTCCGCTTCACCTGCACGGACGACGGTCCGGGCGTGCCGGCCGGGACGCTCGACCGGCTGTTCGAGCCCGCCTTCTCGACGAAATCCCGCGGCTCGGGGATGGGACTCGCCACCGTTCGCCGCGCCATCGAACGGCATGGCGGCGTCGTCTTCGCCGAGCTCGCACCCGGAGGCGGACTCGCCGTCGGCTTCCTCCTGCCGGCGCTATGATCTTGGCGTGACGTCCCCGTCGCGACGGCTCCGGGCGGCGGCGCGCGCCGCCGTTCCTG